>CAJXMX010000063.1 GCA_913056355.1 uncultured Opitutales bacterium
TCGTGGTGGGTGATCATCCCGCTGAGGCGGTTGGCATCGTCCAGCAGTGGGTAGGCGTGGTGCTTGCACTCGTCGCGCTTGATCGTCGCCAGGGCTTCCTTGACGGTGATTTTCACCGGCAGGGAGACCGGGTCGAACGTCATGATGGTGCTGACCGGCAGGTTGCGCCAGTCCTGGTCCCCCTGGTAATGGGGCAGCTTCTTGAGGTTGATCTTGTCCTGCAGCAGGAGCGCGTCATAGAGCGGCACCGACTGCAGCTTGCTGGCGATCAGCCAGGCCAGCATGTTGCCGACCATCAGGGGCAGGATCAGGGCGTACTGGCCGGTCATTTCCCAGATGATGACAATGGAGGTCATCGGGCAGCGAATGACCGCGGCGAAGAAAGCGCCCATCCCCAGCAGGGCCATGCCCCCGACAATTTCGTCGGTGTAGTGGAAAAGCGGCTGGCAACATAGCCCCAGGAGGGCTCCCAGCATCCCCCCGACAAAGAGAGCCGGGGCGAACAGGCCCCCGCTGCCCCCGCAACCGTAGGCCAGGACGGTGGCGATGAACTTGCCGAAGAAGAGCAGGCCGACCACGAACAGAATGGTCATGCGCCCGTTCAGGGCGTCGTTGAGGTCGTGGTAACCGATACCGAAAATCCCGTGGTTGCCGTTGGAAAGCAGGGCCACGGTGGCTCCGATGATCCCCACCCCCAGGCCGCCGACGGCGGGCTTGACCCAGACCGGCAGATTGACCCGGGTCCGGAAGGCCTGCCGGGTCTGGAGAATGCTGACCACGAAGGCGTGCCCGAACAAGGCGCAGAGCAGGCCCAGGGGAACGGCCAGGAGCATCCACCAGTCGGTCGTGATCAGGCCCAGCTCGATGTCGAAGGCCGGATGCTCCCCGATCAGCAGGCGCTGCACGGCGGCGGCAATGACCACCGAGATGAAGATCCCGAAGAAGGATTTGCTGCTGAAGTCCCCGATCAGTTCCTCAAAGACAAAGAAGACCGCCGCCATCGGCGCATTGAAGGCCGCGGAGATGCCGGCCCCCATGCCCAGCGGGACCATGGCCTGGATGCGCTTCTTGGCCAGGCCGAAAGCCTGCCCGATCTTGGAGGCGATGGCGGAACAGAGATGGACGGTGGGACCTTCACGCCCCAGGCTGAGTCCGAATCCCACCGAAACGGAGCCCACGATGAACCGGTAGAAGGCTTCCCGCAGACGCATGATCCCGAAGTCCCGGTAGTACTGGGCCTTGGTCTGGGGAATTCCGGATCCGGCCGCCGAGGGTTCCAGGTAGACCAGAACCAGTCCCGTCACCAGGCCGCCCACCGCCGGGGCCAGGCCGAGGTAGACATAGGGCATGATGCTGCTGCCTTCCCCCAGCCATTCGGCAAAGCCACTGACCACTTCCCAGACCAAATCGATGGATTTGTGAAAGGCCACCGCCGCCAGTCCACAGGCCACCCCGGTAATGATCCAGATAATCAGGTAGCGTTGGGTATCGGTAAAGTGATGCCTTAGATAATCCGGAAGGCTGAGCCGGGTACGGGTCGTTTCACCAAGGTTGGCCTCGCTCATGTGGGGCCCATTAACGGCCAGCGGATTGCAGGACTCAAGGGAAAAGCCGTCCCCCCGGATGCCGGCCTGATCCGGGGAAGGACCAGATAGCGCTCCCTTCGCTTGATTTTCCCGGGTATATGGTCATGCTCATCCTAGCTTCATTTCACTACACTAATCAATCCATGGAAACCTACCTTTACCTCTCCCTTATTCCGGAAGCCCTGATCTATTCCCAACTGCCGCCTGACCGGTTCGGAAAATACATGGCTATCGGCGATAAAAAGCTCTCCCGCGGCCCGGCCATGTTCTTCGCCCTCGACCCGGAATTCAGTTCGGAAGCCTTCAAGCTGGAAGAGGCCCGGGCCAAATGCGTTCCGCATTCCGACGGCTCGCCGCGCCGGTCAACCTACGTCTCCGTCTATAACGTCCTTTCCAACGTGCCCGTCTCCGCCCTGGGCAGCCTGTATCTGACGACCAAGGACGGACTGACCCTGGAGCTGTCCCGCTCCAGCGGGGACATACCGGAACGCAAGGGCTATCACCTCTACCAGGAGATCTGTCCGGTCTCCCCCAAGGTGGCCAGTCCGCTGGCCCCGGAAGCCTTCGCCAAGTTCGTGACCAATCCGGAGAATCCGGTCTTCCTGCCCAGGCTGGCCTTTTGCGAGCTGCGTCTGGAAGGCCTGGCCACGGATCCCGAGAAGAGCTCCGCCTCCAACCTTCCCTACAGCGACCTCAATCACCTGCGGGAATGCCTGACCTCGCTGAAATACCGCAACGACAAGATGAGCAAGATTGTCCACCGCGACCTGGACAAGGACCTCTTCTATCCCGTGGTCGAGTCCGGCTTCTACGTCGGCGACCAGGAGGATTTCGCCTGCTATCCCTTCCCCGGCGAGGATGAACTGGTCGGCGAACACCACCGCTGGTGGAGTTCCGCCACCGCCGTCTCCCCCTTCTGACCAGGGTTTCAGCCCGTTCGGCTGGCTCAGGGCTTGCCCCTTCGGCTGGCTCAGGGCTTGAGCCCGTTCGGCTCGCTCAGGGCTTGAGCCCGTTCGGCTCGCTCAGGGCTTGAGCCCGTTCGGCAGGCTCAGGGCTTGAGCCCGCGACCGGTGGAGAGCAGCCATACGACCAGGACCAGGCCGACCACCACGCTGACGGTAGCCATGGCCAATCCCGGAAGGACGGGCACGTCACTGATTCCGGTCATGCCGTAGCGCAGGCCGTTGACCATGTAGACGATCGGGTTGAGCAGGGACCACTGGTCCCACGGGGCCGGAAGCATCTTCACCGAGTAGAAGACGCCGCCGAGGAAGGTCAGGGGAATCAGGAGAAAGCTGGGGATGAAATTGATGTGGTCGAAGTCCTTGGCCAGGATTCCCGTGGCCAGCCCCAGCAAGGCGAAGGCGGCGCTGGTCAGGAGCATGAAGAGGAGGGTCCAGCCGACATTGTAGGTGGTGCCGGCGCCCATGACCGCCGCCACCAGCCAGATCACCCCGCCGACCATGATGGCCCGGATAACGCTGGCCCCGGTATAGGCCAGGGTGATCTGCCAGGGCTTGAGCGGGGTCACCATGAGGTCCACCACGGTTCCGTGGACCTTGCCGATGAAAAAGGAAAATCCGCTGTTCAGAAAGGCGTTGGTGATCATGGCCATCATGACCAGGCCGGGGACCAGGAAGTCGGTGTAGGGGATTCCGTTGACCGTGTCCAGCCGGTCCCCCAGGGAGTATCCAAAAACCAGATACCAGAGCATGGTGGTCAGGACCGGGCTGACGATGCTCTGCCCGGCGATGGAAAGGAAGCGGTGCATCTCCTTGCGAAAGAGGCACCAGGTCCCCCACCAGCCGCTCTCGCCGACGGCCCGCTGCCGGACTTCCCCGGTGTGCCTGAGCGCGGCCTCTCGCCATTCAGGGGGCAGCTCCGGGAGCACTTCACGGGGATGGGTTCGGTCCGGCTCCTTCATCGGGTCCCCTCCCCTTTTCCGGCCGCGTGGTTGCCGACCACCTTGCGGAAAATGTCCTCCAGGCGGCTGCGTCCTCCCTCGATCCGCAGCGGGACCAGTCCGGCCTCCCTGAATTCCTCCAGCAGCCGCGGGAGGACCGGTTCCGGATCGGGCTCCTGCATGGTGGAGTCGCGGAAATAAAAGCGCAGCTGGTTCTCCCGGATCCGCTCGATCCGGTTGCAGCAGGCGTCGCTGAACTGCTCAGGCCGGACATCCCGGTCAAAACGAACCTCCAACCAGCGCTCACCGTAGTGACTGAGCAACTCGTTGCGCCGCTCCAGCAGGACCAGCTGGCCGTCGTTGATGACCCCGATCCGGTCGGCCAGGTTTTCCGCCTCCTCGAGGTAGTGGGTGGTCAGGACAATGGTCGTCCCGTTGGCCCGAAGCCTTCGCACGTACTGCCACAACTCGTCGCGCAGTTCGACATCCACACCGGCCGTCGGCTCATCGAGGAAGAGCAGGGCCGGCTGGTGCATGAGGGCCTTGCAGATCATCAGGCGGCGCTTCATGCCCCCGGAGAGCCAGCGGCTGTTGGCGTCCGCCTTGGCGGACAGGGAAAAGTCGGCCAGGAGATCCCGGGCCCGTTTCCGGTACTGGCGCACCCCGAAGAAGCCTCCCTGGTACTCGAGGACATGCCGGGACTTGAAAAAGCCATCGAAATTGAGTTCCTGCGGTACCAGTCCCACCAGCTGCCGGACCACCGGGTAATGCTCCCGGACGTCATAACCGGCCACGGAGATCTGCCCCTCGAAGCGCTGGATCAGTCCGCTGATGCAGCCAATGAGGGTGGTTTTCCCGGCCCCGTTGGGACCCAGCAGGGCGAAGATCTCCCCCGGGTAAACCTGCAGGCTGATGTCGTCGACCGCCTTCAGGTTGCCGAAGGACTTGCTGACTCCCCGGATATCAAGGATGGCCTTCACCCTTGCAGCTTCTTGACACTGTAGAGGTAAAGCAAGCCTTCCAGGGCCCCGTTGAACAAGGTCAGCGCCCGGTCCGTGGTGAGCCGGATTTGCCGGGCCGCCTTGCGGTTGGTGGTGAAGACGCCGAGGCGGCCCCCGGGCACCATGCGCTTGGCGGCATTGCCCAGGTCGCGGTACAACTGGCCCAGTTCCTCACTGACTCCCATGCGCTCTCCGTAAGGCGGGTTGGCCACCAGCAGTCCGTTCTCCACAGAGACTTCCCACTCCTCGAAAGGACTTTCATCGATGCGGATTCCGGCCTCGGGAAAATGCGCCTCGCGGATGCCTTGGGCGATCTGCCGGACGGAGGGATCCAGGTCGCATCCCCACACCGGCACCTCGCGGTCCCGCCGTTCCAGCCGGCGCAGCTGGTCCCGCTCCCGGACATGCTGGGCCTCATCGTAATCCAGCCAGTGCTGGAAGGAGAACTCCCGCTCCAGGTTGGGGGCAACCTGATGCAGCAGCATCCATCCCTCGAAAAGAAAGGTCCCGGACCCGCACATGGGATCGAGCAGGCCGGACGATTCCCGGATCCCCGCCAGGAGCAGAATGCCGGCGGCGAGGTCCTCCTTGAGCGGAGCCCCGCCGTGGGAGGTCCGGTAGCCCCGCTTGAAGAGCGGCACCCCGGAGCTGTCCAGCGAGAGGGTCACCTTCTGGCCGTCGAGGTGCACCACGACATGGATGTCGGGCTGGTCCTTGTCCACCGAGGGCCGGATCCCGCCGCTCAGTTTGCGGAAGGTGTCGACAATCCCGTCCTTGACCCGGTGCACCACATACTGGGTGTTGCGCAGGGTGCCGGAGCGTCCGTTGACGTCGATGCGGATGTTCTTGCCAACTTCAAAGTACTGGTGCCAGTTGGTCCGCCGGGCCTGGTAATAGAGCAGGTCGTAGTCGCGGGCATTGAAGGTCCGCAGCGGCACCAGGACCTGGATGGCCGTCTGCAGGGCCATGTTGACCCGGTACAGGCCGGCCTGGTCGGTGCTGAACCGGACGGCCCGCTTGCCAGGCTGGATGCGGTCCATCCGCAGGGCGCCCAGTTCATCCGCCAGCACGCCCTCCAGTCCCGGACGGCAGGTGGCCACACAATCGATCATGTCCATGAGGGGATCAGGAACCGCCGCATGGCCTCAGGGCCATCCGGCCCACGGTTCCGGGCGGTAATTTTCAGAAAGGAATATCCTCGTCGTCCTCGACCCCGTAGGAGGCGGGATCCTCCGCCGGAACGGCTTGCTCCGCGCCACGGGAGCCGTTTTCGCTCCCCTCCCCGGCCGGCTCGATCTTCCAGGCCGAGAGGTCCACGTAATACCGCTCGTTCCATTCCCGGCCCCGGATGTCAAAATGCACTTTCACCTCGGAGCCTTCCTGGAGGTCGTTCAACAGGTCCACCTTCTCCTTGAGGCAGTCCAGCTTGATGTCCTGCGGGAAGCGCTCGTCGGTCGTTACCACGAATTCCTGCTTGTAGAAGCCGCTCGGGAAATCCTGCCGGTCGAATATCTTCTTAATCTTTCCTGTCAGTTCGTATGCCATGTCCTCCAACGAAAGACACCTCCCCGGCCTTGTCCAACGGATTCGCTACCTCATTTCGGGTAAGGCAAAAAAAGCCCCGATTCCGCGTTTTCGCGGAGTCGGGGCTGGTAAGAATCAAGAACGTATACTGGAATTACTTCTTCCGGGTCAGGCGACGCCGGACATAGAGCAATCCACCCATTCCCAGAACGGCCATGGCCGCAATGGCGCTGGGTTCCGGAACAGACGGGTCTACCCCGGGGTCGTAACCGCCACCGTCGTAGAAGCCCTTGCCGCTGTTGGTCGCACTGCCTCCGTCAATGCTGACCGACTGCCAGCGGATGAAGACGTTCGGAAGACCTTCGTAGCCAAAGGAATCCATCCAGGCATCGGAATCGAAGGCAAACGCCTGGAAGCCGAAGCTGAAGACTTCGCTGGCACCAGACAGGATCCCGGTCGGCGGCGGATAGGAAGCGCCGAAGTATTCCCCGATATTCGGGTCGTTCGGGTTCAGGCCGCCGTACTGGGCCAGGGTGCTGGAAAGTTCGGTTTGCAGGGTCCAGTCTCCCGGAGTGACACTCGTCGGAGCCAGGCCAAGGACAGGATTCAGCAGAAAGAACTCAGCGATCTGGGAGTCGGTGGTACTGGTGTTGGCCACAGTGACTTCGATGGTATCCACGAAGTCGAACTCAGTATCGTTGGTTTCGAGAAACTTGACGGTAACAGTCGAGGACAGCACCCCGGTGACATTCTCGTTTCCGGGATTGATAATCCCTTCCACATCGAATGCGCGCTCGAAGATAAGCTGTCCACTGCTGATTACCGGCAAGGTAAACAGGCCCGCTAGTGCGGCGCCGAGCATGAAGACGCGATTTTTATTCATTAGTTATTGTGATAGATGGTTAAACCTAATCTTAGATGAGACGTATTACGCAGGAGTATAATTGGGGAATTTACCCTATTTTTGCAAGGGAAAATCTATTAGTTCCTTGTTTTTACATAAAAAACAGCCCCGGAACGAACTTCCGGGGCTGCATAAATCAGATAGACTAGGATTCGATAAGGTACTTACCCTACTTTCGGCGGAACCGCCGACGCAGGAAGAGGAACCCGGTCAACCCCAGCATAGCCATCGCGGCAATGTGGCTCGGTTCCGGAACGGCGGGATCCGTGCCGGGTTCGAATCCGGGACCACTGATGCCCTTGGCGCTCCAGTCGCCCTGGCCGATGCCCTGCCAGCGCATGAACAACTGCGGAAAATCCGAGTCCATCCAGGAATCAAGATCGAGATCGGCGAAGACGACACTGTCGCCATAACCGAAATGGAAGGTCCTGGGATTGGTGCCATCCGGATCGGGCGCGTAAATACGGCCCAGGGGATCGGAATTGCCGCCGTTCCATTCAGCCCCGAAATAATTGTCGGTATCGACGCCACCCGGGAAGAAGTACTTCAACTGGTTGTCCAGCGAGGTGGCCAGGTCCCATTCGGGATCGGGAATCGTGTCCGTCAGCGACGGATCGAAGGGTCCGGCGGGACGCATGAGGTAGAACTGGTCGATAAAGGACCCGACATCATCCGCGGTTGTATTGGTGACCGTGACCACCAGTTCGGATTCGTACCAGTCAAGGGCCATGGTGGCCCCGACGTCGACCCCGTTGACGGTGGCCGCAAAAACAGCGTCGTATTCCATGAGCTGACTGAAACTGGTCGTGGAAGACCCAAGGATAGCCACGGAAGACGCTGCGAGAGACATTAACAGCTTACGTTTCATAAAGTATACACCTCCGGTGTAGATTTGGATTTGAGATTAGAGACGAATGGAAGATTCCATCATTCGACAGCAAAGGCTGGGGAATTCACCTTAACCATGCAAGAGGATATTCGGGCAAACCACCAGAAATAGACCTGAGAAATATAAAATCCTGGATCAGGATATATAAGCATCTGGTTATCAATGATAAATCAAATCAACAAAAGGGCTTCCCAGCCTCGCCGGAGCCCTCTTCACCATCAGGTCTGCCAATCCGGGCTCAGAAAATTTGCCATTTTCAGCCTGATTTTTTACAAATAATCCAAAATAAAGACCCTAAATTTAGAATCCCTTATCGCCGGCCCAACAATCCCTAAAGAAGCAGGCAGGTTACCGCAGGCCGGGCCGATGGCGTTGACGCCCAGGGGCCCGGGGGATAGAAAATCACCTTCCAATGCTCTATACGATCCCCCCATCCCTGCGGAGTGGTGCGGTCTTTTTATTGGCAGTATCAGCCCTGGCCTGGACGCCGAAGCCTGTCGAGGAGGACCAATTGGTCTTCATGCCGGGATCCCAACCCGGATCCCTGGGCACGGAGATCAACACCGCCGAGAAATGCGATAACTGCCACGGCGGCTATGACGCCGCGGTCGAACCGGCCTTCAACTGGCGCGGCTCGATGATGGCCCAGGCGGCCCGGGACCCGCTGTGGCTGGCCTGCCTGGCGGTGGCTGCCCAGGACTCCATCTGGGCCCTCGGCAATCCCAATGCCGGGGACCTCTGCCTCCGCTGCCACACCCCAGCGGGTTGGCTGGGGGGCCGCAGCGATCCGGCCAACCTGACCGGGCTCAGCGAGATGCAGGCCGATTTCGAGGGGGTCAACTGCGACAGCTGCCACCGGATGGCGGATCCCTTCAGCGTCCTGGGCCAGCCCGATGTGCCAGCCGAAACGGTGGCCGCCGGAATCACCGCCCAGGCGGCCACCGAATCCCGGGACTGGAACGCCATCCTCCAGTACATCACGGGATTTTCAGGCGCAGCCAGGTATGATGAAGCGGACCACCTGCCATTCAATTTCGAAGACGGCGGCTGGCCGCATTACATCGAGGCCGCGAGCGGGCAATACTACATGGATCCGGACACCGACAAGCGCGGCAACCGTTTCGATTCGGAGCCCAAGTTCCATTCGGTGTACTACTCCCGCTTCCACCGTAGCAAGACCATGTGCGCAACCTGCCATGATGTCTCCAATCCGGTCCTGGCGCAGGTTCTCGGTGCGCTCGGCATTCCGGAACAGCAGGCCGCCGGAAGCTACTTCCACGTCGAGCGGACCTGGAGCGAATTCCAGCTGAGTGACTTTGCGGCCATTGGCGGGGCGGACACGGATCCCGCCTATGCCAGCCGGACCGGCGTGGCACACGCTGCCAAGTGCCAGGACTGCCACATGGCGGATACGACGGGCAAGGCCAGCAACAAGAACACACCCATCCGCAGCAATCTCGCCCTCCACGACCAGACCGGCGGCAATACCTGGATTTCCCGCATACTGGCCAGCGCCGATCAAGCATCGCCGAATTACGATCCCTACAACCATGCCATCCTCTCGGGGTCCAAATACCCGGGCGCCCGGATCAGCGTGGCCGGCCTGCAGAACCATGGTTCCGAGCTCCTGGCCGGGGAACAGAGGGCCCGGGACATGCTGCGCAGCGCGGCTGAGCTGGAGCTGGTCGCAGACCACAGCGCGGCGATCCGGATGCGCATCCGCAACCTGAGCGCCCACAAGCTGATCTCCGGATTCCCGGAGGGCCGGCGGATGTGGCTGCAGGTGGAATTCTTCGACGCGGAAGGACAGTTGATCCGGACCCTCAACGGCTATGATCCCCTCGTGGCCTCCACCGACGGCGATGGCAACCGGCAATACGAATCAGGCGGAATCCTCCACGCGGACCGCCAGGACCTGGTCTACGAGGCCAAAATGGCCAGCAGCCTGACCGGCGAGGGGGAAACCTTCCACTTTGTCCTGGCCACCGACCGCTACAAGGACAACCGGATCCCGCCGCGGGGCTTCGCCATCGGCAACGCCGCCGCCCGCCTGGTCCAGCCCAAATGGCAGGGCGGGGATGCACCGGATTACTTCAGCGCGGAAGAATATGCCGGGGGATATGATGAAGTGGAGATCGCCAAGCCGTCGGGCACCGCGGGGTGGCGGGCCAGCCTCTATTACCAGACAACTTCCCGGGAATACGTCGAGTTTCTCCGCGATGAATGCCTGGGCACCGCCGATACCCTTGGGGAGACCAGTCCCGCCACCGGGGAGCCCGCCTACATCATCCAGACGGATCCCTGGTTCGCCACCATCCGCGACTGGGGCCTGGCCATGTACGACCTCTGGCTCAACAACGGCGGTTCACCGCCCGAGCTGATGGCCGAATTCTGCGGACCGCCGGTCATGGGCCAATGCAGCTTCGACCAGACCGCCAGCCACCTGCGGTTCCTGGCCCTCGAGGGCCGGGAATACCGGGTCCAGTACAGCGACGACATGGGGGACGGAACCTGGATCGACCTGGGCGGGGAGATCCACGGCGACGGGACTGTTCATGAAATCATCGACAACGATCCGCTGTCCAGCGGACGGCGTTTCTACCGTATCGAGTCGGAAATCGAATAGGAGGAAATTCAGCTGGCCGGAGGCGCTTCCGTCAGGCCCCCGAGGGCTGCCTCCAGGTCCGGGTAAAGGTTTTCCTCCCCCAGCCGCTCGAGGAATCCGGTTCGTTTCATGACCCGGTGGACATGCGGTTTGATGCCGCACAGGACCAGGCGCTAATGGCTCCGACGGTAACGCTCCAGCAGGCCCTCCATGGCATTCAGCCCGGTGGCATCGATGTCGATGGCCTCGTTCAGGTCCAGCACCAGGATCCGCGTTTGCTGCCGGGCCCGGCGGAGCGTGGTTTCCAGTTTTTCAGCCGTCCCGAAGAAAAAGGCCCCCTTTATGTGGAAGACCTCCACCTCCGGGGGAAGCTGGCTCGGGGGTAATCCGGATCGCGACGAACCCGCCGACTCATGGGTGGCCTGCACCGCCGAGGCCAGGCTGACCTCGGAGACCCGCTTAATAAAGAGCAGCGCCGCCAGGACCACCCCGACCTCGACAGCGACGGTCAGGTCGACGAGGACCGTCAGCACGAATGTGGTGAGGAAGACCAGGGCATCGCTGCCCGGGAGCTTGAAGAGCCGCCTGAAGAGGTGCCACTCCCCCATTCGCCAGGCGACGACAAGGAGAATGGCGGACAGGGCGACCAGGGGAATCCGGTCGGCCAGGGGAGCCGCCACGAGGACAAAGACCAGCAGGACCAGGGAATGCACCATGCCGGAAACCGGGCTGGTGGCGCCGTTGCGAATATTGGTGGCGGTGCGGGCAATGGCCCCCGTGGCCGGGATTCCGCCAAAGAGCGGGGTCACGATGTTGGCAATGCCCTGGGCCAGGAGTTCCTGGTCGGAGTCATGGCGGTCCCCGGTCAGGCCGTCGGCCACGACCGCAGAAAGCAGCGACTCGATCGCTCCCAGCAGGGCAATGGCTGTGGCCGGGCCAATGAGTTCGCGGATCAGGTCCAGGTCCAATGGCGGCACCCTGAAAGCCGGCAGCGATTGCGGAATCCCGCCAAAACGCGTCCCGATGGTCTCCAGGGACAGGAACGGCATCAGGTTGGCCACGGAGGCCAGGACCAACACCAGGAGGGAAGCTGGAATCCACCGAGCCAGGCGCCGAGGCCAGAAGGCC
Source organism: uncultured Opitutales bacterium (assembly GCA_913056355.1). GTDB lineage: Bacteria > Verrucomicrobiota > Verrucomicrobiia > Opitutales > Oceanipulchritudinaceae > Oceanipulchritudo. The sequence continues at coordinate 11,541 of CAJXMX010000063.1, forward strand.
AGCAAGGCTACGCAGGCCAGGCCGGTTGCCAATGTGAAGGGGTTGATATCGGCCACGTGCTGGGCATACTGGGTCAGTTTGCCGAGGAACGAGGGAGCCAGCGAGTCCATTTCCAGACCGGCGAAATCCTTCAGCTGGCCCGTGAAGATGATGACGGCAATACCGCTGGTGAACCCCATGGTCACCGGATAGGGAATGAACTTGATGATCCGGCCGAAGCGGGCCAGTCCCATCAGGAGAAGGATCGCCCCGGCCATGAGCGTGCAGACCAGCAGCTTGTCGACCCCGTGGCGCACCACCACCTCGTAGACGATGACCACGAATGCTCCGGTCGGCCCGCCGATCTGAAGCCGGCAGCCGCCCAGGCCGGAGACCAGAAAACCGGCGATGATGGCGGTGAAGATACCGGTCCCGGGCGGTACCCCGGACGCAATAGCAAAGGCCATCGCCAATGGCAGGGCCACCACGCCGACCACGGAACCGGCGACAAGGTCGCTCCGCAGACGGGCGAGAGAGTATTCAGTCAGGCAGGACAGGATCGCAGGGCGAAACACAGCCATATGATTCAGATCTGGATGGACGGGCCGGATTCCTTCCATTCAACGACAGGAATCCGACCGCTCATCCACTTAATCACTCCGTTGATGACTGAATTCAACCGTTCTTTTGTTCGGGATGTAAGATTCCTTGGGAATAGACTAAAACCTACATGACTCAAAGAAGCAGACCTTCTTTAAAATCCTGTCCACCATGCAGCCGAAACCGGTCCGCCTTCAGTCCAAATCGACTTGCATGGCCTTGCCTGAACAATATAAACACCTGCATGAGCTCCCGTGTAAAAAAGGCGCGTTCACTCGTCCGTGAGGAAATTCCACGGTTTGAGCAAATGTTGGGCAGTTTCATTCTGATCCTGCTGCTGGGAATCGGCATTTTTATCGTTTTCAAGGGCCGTCATTATGATCCCCATCGCTTCGCCCTGGATCCCTCCGCCCTGGAGTCCACCCGGACCGAGGTCGAAGGCAAAGCCGCCACCCTGCGGGCCGACGACATGCGCAGCTTCGAGATGGCTGACAGCCCGGTGGCATCGGGGGCGGCCGCCGCCCCAGCCAGTGCCGGGCGCAACCTGCCGGCCATGGTGGAGGGTGTGACCGCCATGGGACCGACCGAGCACTACCTCCCGGACAACCTCTACGAGAAGATCAACGGCCGCGCTCCGGCCTACCTCGAGTTCAACTTCCAAGAACTGAGTTCGCGCAGCTTCACCATCGATTCCGCGGCCGGCAATTTCGTCGATGTCTTCATCTTCACCATGGACAGTCCCCTCAACGCCTTCGGGATTTTCTCCATGGAGCGGGATGACACGGCCGTTCCGGTCGACTTCATCCGCGATGGTTACCGCAGCGAAATGGGCTTTTTCTTCCGCCAGGGCAGCGCCTACGTCCAGGTCCTGGCTTCCGACAGCGCTCCCGCCGTAATGGGTCCCGCCGAAGCCTTTGCCCGCTCCCTGGCGGCCTCCATCCCGGCTGACGACACCGGTCTCGATGCCCGGGCCCTCCTTCCGGCCGACAACCAAGTGGCGGATTCCGTCAATTACATCCAGGCCGACGCATACGGCTTATCCCTCCTCAAGGACGTCTATGAGGCCCGTTACGAAGTCGGCGGCACTGAGCTGACCTTTTTCGCCATGCAGGCCGGCACCGCCGCGGAAGCCGCCGCAGCCTGGGAGCAAATCTCCGAATTCAACAGTAACTATGCGGAAGTGACCGACCAGGGCGAAATGGCCGGAGCCCAATACCTCATCTCCGACAACTTCGGTGAATACAGCGTCTACTTCCTCCAGGGCCAGGCCATTGGCGGCGTCATCAACGCGCCCGACCAGGAGCAGGCCCGCAGCTTCGTCGAGAACTACCTCGGCGGAGGCGAATCAAGCGAATCTTCCAACCACGGAGCCGGATACCCATGAGCAAGGAACCCATCGATCCAGAACCTTCCAGAATGAACCGGCGGGAATTCATCAGGCAGGCGGCGCTGACCGGCACCGCCCTGACCGCCGCAGTGGCTGGCGGCCTGTTTCTTTATGAACCGAAGCACTTCGTCCCGGGATTCGGTGAAAAGGAAGGGGTCAGCCTGCCCAGCTTCCGCCCCGAGCAGGCCAAGGTCCTGCCCGACCTGGCGGTCGCCCACGGAACCTCGCGGGAGGCGGTGATCCGGGCTGCCATCGACACTTTGGGAGGCATCCAGCGCTTCGTCCAGAAGGGGGACATCGTGATGGTCAAGCCGAACGTGGCCTTTGACCGGCCCCCGGCCCTCTGTGCCACCACCCATCCGGACGCCCTGGCCGCGGTGGCCAAACTCTGCCTTGAGGCGGGTGCCAAAAAGGTCATTGTGGCCGACAACCCCATCAACAGCCCTACCAGTTGCTTCCTCAAGAGCGGTCTGGAGGCGGTGGCCAACGACCTCGGCCTGACCATGCAGTACCCGGAATCGACCGCCTTCACCGACCTCAGCATGAACGGTGAAATCCTGCGGCACTGGCCGCTCTTCAACAAGCCCTTCCAGCAGGCCACCAAGGTTATCGGGGTCTCCCCGGCCAAGGACCACAACCTGTGCCATGCCTCGCTCTCGATGAAGAACTGGTACGGCATGCTGGGCGGACGGCGCAACCAGTTCCACCAGCACATCCACAGCATCATTTCCGACTTCGCGATGATGATCCAGCCCACCCTGCTGGTCCTCGATGGCATGAATGTCCTGATGAAGAACGGTCCGACCGGCGGACGCCTCTCCGACGTGGCCGAGGTCAACACGGTGGTCGCCGGGACCGACATGGTGGCCATCGACAGTTACGCCTACACCAACGTCCTCGGACGTTCCAACTGGGAAGAGCTGGGCTACATTCACAAGGCCCATGAACGGGGCCTCGGCAACAAGAACTGGCAGGAACTGAAGCTGAAGGAGGTGCGGGTATGAGTTGCGGAAGCGGAAACTGTTCCTGTGGCGGTAGTCAACCCCAGACGCCCCCGCCCCCACCGCCCTCCAAAGGCAAGGCCCGCGTCATGGACCGGATCCACAGCACTTCCGGAGCCGTGGGCACCTGGTTTTTCAAGCGGGTCATGGCCGACATGCGGATCACCCGGGTGCGGATCATTTCACAGGCTTTCTTCTTCGGGCTCTTTGTTTTCATGGTGGTCATCGCCGACCTGCGCTACCTGAAGGGGTACCCGGCCTCGATGTTTCTGGAACTGGACCCGCTGGTCGGGGTGGCTACGGCCATCACCACCACCACGGTCTACAAGGGCCTCATCCTGGGCCTCATCCTCCTGCTGCCGACCCTCCTGCTGGGACGCTTTTTCTGCAACTGGATCTGTCCCTACGGTACCCTGCACCAGTTTACCGGCTGGCTTTTCGGAAGCCGGGACGACCAGAAGAAGATCGAGAGCAACCGCTTCAAGGGATTCCAGCAGATCAAGTACATCATCCTCATCGCCATGATCGTGGCCGCCTTTTTCGGCAGCCTGCAGATCGGCCTCCTGGACCCGATCTGCCTCCTCCACCGGTCCTTCACCACGGTCATCCTGCCCGGAGTCAACCTGATTGTCCCCGACACTTTCTATGTCGAGCAGTACTACCATGTCGGGGCCTGGCTGATCGGGGCCATTCTCTTCTTCTTCGTGGCCATGAACGTGTTCATTCCACGCTTCTTCTGCCGTACGGTCTGCCCGCTGGGGGCCTTCCTGGGGGTCATGTCCAAGTTCGCCGTCTGGCGCATCGAACGCGACCCGAACAAGTGCATTGACTGCGACAAGTGCCTGCAGAGCTGCCAGGGGGCCAGCGACCCGCATACCCAGCTTCGCAAGAGCGAGTGTTTCGTCTGCTTCAACTGCATCGACGACTGCCCGACGGACGCCATTTCCTTCAAGTTCATGCCCACCCCGAAGCACGAGGTGGCCAACCCGCCCATCACCCGGCGCCGGGCCTTCATGGCCAGCCTGATCGGATTGGGCGGATACGCCATGGCCCGCGGCTCCGGGGCCAGCGACAAGAACTTCAAGAAGGAGGTCATCCGCCCGCCGGGCTCGGTCGAGGAACCGGAGTTTCTGCGCCGCTGCATCAAGTGCGACCAGTGCATCCGGGTCTGCCCGACCAACGTCCTCCAGCCGACCCTGATGGAAGCCGGAATCGAGGGCATCTGGACCCCCATCCTGAACATGAAGACCGGCTGGTGCGAACTGAACTGCACCCTCTGCAGCCAGGTCTGCCCGACCGGGGCCATCCAGCGCATCACCATTCCGGAAAAGACCGGGACCGGCGACTTCGCCGAGCAGGGCCCGGTACGCCTGGGCACGGCCTTCTACGACCACGGCCGCTGCCTGCCCTGGGCCATGGAGACCCCCTGCGTGGTCTGCGAGGAGGTCTGCCCGACTTCCCCCAAGGCCATCTACTCACGCGAGGTCACCATCACCAAGCGGGACGGCAGCAAGGGCACCCTGCGGCGCCCCTACGTCGATCCTTCCCTCTGCATCGGCTGCGGCATCTGCGAGCACGAGTGCCCTGTCAAGGACTTCGCGGCCATCCGGGTCACGGCCATTGGCGAGACCCGCTCCACCGACCGCAAACTGCTGATGGATGGCGGGGACGCGACGAACATCCTCGACCTGGCCCGCGACTGTCACGTCATTCTCGACGCGACCGACAACTTCGAGATCCGCTTCCTCATCAACGATGCATCGCTCGAAACCGGGGTGCCGTGGATCAACGGCGGATGCGTCGGCAGCCACGGCCAGGTGATGACGGTCCTCCCGGGTGAGTCTCCCTGCCTGCGGTGCCTGGTGGAGAACGTCCCCGAGCCGGGTACGACCGAGACCTGCGACACGGCAGGCGTGATCGGACCGGCCGTCAACGTCGTTGCCTCGCTGCAGGTGACCGAAGCCCTCAAGCTGCTCACCGGCCAGCGGGAACTGATCGAACCGGTGCTGACGGTGATCGATCTGTGGCACGGCAGCTTCCGCCGGCTGAACCTCGGCAATCTCGCCGAAGATTCCGACTGTCCCGCCTGCCGGGGTGGGGAACGGCTCTGGCTGGACGGGACCCGGGGCTCGCACACCACGGTGCTGTGCGGCCGCAATGCCGTGCAGGTCGCCCCCCGCGATCGCAGCCAGGTGATTCTCGAAGAGCTGGCCCAGCGGCTGGCGGGCAGCGGGAAGGTGACGACCAACCCGTTTCTGGTGAAGCTCGAACTGCAGGACCCCGACTACGAAGTGACCGTCTTTCGCGACGGTCGGGCCATTATCAAGGGGACTGAGGACATTGCGACTGCGCGGGGCGTTTACGCGCGGTACATCGGCACGTGATTCAGAAAGACAGCGGCCCGGGGCT
>CAJXMX010000064.1 GCA_913056355.1 uncultured Opitutales bacterium
CCCGACAAGGACCCGCCAATGGATCGCCACTGCTATCCGGAATTGATTATAGCCGGCCCCAGCCGCCACCGCCTGGGGTCTCGATCCGAATCCCCTCGCCTTCCTTCAGCTCCAGCTGGGTGATTCCCGGAACCGGTTTCCGGGACCCGTCGTTGCGGATAATATATTGGCTACCGGGTGATCCGTCGCCTCCGCCATGACGTCCGGAAGGTCCGTTGCGTCGATTCTGGCTGAGAATGGAGACCGAGACCGGCTCCCGGAAGCGGATCTCCCGGACCAGGCCGTCGCCCCCCTCCCAGCGGCCGGATCCGCCGGAATTGCGGCGGATCGAAAACTCTTGGCAACGGACGGGGAAACGCTGCTCCAGGATCTCCGGATCGGTTATGGCGGTATTGGTCATGTGGACATGCACCCCGGAGGCTCCCGGGAAACCATCCCCCGCACCGGAGCCTCCCCCGATCGTCTCGTAGTAGCCGAAGCGGTCGTTGCCGAAAAGCAGGTTGTTCATGGTGCCCTGCCCGGCGGCCAGGAAGCCGAAAGCCTCGACCAGGGCGTCCACGATGCGCTGGCTGGTTTCAACATTTCCCCCGACCACGGCGGGGCATTCCTTCGGGTCGTCCGGAAAACGGGGATTCAGGAAACACTCGGGCAACCGGATCCGGACCGAATCGAGCAGGCCCTCGTTGAGGGGCATGGGCGTGTCGACAAACAGCCTCAGGACATAAAGGACCGCACTCCGGACGATGGCCGGAGTGGCGTTGAGGTTGCCGGGATGAACCGGGGAAGTCCCGCTGAAGTCCACCTCCAGGCCGCCTTCACGGCCTTGAATTCGGACCCGGATCTCATGCCCGTCATCCAGCACTGCCCGGCCCCGGCCTTCAAGGCTGCCGGAACGGCGGAGAGCCACGGTCAGGGCTTCGGAAGCCGATCGGTAGAAGGCCCCGAAATAGGCTGTAATGGTTTCAGCCCCGTAATCCCCGGTCAATGCGGCGAACATCTGACGCCCCCGGTGCAGGGCGGCCAGCTGCGCCTCGAGGTCGATCCGGTTTTCCCGCACCGCCCGGCTGGGATACGGGGGAGCGGAAAGCAGCTCCTCGATGGCCTCGAAGCGGTCTTCCCCTTCGCGAATCAGCCATTGCGGCCGAAGGATGACGCCCTCTTCCACCAGCCGGGTGGCGTCGGCCGGCATGGATCCGGGACTGCGCCCACCCAGCTCGGCATGATGGGCCCGGTTGGCCAGGAACCCGAGCCGGTTCCCGTTCCCGTCGAAGAGCCCGCAGAGGAGGGTCACATCCGGCAGGTGGGACCCGCCCAGACCGGGATGGTTGGTGATGATCACGTCTCCCGGCGCCGGATCGAACTGCCCAAGGCATTCCCTCACGCACAAGCCCATGGCGCCGAGGTGGACCGGGATATGCGGGGCGTTGACCAAGAGCCGGCCCTCCCTGTCCAGGAGCGCGCAGGAGAAGTCCAGGCGCTCGCGGATATTGGTCGACAGGGCGGTCCGCCGGAGCTGGTCGCCCATCTCCTCGACCAGTCCCTCCAGACGGTTCATGACGAGGGTCCGGCGAACCTGTTCCAAATGGTCAGCGGGCTTCCCCTCCGGCCTTTTCCGGGTTGGACGCAGTTCAATGCTGCCCCGGTCGCCGCAAACCCCCGACCAGCCCGGCTCGATAAAGCAGGTGCCGAAGGGATCCCTGATAATGGCCGGGCCCGGCATGCGCCGGCCGGGGGCAAGGGCCGCGCGGTCAAAAACCGGAATGGCCTGTTCACGCCCCTCGACAAAGCCCCGGACCTCCTTCTCCGCGCCGGCCGCCGGGCCCCCGCCGGGATAGGCCTCCCGGTCCGGATCCGGCTGCTGTTCCACCAGGCGGAGGCGGAGCTTGACCACTTCCAGATCCGGATCTCGGGGAAAGTATCCAAATGTCGCTACAAATTGTTCCCGGAAGAGATCCCTCAAGGCGGCACCCGGCTCCCACTCGACGGGGACTCCGGCTTCCTGGCCCCGGATGCGCAGGAATACCGAGCAGGCCGGCGAGTCCGTTTCCCCGGGCCGGACCCCGTCGGCCGCAAGTGATTCCCGGGCCTGTTCCTCCATCTCCCGGAACTCCTTGTCCAGAAATGTTTCCGCATCCGCGAGGGAGGCAAACACCTGGCGTTCCGGAACGGCTTCCCGCGGTGCGTAGTGGATGCCCCGGGCACTGAGGATCCCCGCATCCGGGGGAAAGATGATGCGTGTGACGCCCAGTTCATCGGCGATGCGGCAGGCATGCAGGCCCCCCGCCCCGCCGAAGGCGACCAGGCCGTACCCGGCCGGATCCTCGCCATCGCGCAGGGTGACCTGGCGGATGGCATGCGCCATGCGCTCGGTGGCGATCAGGAGGAGGCCTTCCGCAAGGCCCTGCCAGTCTTCCTCGCCGGATTCCCGGAGAACCGGATCAAGGGCTTGCCGGGCCTTCTCCAGGCGAATGGGAATATTGAAGCCGGCGGGATCGATCCGGCCCAGGAGGAGGTGGATATCAGTCAGGGTGAGCGGGCCGCCGGCCCCATAGGCGGCTGGTCCGGGATCGGCACCGGCGCTTTCCGGACCGACAAAAAGGCGCCCTTCCCGGTATCCGCAAACGGACCCCCCGCCGGCGGCGACGGTCTCGATCGGCATGGCCGGAGTCAGGATCCGGGCCTGGCCGACCTGAATCTGCTGGCGCAGTTCCAGTCGGGCCTTCCACCGGGAGACATCGGTCGACGTCCCGCCCATGTCGAGGGCGATAATCTTCTCCATGCCGGATTGCCGGCCCGCCTCGACCGCGCCCAGGACGCCCCCGGCCGGTCCGCTGACGAGGCTGTCCACGGCATGGAAGCGGGCCCGGGAAACAAGCCCGCCGGCACTGGTCATGATCCAGAGGGGGTTCTCACCCGCCCCCTTTTGCACCCGGTCCAGGTAGGCGTCCATGATCGGGCTCAGGGTGGTGTTGACGAGGGTGGTTTCCGTCCGGTCGAGGTACTTGATCAGCGGCCGAACCCGGGAGGAAAGGCAGACCGTTTCAAAGCCGGCCGCCTCCAGGACGCCCAGCGCTTCCTCCTCCAGGTCCGGATTACGCCAACTGTTGAGCAGGCACACCGCCGCTCCCCGGCATCCCGCCGCGAGAGCCTCCCGGGCCAGTCCGGCCAGCTCCTCACAATCGAGCGGCTGCACCACATTACCCTCCGCATCGATGTCCCCATGTACCCCGCAAACCTTTTTGTAGAGCGGCTTTTCCCGGACAATCTCCCGGGCGAAGAGGTCGGGGCGCTTCTGGTCCCGGATCAGGAGCAGGTCCTCGAATCCATGGGTGACAAACAGGACCACCGGGGCGCCCTTGTTCTCCAGCAGGGCATTGGTGCCTTTGGTGGTCCCCAGGCGAAAGGAAAGGGACCCCGGTTCCGGGTGGAGACTTTCAGGGACCAGCAGCCGCATGGCCAGGACGGGAGCCTCGAGGCCACTGTCGATTTCCACCAGGGAGCCGGGGCCAACGGATTCCACGGCCCCGGACAACCGAATCCGGTCGCCTTCGGCATGCTCGACAGGGCCCACGGGCCGTCCATCGATCCAGGCCTGCTTTCCCTCCAGCCAGGCTGTTTCGGCCAGGCCCAGGGATTGAATTCGCAGGGTCTTCTCCCCTTTCACATCCAGGACCTCGCTGCGCAGGCGGCCGGAAGAAAGGACCTTTCCGCGCCGGATGCTTCCATCGGAGCCCTCGGCCAGGCAATCGGTGAAGGTGCCCCCGGTATCGGCGCTGATTTTCCAGCGGATCACGGCTCCGTCCGCCCGAGATAGATCACGCGGGAGGCCTCATTGTCGAGCTGGCTGGCGTGCTTGTCCGATTGCGGATCAAGGGATTCCAGCAGACGGTAAAAGCCCGGGGAATGGTCGAAGTGGCGCAGGTGGGCCAGCTCGTGCAGCATGACATGGTCCTGCAGACGGGGACCGATCAGGATGAGCCGCCAATTCAGGGAAATGCCGCCGGTTTCGCTGCAGGATCCCCAGCGGCAGCGCTGGTCCCGGATGGTGATCCCGTGATACCGGACACCGATCCGCCGGGCCCAGTAGTCCAAACGGGCCGGCAGGTATTCCCCGGCAATCTGGCGCAGGACGGAAATGAGCTGTTGCTCGGAAGAGCCGCGGGGATTGAGGGTGATACTGACCAGCCGTTTGCGGTCCTCAATCAGGTACCCGCAGGTGCCCCGTTGAAATCGAATCTGGATGCCATACCAGCGACCGGAAAGGGACAGGCGCGGACACTTCATGATGTACTCCCTCAGCCGGGGAACGCGGGGCTGCTTGGCCATGGTCTGGCGGATCCATTCCCCGTGCTCCTGCAGGAAACGGGTCCCCTGGACCTCGGATCCGCGGAGGGGCATTTTCAGGGTCACGAACTGGGAGCAGTTGATCTGCAGGTGCATGCGCTTGACCCGGCTGGAGCGCTCCAGCTTGTAGGGGATGATCAGCGGTCCCGTCGCGGAGGGGACGCAGACGAAACGGAATGCGTTAGCCTTTTCCTTCAATTTCACGCGCTAAGGTGGAAGTAAATTTTCGCAAAGCGGTTTCCGCGTCAATACCGGCGTGCTGGCAGGCGCAGACTATTTGATAAAGCAGTTCCCCGGCGTCCTCCTCGGAGAGGTCCTCGGCCAGGGTGGCGACACCCTCCGGGTCAGGCAACCGCTCGTGTTCCAGGCCTTTCTTGCGGATCTGGCGATCGACCTTGGCGGCGAACATGAGGGCCGGCAGCGAGGGGGGAAGCCGCTTGAAGAGCCCTTTCGATTCCGGCCCGTTCTTCTTCTCCCCGGCCTTGATCTCCTCCCATTGCCGGAGCACCTCATCCGAGTCCTCAAGCCGCACATCTCCAAAGACATGCGGATGCCGGCGGACCAGCTTCTCGTTGATTCCCCGGGCCACGTCATCAAAATTGAAATGCCCGCTCTCCTCGGCCATCCGGGCGTGGAATACCACCTGCAGGAGGACGTCCCCCAGCTCCTCGCACATGTGCTCCATGTCGTTGCGGTCAATCGTGTCGAGGAGCTCGGCGGTCTCGTCAATCAGCGGCTCGCAGAGACTCTGGTGGGTCTGTTCCTGGTCCCAGGGACACCCGTCCGGGGCCCGCAGTCTGGCCATGGTTTTTCTCAGTTCATCAATCGGGCTCACCATGCCATGATCTCAATTAATCTCGGCCAGGCTTCAATGCGATTTTTGGAAAAGGCGGCCCTTTGCCGCCGCCGGCCATTTGCCATTGAAGATTGCATCCGGCTGCTTTAGGAACTGGAGGAGAAATCCTTACCCCATGAAAAAATTCAATCGCCGCAACTTCATCGGCACCAGCCTGGCCGGCGCGGCCTCCCTCGGTGCCTTTCAATCCACGAACGCCGACGCGGACGCGACGACGGACCCACAAACGTCCTCCGGAAACCCCTGCAACCCGCGGACCCATGAGGCCATGCCGACCCGGTCGTTCGGCAAAACCGGCTTCAAGGTGGGCATCCTCAGCCTGGGGGGCCAGGCCACCCTGGAAAGGGAGGGGACCGAGGCGGAATCGGAAGCCATCATCAACCGGGCCCTTGACCTGGGCGTGAATTATATCGACACCGCCGCCGCTTACGGGCGCGGGATCAGCCAGCGGAACATCGGACGGGTCATGAAGACCCGCCGCCGGGAAGCCTGGCTGTCGACCAAGACCCACGACCGCAGCTACGACGGTTCTATGCGGTTGCTGGAGGAAAGCCTGAAGCTTCTGCAGACGGACCATCTCGACCTGTGGCAGCTGCACAACATCCAGCGCCAGGACCAGATCGACCAGATTTTCGGGCAGGACGGCGCCATCAAGGCGATGGAAAAGGCCAGGGATGAAGGGATCGTCCGGCACCTCGGGATAACCGGGCACTACGAGCCGCTGGTCCTGCTGAGGGCCATCCGGAATTATCCCTTCGATGCCATCCTGATGGCGCTCAATGCGGCCGATCCGCATTACCTGAGTTTCCGGAAACACCTGTTGCCCGAGGCCCAGAGGCTGGGCATGGCGATTATCGGCATGAAGGTGGCCACCCGTGGAAGGATGCTGTCCACCTGGACGCCGCCCCCCGTCGAGGAACAGCCGGCCCGCATGGCTACGCCGCTGCCCGGCACGCTGACCATCGCGGAGGCCTTGCGCTACAACATGAGCCTGCCGGTCAGCACCACCATCATTGGCATCGATAACGTCTCCCAGATCGAGGAAAACGTGCGTATCGCCTCCGGGTTCTCCCCGCTCCCGGAGGATGAACTGGCCGCCCTTGAATTCAAGACCCTGCCCATAGTCCGCCAGGGACTCTATTTCCGGCGCTGGGACCTCGGGGCCTGAACGGCAAGGCCGGGCCTCAAGGCCATTTTCCGACTCGCACCGCACGCGGTTGGCAATTGTATTGATGGGAATGGACAAGCTGCAGGAAATCATGGCCTGGAAACGCCGGGAGGTGGCACAACGGGTGCGCCCGGTCCGCGACGCGGAACTGGCCCGCTTTCGCCCGGGCGATCATCCCCGCCGCTTTGAAGAGGCCCTGCGACGGGATCAAGGCCTGGCCGTCATCTCCGAGATCAAGCGGCGCTCACCCTCGGCCGGGGCCATCGCCGAGGGACGCGACTCGGTCGAGCAGGCGAGGGTCTATTACAACGCCGGTACCGACGCCATCTCGGTCCTGACCGACGAGAAGTACTTTTCCGGCTCGATCAAGGACCTCTGGGATGTCAACGACCTGCTCTCCAACCGCAGCGATGCCCCGCCCACCCTGCGCAAGGATTTCTTTGTCGACCGGCTTCAGGTCCTGGAGGCGGCCGAGGCCGGGGCCGGCTGTATCCTGATCATTGTCCGGGCGCTCTCCGACGATGAGATGGGGGTTCTTTTCGAAGCCGCCAATCTGGCCGGCCTGGACGCCATCTTCGAGGTCCACGAATTCAAGGAAGTCGACCGCGCCCTCAACTGCGGGGCCCGGATCATCGGGGTCAACAACCGCGACCTGACCCGCTTCGTGACCGACCTCGCCATCTCCGAGGCCATCATTCCGGAACTGCCGGAAAACTGCGTGGCCATTTCGGAAAGCGGCATACACCGCCTGGAGGATGCCGAGCGGGCCTTCGCCACGGGGGCGGACGCCGTGCTGGTCGGGGAAGCCCTGATGAAAATGAAGGATCCCGAGCCTTTCATCCAGGCCCTGCACGAACTATAAAAACCGCCCCGAAGATCCCCAGACCTTCGTCCTTAGTCCTTAGTCCTTCGTCCATCGCCCCCATGCCCTTATCACCCTCCCAGACCCGCGCGCTCCTGGAATCGCTGGGGCACCGGCCCCGCAAGCCCCTGGGACAGAACTTCCTCATCGACGGCAATATCGTCCGCAAATCGCTGCAACTGGCCGCGCTGCAGCCGGGCGACACCGTGGTCGAGGTCGGCCCCGGACTGGGAACTCTGAGCAGCGCAATGCTGGAGCTCGGATGCTCGGTCTATGCCGTGGAACTGGACAAAACCCTGGCCGCCCATCTCCGGGCGACCCTGGTCCCGGAATTCCCGGACCGGTTCCATCTGCTGGAGGGCGACGCGGTCGATTTCCCACGTGCTGGAATTCCAAATACAGTAACCGCCTTCAAGGTGGTGGCCAACCTGCCTTACGCCATCACCTCCCCGTGGCTGGATGCCATGCTGACGGATCCCCTGCCGGTCGACATGGTCCTGATGATGCAGAAGGAGGCGGCGGACCGGATCACCGCCGGACCGGGCAGCAAATCCTACGGAGCCATCTCCATCTTCACCGGGGCCGCCTGCGAGCGGGCGGGTGTCCACAAGGTTTCGCGGACCTGCTTTTATCCGGTTCCCGGGGTGGACTCCCAGTTGCTCCACCTGAGGAGAAAACAGGAGCCAAAGCTTTTCTCCGGGGAGGCCAGGGACCTCATTCGTCAGTTGTTCACCCAGCGTCGCAAGCAAATCGGCAGCCTCCTGCAAAAGCGGGAGGCACTCCATCCGTGGTTGCAGGAACTGCCCGGTTTCGGCTGCTCCAGGACGGACCGGCCGGAGGATATCCCGCTCCAGGCCTGGGAGGCGCTGAATACCTTCCTGCAGTAAATCCCCAACCGTTCAGAACATGAGAATTCGCACAGCGCTCCTTTTCCTGCTGGCCGCTTCCGGCCTTCCGGCTGCCGATCATCCGAATATTCTCTGGATCAGCGCCGAGGACCATGGCCCTCACCTGGGCTGCTATGGGGATTCCTACGCCACGACGCCCAACCTCGACGACTTCGCCGGAGAGGCCCTGCGCTATACCCGGGCCAGCTCCAACGCCCCAGTCTGCGCGGCGGCAAGGACGACCCTGATTTCAGGCATGTATGCTCCGTCGACCGGAAGCCAGCACATGCGGTCGATCGTCCCCGCGCCTGGCTTCATGCGCTTCTTTCCCGCCTACCTCCGCGATGCGGGATACTACACGTCCAACAACGCCAAGGAGGATTACAATCTCCGCGGGGCTGAAAAAGGCTGGGACGATTCTTCGCAGACGGCACACTGGAGGAACCGGCCGGAAGGAAAACCCTTTTTCGCGGTCTTCAACGTCGAGGCCACCCACGAAAGCAGAATCCGCAACGAGAATCCGGATCCGGTCCATGATCCGGCCCTGGCCCCCTTGCCTCCCTACCATCCGGACACGCCGGAGGTCCGCAAGGACTGGGCCCAGTACTATGATCGGCTGACGGAGGCGGATGCCTTTTTCGGCGAGAAACTGGCCGAGTTGGAGGACGCCGGCCTGGCGGAGGATACCATCGTCTTCTACTGGGCAGACCATGGGTCCGGAATGCCACGCAGCAAGCGCTATCCCGGATGGAGCGGTCTGCATGTGCCCCTTCTGGTCCACTTTCCGGAGAAATGGAAGCAACTGGCCCCGAAGGACTACCGGGAAGGAGCCAGTTCGGACCGCCTGGTCGGGTTTATTGATTTCGCCCCAACCCTTCTCTCCATCGCCGGAGTGCCGGTCCCGGCCTATTACCAGGGCCACGCCTTCGCCGGTCCGCAGCAGACACCGGATCCGGAATACTCGTTCGGATTCCGCGGGCGCATGGATGAACGGCCAGACTTCTGCCGCTCGGTCACGGATGGACGCCATGTCTATATCCGGAATTTCTACCCGCACCTGCCCCACGGGCAGTACGTCGCCTACCAGCAGGAAACTCCGACCACCGCGGTTTGGTACCGCATGTTCCGCGAGGGCCGGCTGAATGAAGTGCAATCCGCCTTTTGGAAACCTCATCCCCGGGAGGAATTGTACGACTTGCTGAAGGATCCCCATGAAACCAGGAACCTGGCCCGCGATCCGGCCTCAGCATCAGCCAAAGACCGGCTCAGCGAAGCGCTGGACCGGCATTTGGTCCGGACGGGAGACCTCGGCTTCATTCCCGAGCCCATGCTTCATGCCCGTATCAGCAGGGGGATGCTTCCCATGCAGCTTGCCTCGGAGATTTTGCCCACCCCCGCCGGAGACGGAAATCCGGCTCTTTATGTGCTGCGCGAGAGGGCGGGCAGGGAGTCCTTCAGGAAGGGGCTGGCTGATGAGAATGTCCTCGTCCGTTACTGGACGGCCATCCGGTTGCTGGCCCCGGGCAATGAGGAAATGGCCGGCGAGCTGGAGGGATCGTTGGCTTCCCTCCTTGATGATGAGGAACCGGCCGTGGCTGTGGCCGCCGCGGAATGCCTGGCCCGGAATGCTTCGTCAACGGAACCGAGGGAATCCGCGGTGGCGAGGCTGATGGATTTGGCGGCTTATCCCGGTAATGACTTTTTCCTGACAATCCATGCCCTCAACAGCCTCGATCACCTGAGGGAGGCGGGCGTGGAGATACCCGAATCGGTCCGGAATTTGGAACGGGAAAATGACTCCGTTCCGCAGGCCTTCGGCTTTTACCGCGGAAAGCTGATCGACCGGTTCTAAGGAGCGGAAGCATGGCCTGTTCCAGCGGCCTATTCCCCGAACAAGTCCATTTGCCGGCCGCCATTGGCGGATTCCGGGCCATCCAACTTTACCGGCTGGATCAGCTCCGCGCCTTCGGCGCTGCCCTTGTTGACCTCGCGTGAAACCGGATGGAGATCCAGGAGATCATCCGCATTGGCCGCCTTCAGGAAAGGACCCATGGACGGCTTGACGTTGCCCGTGTCGAGCCAGTCGGTCCAACTGGATTGGGGGAGAATGACCGGCATGCGGTGATGGATCCGTTCCATGGCCTTGTTAGCCGAGGTGGTGATCAGCGCCACGGAAAGGATCTCCGACCCGCTGGGATGCAGCCAGTGCTCCCAGACAGCGGCCATGGCCATGAAATCGGCCTTGGCCGGGTGGAAATAATAAGGCTGGGAAACCGGCCCTCTTCGGTCCCATTCATAAAAACCGCTGGCCGGGACCAGGCAGCGGCGGTAGCGAAAAGCGTCCCGGTAGGAGGGCTTGCTGGAAATGGTCTCGGCCCGGGCATTGATCAGCTTGTACCCGATGTTGACGTCCCTGGCCCATGAGGGAACGAGCCCCCAGTGAAGGACTTCGGCTCTCCGGCCGCCCTTGTCCCGGTCCTCCAGGATGGCCACGATGCCGGTGCCCGGGGATATGTTGTAGCGAGGTTTCCATGACATCTGAAGTTCCCCGGCAAACTCGGCCAGGAAGGCCCGGGCGAGGGCCTCATGTCCGGCGCTCAAGGTATAGCGGCCGCACATGACCTCAGGCTCCCGTTCCCGTCTTGAGGAAAATCTCCTCGATGGCGGAGATCAGCATCTGGACGGCAATGACGCTGAGGAGCATGCCCATCAGGCGCTGGAAAGCCGCCAGGCCACGGTGACCGACGAAGCGATGGACCATCGGGGCGAAGGAGAATGTGATCAGGCTGATCGACATGGCGATAAGGATGGCCACCACCCAGATGCCCATCTTGTCGGGATACTGGGCGGCGAACAGCATCACCGTGGCGACCGCGGAAGGACCGGCGACGAGCGGGACTGCCAGCGGGAACAGGATCGGCTCTTCCCCGCTCTTGACACCCATCCAGCTGGTGTCGGTGGGAAAAATCAACTTCAGGGCGATCAGGAAGAGCAGGATGCCCCCGGCCAGGCGGAGGGCTTCCTCGGAGAGATGAAGGATCCGCAACAGGCCCGGCCCCAGGAAGAGGGCCAGCAACAGGACCAGGCCGGCCAGCAATACTTCCCGCCGAACGAAGTGCTGGGGCCGTTTGGTCCCTTCGAGGCAGGCAATGACCATGGGCAGGTTCCCCAGGGGATCGGTGACAATGATCAGGAGGATGGTGGCGGAAATGAGGTCCATATCGGTTATTACTATCTCACGGAGTCACGGAGTAACGGAGCGATCAATGTTAATGTCATACCTGGAATTTAAAATCTCCGTGCTTCCGTGCCTCCGTGCGAACATTTCATACATAGGTCCTTCCCTGCCTCCAGCTCTTGGTGCGTACTATTCTTGAGCAGGTGACGCGTGCCTCCGTGCGAGCTCATCCGGGCTCCGCCTCAGGCTCCAGCGGAGTTTCCTCAACCTGTTGCAGCTCAGGAAGTTGCTTTTTGCTGTCCTCGGCCAGGCTTTCAAACTTGCGGGCCGTGACAAGGACCCGCGTCTCCATCGAGCGAATGCTCTTGTTGTAGGATTCGACGGCTTTCCTGAGAGACTTGCCGACATCGGCAAAGTGCTCCGTCTGGGTAGTCAGGCGCTCGTACAATTCACGTCCCAGCTGGCTGATTTCCCGGGCCTGCTCGGTGATCGCCTCCTGTCGCCAGCCGTAGGCCGCCGCCTTGAGCAGGGCAATCAGGGTGGTCGGGGTGGCCAGTAGCACGTTTTCACTGGTCCCGTACTGGATCAGGTCCGGATCCTGTTCCAGGGCCGCACTGAAAAAGGCCTCCCCAGGCAGAAAAATCACTACAAATTCGGGGGAGGGATCGAATTGCCGCCAATACTGCTTGGTGCCCAGGGCCTTGATGTGGTCCCGGATCTGCCTGGCATGACGCTTCAGCAGTTCCACCCGCTGGTTGCCGTCCTCCGCTTCCAGCGCTTCCAGGTACGCGGCCAGGGGTGCCTTGGCATCGACGACGATATTCTTTCCACCCGGAAGACGTACAATCAGGTCCGGCCGGAGGCGACCGGTCTCGGTATCCGTGCTCTCCTGCTGGACGAAATCCACATACTCGGTCATGCCGGCGAACTCCACCGTGCGCTCCAGTTGCATTTCCCCCCACCGGCCCCGGACATTCGGCGTCTTCAGGGCAAAGACCAGGTTGTTGGTCTCCGACTGCAGCTTTCCCTGGGTTTCCAGAAGGTTGCGGATTTGTTCCTGCAGGCCGGCGTAAGCGCTGGTCCTGGCCTTCTCGATGAGCTGGATCTTCTCGTCCACCTGCTCCAGCGACTTCCGGATCGGGGCCACCAGTTCGTTGATGGCCTGCTGGCGCTTCTCCAGATCGCCGGCCGCTCCTTCCCGCAAACGCCCGAATACTTCCTTGGCCAGGTCCAGGAACTGCCGGTTATTCTTTTGCAGCGCGTCCGCCGACAAGGCCTTGAAGGTGGATTCAAACTTCTCCCTCAGCTCCTTCAGTTCCGCCAGCCGCTCTTCCGCCGTCCGGGACTCCAGCTCGCGCCGAGTCTCCGAATCGGCCAGTCGGGACCGGGCCTCGTCACGATCCCGGTCCAGTTGCTCCAGCTTTGCGGACAGGCTCTGCCTCCCGAGAAACCAGCCGATGACTCCGAGCAGGAGTCCAAAGAGCACGGCGAAAATCCATTCCATGAAAGCCATTAATAGGAAAGCCTCCGGTAGGCACAATAACGATCCCGCGAATTTGCCGATCCCGGTGGAGCGGTGCGGCTCTCCAGGCGTTCAACCCAGCCGCCTGAAAAAGGAGCTTCCCCCACCCCGGTCATCCAGCTTTTCCTTCAGAGCTTCCAGCTTCCTGACCAGTTGGATGGCGCGGTCCGAACCAAGATTGCGTGCCCGCAAGGCATACTGAAGGGCTTCATCGAGGGTGGGCGCCCCGGGCAATTCCCGCAGGAAAGACCCGGCCAGGAACAGCATGGCCTCCCGGTGGGAGAATTCCGCCGCCTGCCGGAGATAGTACATTCCCAGTTCCGCTTGCGCTCCGCTTTCCCCGCTGAGGATTCTGGTGCCCAACTCAAAGCAGGCGTCGGCTGATCCACGGTCCGCGGCCAGCCGCAGATAGCGCAGGCCCTTCTCCGCCTCGCCGGCGTTCAAGGCCTCCAGGGCGCCGTGGAAAAATCCATCGGCGTTTCCGTAGGTGATGGCCCGTGCGTAGTATTCGCCGGCCAGGGCCTCGTCCTTATCCACACCGAGACCTTGCCCGTAACAGCGACCCAGTCCGGAATAGGCTCGGCCGCGAAGCAGGCCTTCCGCCGGGTCCGCGTAGGTGAAGGCAACGGCATCTCCCCCCACGTTCAGGTTTTCCGTCTGCTTGATCTCGAGGATCTTCATTTCATTAAACAGCTCGATCGCCTCCGTGTAGAACTCCTCCTGCATCAGAAAATCACTGAGCATCATGTAAGACCCCGTGGTGTCCCACTTCGACTTGAGGAAAATCCAGTAGCGGAAAAGATCCGGATTGCGGAAAGAAAGGCTGCCATCGAGGTAGAGGCTCAACAAGGCGTCCACGGAGGTCCGGTAGCTTTCGGCAAACAAGTCCTCGTTTTCGATAACCCGGCGGTAGTAGTAGGCCGCAAGGTCCGCATCCACCGGGGTGCCTTCCCCGTCGCGGTACATCACGGCAAGGCTCCGGGCGGCTTTCCGGTAACCCAGGTCGGCCGCCTTCTGATAATGGAACAGGGCCTTCTGCTTGTCCTGCTTGACCAGTTCCCCGGCGAGATAGATCCGGCCAAGTTCAACAAGGGAAGGCGCGTAGTCCTGCTCTCCCGCCTGCAGGAGCGAATCCAGGACCCGCTTCACCGCCGAGTCGCGGCCCTCCGGATCCCCTTCGAAATAGCGGCTGTCCAGGAGCTCGATCTCCGCCCGCGCATAGCTGGTCAGGCCCTGCGGAGAATCAGGAACCGCTTCCAGATAGCGCTCCAGCAGTCGGATAATCTCGAACAGGGACCTGACCGGGTCACTCTTGCGCTTGAAGTCGGCGAGGACTCTCAAGGCCTCCGGATTGCCGGCTTCCCGGGCCCTCTCCAACAACTCGAGGATGCGCTTGCGCATGGTTTTGGAGTAGCTGCTGTGGCGCTCAATCAGGATACCGGCCAGGGCGATCATCGCTCCGGGATGCCCCTTTTCAATTGCCTTCTCGTACCAGGACTCCGCCCGAACCCGGTTGGCCTGCAGACCAAGCCCGTGCTCCAGACGGTAGCCATAAAAGTACTCCGCCTCAGCGTCCCCGTCTTCGGCCCATTGGCGGTCGATTTCCAACAGCCCCGCTTCAGTGACCGGAGGCTCCAGTTCCTCTCCCCGGAAAGGAAGGTTGGCCGCAAAAAGAGTGTCACGCAGCGCCTCGAAAATGCCTTCAGCGCTGTCTTCATCCGCTTCGCCGCCAATCGCACCCAGAAGGCAAAGGGCGTAGTTCAAGCCGGCCAGCGAATTGTCGCCCTCTTCCCATCCCTTCCGGAACCAGGCCCGCGCCTTTTCCGGGGAAAATGTCTTGTAGTCGCTGTTCAAGTACAGTCCTCCCAGCACCGGCAGCACGCTCCAGTCCCCTTCCGAGGCCGCCAGGCGGTACCATTCCTCCGCCTCCACCGGGTCGAACCGGTCGGATTCCTCATCTGCGAAACGGCTGCCAAAGTCGCGCATCCGGCTGAAATAGGTTTCCCGGATCGTCGCCTGGGCGTCTTCCCCGAAGTCATCCATGTCCATCTGGTCCAGGACCAGCAAATGGTAAAGCTGGGTGGCCATCCGGGCCGCATTGGCCTCCTCGATGGCTCGGGCCAGACGCAAATGATCCACGGCCCGGTCGAAGTCGGACTCCACACCATGCCCCATAGCCAAGCATCTCGAGGCTTCGAAGGCGGCCACGGCATTGCCGGCCCGCCCCTTTTCCCGGAGATTCGCCGCCTCGATGAAATAAGCGGCGGCTTCCGCCTCACGGCCGGCGTCTGCCGCGATGAAACCGAGCAGGGTCCGGGCGTCGTTTTTCGAACTGGAGACAGGATCTTCATCAACATCCAGGCTGACGGATGAGCGAACCGAGGCCATCTGCAGCTGCTCCTCTTCTGTCAGCTGTCCCAGAAAAGCCGGCCCGGGCTCGCCCTCATAATAGGCTGTGTCCGCTTCAAGGCTCTTGCGGGCCCAACTGGCAGCCGCTTCCGAATCCTTCCTGCCGCCCCAACCCTCATAAAGGCATTGCGCGTAGTTGACCATCGCATACCCGTCGCCGGCTTCGGACCCCATCTTCAGGAGACGGCGCGCCTCCGGCAAATCCTGGGGATAACCGTAGTGGCCGTTCAGGTAGGCGCTGGCCTGCTGGTTCATGGCCGGGGCGAAGCCCATTTCGGCTGATTTCTCGAGGAATCGCCGCCCCGTTGCCCGATTCTTGCCGCCCAGTTCGAGGTAAAACACTCCGCGCCAGTACCAGTATTCTCCGGTTGCCTGGATCGATTCGTGCTCCTGCCCGGGCATGACATCCATACCGGTATCCGCATCCGCCCGGACCAGAAGCGCACCGAAGACCAGCAGCAGAAATGGAATTGAGCCTGATTTCATGGGGGTACCCGGATTCAGAGTCGCCTGAATTTACTGGTCAAATGTAATTTTGCCTTTTGCTTTATCGACAAATGCGCCTCCCCCGCCTTACCCAAATCTGCCTCATCGGCGTTTCCGGCATTCTCTGCTGCCTGACCGGATGCCAGTCCACTTCCGACTACCGGTCCGCGAACAAGGCCCGCCTGGAAAATAATGCCCGGGCCCTGATTGAGCGGGAGGCCCGGCTCAATGACGTGTCCAAGTCCTTCGCAGTCTACACCCTCCCCTACGAGAAGGGGCCGGTCGGCTTCCAGGTCCGCTTTGTGGATCATCTCAGCGAGGAAGCCATCGAGCAGATCCTGCAATCGGGTACGGTCTCGAATCCCGACTGGATCAACCCGAACTTCACTTTCGTCCTGAACGGCGTCCCCCTTGGCCTGGAGTCCTGGGAATTTCCAAAAATCGGGAACCCGCTGACCGGATGGCTCCGGGAAGCCCCGGTTCCGGACTGGGTTTTCACCTATAATCCGGAGCTGCTTCCCATTTATGAAAAGACACGCAGCGGCAATTCCGCCGATCTCTACGCTTTTGCCAACGCCCTACAGGAAATCAGCAACACCCTTCATCCCTACCTGACCCCGCTGATGGTGCAATGGATTCTCAAGGCCGCCGATGCCGGCAGCGCTGAAGCCGCATTGGAAGCCTCCATCCTACTGGAGGAGGGAATAGGCATCGTCCCCGACCCGGAAAGGGCCAGAACCTACCTCGACCAGGCCGTTCAACTCGGGAATCCCACCGCCATGAACAATATCGCCTGGATTATCGCCTCCAACCGCACCGCCTCCGAAAAACAACTCCGGAAGGCCCTCCAGTTCGCCCGGTCCGCGCTCGAGATTGAATGGGATACCGCTTCCGCCGACACCCTCGCCCTGGTCGAGGCACGGCTCGGTCTCTGGGAGCAGGCCATCGAGCAACTCAACCGCATTCACGATTATTACGAATCCACCTATACCCGCGCCGGGATCCTGCAGATCCCTCCCGCCGAACAGCATCTATTCAACTACAACCAGTTGCTGATCGAGGCCTACGCCAGGCAAACCATCCCCGAATGGATCTTCCTTTGATTCCCCGAACCTTTCC
>CAJXMX010000065.1 GCA_913056355.1 uncultured Opitutales bacterium
GCCGGAGCACGGATGGCTGGTGCCCGCGCCTTCCAACTCGCCGGAGAACGCCTTTATCACCGAGGACGGCGAGACCGCCCATGTCTGCATGGGCCCCACCGCGGACATGCAGCTCCTCCGCTACCTGTTCGATGCCGTGGCCAAGGCCTCCGCCATTCTGGACACTGATGCGGACCTGCGTTCCGAGCTTGGGTCCACCATTCCCCGCCTCGCCCCCAACCAGATCGGGCCCGACGGCAGGCTCATGGAGTGGCTCAAGCCCTACAAGGAGGCTGATCCGCATCACCGGCATACGGCCCACCTGTGGGGACTGTATCCGGGCGACGAGATTTCACCCCAAAAGACGCCCGAGCTGGCCCGGGCCGCCCGTGCCAGCCTGAATGCCCGCGGCGACGAGGGGACCGGCTGGAGCCTCGCCTACAAGCTGGCCATGTGGGCCCGCCTGGGCGACGGCGAACGGGCTTTCAAGCTGCTGCAATCCCATCTCAAGCCGGCCAACCAGGCAACCGCCCGCCAGCAGTGGAGTGGGGGAACCTTCCCGAACCTTTTCGATTCCCATCCGCCTTTCCAGATCGACGGCAATTTCGGCGGCACCGCGGCCATCGCCGAGATGCTCCTGCAAAGCCACCTCGAGGCGCTGATCCTTCTCCCGGCACTTCCCCCGGCCTGGCCCGACGGCTCCGTCCGGGGTCTGCGTGCCCGCGGCGGCCTCGTCGTCGATATCGAATGGCAGGACGGGCAGTTGCGCTCCTTCACCCTCCATCCGGAGCGGTCCGGTCCGGTTCTCCTTTCCTGGCGGGACGCTTCCCGGACCCTGGAAATGGAAGCCGGTGTTCCAGTCAATCTGGAAGCCGACTTCTTCACGGGTTCATGAATTCACTTAATTTCAGGTTATTTCATAGATAATTCAGTTGAAATATTCCTGGCATCCTTGCAGGTTCGGGATTTTCCCCCTCAACCCTGTCTGCAATGAAATTCCTTCAGAAATCCCCCCTGATCTGGGCTGCCCTGTTGTCGGCAACCAGCCTGGCGGCCGAGGTCGGCCCCCTTGAACTCCACTATAACAGCCCGGCCAGCTATCAGGCCGGCGTCACTTCCCAGTCGGCCATCCCGATCGGCAATGGCAAGATGGCGGCCATGGTCTATGGAGGTGTGGGATTGGAGAACCTGCAGTTCAACGAGGACACGGTCTGGATGGGCACCGTCAACGACTACTCCCACCCGGGCGCCTTTGATGTGCTGGACGAGATCCAGGCCCTGGTCTGGCAGGGCGAAGGGCAGGCGGCCTACAACAATTATGCCGGCGCCAATTTCATGAGCGTGCCGCTTCGGCAAAGCCCCTATGTCGGGGCCGGGGTCCTGGAAATTAACACCGGAATTAGCAGTTCGTCCAATTATCGGCGCTCGTTGGATCTCGAAACAGGAACGGCTCACGTGAGTTACACCTCCGGCGGCGTGGACTACCATCGCGAGTATTTTGCGAGCTATCCCGACGGAGTCATCGTAGTCAGGCTGAGCGCCAACATACCGGGTAGCGTTTACTGCAATCTGTCCTTCAGCTCTCTGCACACCGACCGCCAGGTCACGGTCGAGGGCAACCAGCTGGTCATGAATGCCAAGGTGAACCGGGATGCCGACACCCGCCGCCAGCAAACCAGCGACATCCATTTCCAGGCCCGGGTCGAGGTCCGCGCCGAGGGAGGCTCCATTTCCGGCGCTGGTGATTCGATCTCCGTCCTTGGGGCCGACTCGGTGGTCCTGGTGATGCATGTGGCGACCAACTTTGTCCGCTTCGACGACCTCAGCGGTGATCCCGATGCCCGTACCAAGGCCGTCCTCGCGGCCGTGTCCGGCAAGAGCTACGAGGATCTCCGGGCCGTCCATGTGGCGGATTACCAGGAGCTTTTCAACCGGGTCGAGCTGGACCTCGGGACGAACAGCAATGCGGACCTCCCGACCGACACCCGGCTGAGTCAGCTGAAGGCCGAAGTCGACCGTTCGGTCCTCAAGGACGCCCAGAAATACGGCGAGGTCCAGACCTACACCGACAATCTGAACCTGGCCGATCCGCAGCTGATCACCCTCAATTTCCAGATGGCCCGCTACCTGATGATCGCCGCCTCGCGGCCGGGCTCGCAGCCGATGAACCTGCAGGGCAAGTGGTGCAACGAGCTGAATCCCTCCTGGGAGAGCAAGATGACCCTCAACATCAACCAGGAGATGAATTACTGGCCGGCGGAAATTACCAACCTGGCCGAGACCCACGTGCCCATGATCGACCTGGTCAAGGACCTTTCCGAGACCGGGGCCGTGGTGGCCCAGACCCACTACGGGGCCGACGGCTGGATGGTCCACCACAACACCGACCTCTGGCGCGGGGCTGCCCCGATCAACAATCCGGGCGGTTTGTGGCCCTCCGGCGGGGCCTGGCTCAGCATGCACCTCTGGTGGCATTACCGCTACAGCATGGATCCGGCTGTCCTGCAGGAGATCTACCCGCTGATGAAGGGCGCGGCCGAGTTCTTTGTCGACTTCCTGGTCATGGATCCCCGCGAACCCACGGACCAGTACGCACCCTGGAACAACCAGGGCCGGCCGCAGTGGGGCAAGTACCTGCTGACCAACCCCAGCCATTCCCCGGAGCAGGCCAACAAGCTGCTCGATGACAACGGCGAGCTGGTGGCCGGCACGACCATGGACAACCAGCTTATCCGAGGCCTTTTCTCCTATGTCATCGAGGCCAGCGAGATCCTCGGGGTTGATGCCGAGCTGCGGGAAACCCTCAAGGAGAAGCGGTCCCTCCTCCCGCCCAACCAGATCGGCCAGTACGGCCAGCTGCAGGAATGGCTGGAGGATGTCGATGTCCCGGAAAACCCGGTCATTGGCGGCCACCGCCACCTTTCCCCGCTGCTGGGCATGTTCCCGGGCGATGAAATTCATCCGGACTACGAACCGCACTTTGCCGATGCCGTGGAGGTGTCCCTGGACTGGAAGGGCGATCCCTCCAACAATACCTCATGGAGCCGCGCCTGGAAAATGAACCTCCGTGACGCGCTCGGGGAAGGGGACCACGCCCTGATGATCCTCCTCGATATCCTCGGCCGCTCCCACACCCCCAACATGACCTTTTCCAACAAGGGCAACGGGGAGGACCAGATCGACGGCAACATGGGCGCCCTCATGGGGACCGTGCAGATGTTCATGCAGAGCCGTAGGGGAGAGATCGACCTCCTCCCCGCCCTCCCGGCCAAGCTGCCCCAGGGTCGTGTCAGCGGCCTGCGGGCCCAGGGCGGTTTCGGGGTTGATATCGAATGGGCCCAGGGGCACCTCGTGGAAGCCACCATCAGCTCGGATGCCGGTTCCGACTGCTATCTTCGCTCGGCCGATCCGATCGAGATCATGGGCCCGGACGGGAACCTCGTCCCGTCCCTTGATTGCGGTGAGGAGGTCTTCGGATTCGCCACTGAAGCCGGTCAATCCTACACCGTTTATCCCCGGGGGACGATTCCGGCCTGGTTCGGGCAGTCCCTGGTGGAAAACGGAATCGTCGAGGTCCCGGAGTTTCTTGGCTGGGTCTTCGCCGACCTCGAGCCCTGGGTCTGGTCCTACCGCCGGGGTGGATGGTTTTACGCCGACGACCAGGCCGTTTGCCTCCCCTCCGGCGGCGGCTGGGTCCTCGTCCAGGCCGATGCCATGGTCAATACCGACGGGTCCTTTGGCGACTTCTGGCTGGGCTATCCCGCGAGTCCGGAAGGCTTTGCCTTTACCGGCGATTTCCTGGGCCTGGTCTATGCCGGCGAATCCCCCTACGCCTGGTCTTGCCTCCTCAACTGCTGGCTCTACATTGCCGAAGGCGAGGAAAGTGGCCTTTGGATTTACCTGTTCACCAGCGATTCAACTGATTAATCATACCCAGGATGAAACCAGCTCGCACACTCCTGGCTGCCTCGATGTTCACCCTGGCCCTCCTCTGGACGGGCTGTGAAACCACCGATTCCGGTTCGGGATCAACGGCTGTGGATGCCTCCATGACGACCTCCCTCCCCCTGGCCACGCTGAACGCGATGTACAACTCCCGCCAGGCCATGATCAACCTCGCCTCCGGCGAGACCGAGGATCCCGCCCAGTCCTACGCCGTCATGCAGTCCAACATGGAAACCCTGAGGGTCTTTGGCGACCGGATGAACCGGCTTTCCAATTCCTTCAATGACGCCGATTACTTCCACTTCTGGAACCAGCTGGCCAGTTTCGGCAGTCTTTACCAGATCAACACCGGTACCCTCGGCGCGGACCAGTTGCGGAACCTGGAGCGCCAGCTGTGGTCCTTCAAGAATGATGTCCGGACCCTCGATCGAGGCTACCGGGACTACCTCGGGCAGCTAGAGACCCTGATGGCCACCCTCGGTGAAGACGCTTCCGTACAGGAGATCCAGCAGTATGTCCCCCTGGTCAATTCCATTACCGAGAAAACCGTTGAGCTGGATGTCCTCATCAAGGACTTCGGGGACAAGCTGTTCGGAATCTCCCGACTGCTCGGCAATGCCCAGTTCGGGGGCTGAGCCATTCGGCCTGTTTTCCCAGCTCCGGCTTGCGCCACCGGTACTTTCCGGATAATTTTCGGAACTTTCCGGAAATTAAATTGACAATAGGTTCATATGAAACAACGGTTATTTCATTAAAATAAGCGTGCGGTTCATTGAACTCTTTCCTCTCCCGCATTTTCACTCACCCTATCTATTAATCCTCGTCTCCCCCATTAGCATATGAGCATGAATACCCTACTCAAAACCGGAGTCCTTACAATTGGACTTGGCCTGGTGGCCGGCGCGGGCTCCCTGAATGCCCAGGGCCTGACCACCTATGATGGAATTGACTATCCCTTTGAAGTTGAAATTGAAATCATCCCGGGATTTTTCGTAACCGTTGCCAATTCGATCGAGAACGACGATGGCGGAACCGGCTGGGACGGTCCCTGGTCCTTTGTGGAAACCATCCAGGGCAAAGGAAGCCCCGCCACCAACACCGCTTTCATCGTGGATTCATTTTACAATGGTCCCGTCACCGTGAGCGGGAACGCCGTCCACCTCGATCCATCCAATGAAGACAACGTTAACGGCTCCACCGAACTGGCCCGCAAACTGGCCAATCCGGTCAAGGATCCGGTGAACACCCGAACCTATATGTCCTTCATCGGCCAGCGGTTGGGTCCTGCCGTCGACCCGAATGCCCTCCCGTACACCGATCCGGAACAGTATCCGAACGGATATCCCTATCCGAACAACCTCTATCCCCGCGGCGCGGCCCTGCGGATTTTCAATTCGGGGATGGATGCCTCGGGTAACCAGGGAACCCCCGGGGAAGTCCTTCAGATCGGCCACTACTCGGAAGTTTATTATCCAACCATTGATGAGAACAACCCGGCCACGGCGGTCGACCTGGAACGGTACAACACCTGGGAATTCGTGTCCGACGAGTATCACGAAACCGACATTCCCTTTACCGACATGCAGTTTGTCGTGATGCGGATTGACCACAACGGGGATTCGACTGTCGCCGACAGCGTTTACCTCTGGTTCAATCCGGACCTGTCCAAGCCGGAAACGATTGCCGACGCCCAGATCCAGCTCCCGAACTGGACCATCACCGAAATGGTTGAAGGCGTTGAGACCCAGGTCCCCAAAGACTTCTCCGACATTATGTACATCTGTCCCTGGGCCGGCGATGCCAGCGGCAACCGCCCCCACGCGGAATTCCTTTTTGACGAGTTCCGGATGGGCACCACCTGGGCCTCGGTCACTCCGAACGAGGGAGGAGGCACCCCGACCTATGGCATCTGGAATATTCTTGCCGGGGACTGGTGCGACACCGGTACCGCCCTCAGCTGGCTCCAGGTCTCCGACGGACCCTGGGTCTGGCCTTTGGCCGTCGGCCGGCATGTCCTCATGCCGGAGAACCTGATCTCCAGCGCAGGCGCCTGGATGTTTGTTCCTGCCTCGGAATCCGGCCCGGGAGGATCCGGCGAGCTGTGGGCCAACTATCCGGTTGACGTCGATGGCAACGTCCATGCCAGTGGCCTTCTGGGCAACCTGAATGTCAGCCTCGGCGACTGGGTCTGGTCCTACGGAATGAATGCCTACATTTATCTTCCGGAAGCCAATGTTCTGAGCAACGGCGCCTGGGTCTTTGTCCCTTTCTTCTGATCGGGAGCAAAGGATAACCTGCCAACCGTCCAACCACGGTTCCTGACTTTCACACTGCGTCTTGGCAACGGGACGCAGTGTTTTTTTATCCAACCGGCAACCGGTCCTGACAAATCCGGATCGCTATTTACCGGATTGATCATTCAATTACCGACAGGATGAGACCCTATTCCAGTTACCTCCTCTTCGCTTTCCTTCTCACCAGCTTATGCCCGTCCCTCTTCGCATCCTCGAGGGACTGGGAAAACCAGCACGTCCTGCAGCGTAACCGGGAATCCGCCCGGGCCTGGTTCTTTCCATACGGAAGCGTCGAGGAGGCGCGGGTGGGGGACCCCGCGGCCGAGAGACGGATCAGTCTCAATGGCGAGTGGAAATTCAATTGGGTGCCCCGGCCGGAGTTGCGCCCGGAGGATTTTTACCGGACCGATTTCGACGACCAGTCCTGGGACACCATTCCGGTCCCCTCGAATTGGGAATTGGAAGGCTACGGCACGCCGATCTACGTCAGTGCCGGGTTCGGTTTCAAGGTCGATCCACCCCGGGTCACCTCGGAACCTCCCGAGCGCTACACCGCCTACGAGGAGCGCGATCCGGTCGGCTCCTACCGGCGGACCTTCAAGCTTCCTGATGGCTGGAACCGGGATCGCGTCTTCATCGTCTTCGGGGGTGTCCAGAGCGCCTTTTACCTGTGGGTCAACGGTGAGCAGGTCGGCTACAGCCAGGGGAGCATGACCCCGGCCGAGTTCGATATCACGGATTACCTGCGGCCCGGGGAAAACCTCCTCGCCGTCGAGGTCTACCGCTGGTGCGACGGCAGCTACCTTGAGGACCAGGACATGTGGCGGCTCAGCGGCATCTTCCGGGATGTGGATCTGTACACCACTCCCGCTGCCCGGATCCGCGACCTGCAGGTCCGGACGGATCTCGATGTGGATTACAAGGACGCGCTGCTGCGGCTCGAGCCGGAGCTGGCCGCCTGCGACGGGAGCGACCTCGAGGGCTGGAAGCTCAGCGCCCAGCTGTACGATGCGGACGGAAAGCCCGTCCTGGACGCACCGTTGCAACAGGATGCCAAGCCGGTCCTGAACGCCGGCTACAACTCCAGCATCCTCGTCCTCCGCACCCCCCAGCGCGGTCCGCGGAAATTCGGCTGGATGGAGACGGTGGTCGAGAATCCGCGCAAATGGACCGCCGAGACGCCCTATCTCTACCGCCTGGTCCTCTCCCTGGTGGATCCGGACGGGAAGGTGACCGAGGCGGTCGGCAGCGATGTCGGGTTCCGCGAGATTGAGGTCAAGGCCGGCCGGCTCCTGGTCAATGGAAAGCCCGTCCGCCTGCGCGGGGTCAACCGCCATGAGCATGATCCGCGTCGTGGAAAAGTCATGACCAGGGAACGCATGCTGAAGGATATTTTCCTCCTCAAGCAGGCCAACGTGAATGCGGTGCGGACCGCCCACTATCCGGACCATCCGCTCTGGTACAAGCTGTGCGACCAGTACGGCCTCTACCTCATGGACGAGGCCGATATCGAGGAACACGGCCTGCGCGGCTACCTGGCCAGCCAGCCGGACTGGGCCGCGGCCTTTCTGGACCGGGCCATCCGCATGGTCGAGCGGGACAAGAACCATCCCTCGGTCATCTTCTGGTCGATGGGCAACGAGGCCGGTTACGGTCCCAATTTTGCAGCCATCTCCGCCTGGATCCGTGACTTCGACCCGACCCGCCCGATTCATTACGAAGGCGCGCAGGGCAACCCGGTCCAGTATGTCGGGGTGGCCGGAGAGGGCCCCAAGCTGGTCCAGATCGGCGACGAGAAGGATGCCCTCGATCCCGATACCGTGGACGTCATCAGCCGGTTCTATCCCCGGGTGCAGGAGGAATACCTGAACCCGGGCATCGAGCCGGGATCCGAAGTGGAGCGGGCCGAGAATGCCCGCTGGGAACGGCTCCTCAGCATCGCCGGGGATCCTTCCGACGACCGGCCGGTCCTGACCAGCGAGTATGCCCACTGCATGGGCAACGCCCTTGGCAACCTGCAGGAATACTGGGACGAGATCTACTCCCACCCGCGCATGCTGGGCGGCTTCATCTGGGACTGGATCGACCAGGGAATCTACAAGACCGCTGAGGACGGCACTGAATATATCGCCTACGGGGGCGATTTCGGGGACTACCCCAACCTCAAGGCCTTTTGCCTGAACGGCATCCTTTTTTCCGACCAGAGCATCAACCCGAAGTTCCATGAACTGAAAAAGGTCTACCAGCCGGTCTATTTCGAGTGGGTCGGGATGCGCCAGGGCGGCGTGGCGGTGAAGGTCACCAACCACCAGCACCACACCGGCCTGCAGGATTACGCCATGGAATGGGAACTCAGCAACCGGGGCCAAATCATTTCCGATGGCACCGTTGAGCCGCCCTCCGTGGCTCCCGGCGAATCCGGCCTCATGGTGCTTCCGGTCCCCATGCCGGGCCGGGCCAACCCCGGCGACGAGTACCGCCTGCTGGTCCGTTGCGTGCTCCCGAATGAACCGCCATGGGCCCCGGCCGGCCATGTCCTGGCCTGGGAACAGATGGAACTGCCGGTCCCGATGCCTCTCATGGCCCCGCTGCCGCAGCCGGTCGAGGGCAGCATTTCGGTTGAGGAGGATGCCGGGGTGGTCACGGTTGCCGGCGAAGGTTTCAAGGCCACTTTCTCGAGCGAGCAAGCCAACCTTCAATCCTGGACCGTCGACGGGAAGGAGATGCTCCCCGATGGAGGCCCCGTCCTGCAGGCCTACCGGGCCTACACCGACAACGACCGCGGCTTCGGCAACTGGCTGGCCGACATGTGGCAGGAGGCCGGATTGGACCAGCTCCGCCGCGAGCCGGTCGAGGTTGGGGTCCTGGCCGAGGAAGCGGGTTATGTCGTCATTCGCACCGTCGCCGTCAGCCATGCCGCCAAGGGCGCCTTCCGCCACCAGGCCGACTGGCAGGTCTTTGCCGACGGGACAATTTCCCTCTCCAGCCAGTTCATCCCGGAGGGTGACCTGCCCCCGTTGCCGCGTATCGGGATTGTCATGACAATTCCGTCAGGAATGGAGTACTTCTCCTGGTACGGCCGCGGTCCGCACGAGAATTACCCGGACCGCAAGACCAGCGCCGCCATCGGCCGGTGGGCCGGCACGGTGACGGACCAGTACGTGCCCTATCCGCGTCCCCAGGAAACCGGCAACAAGGAGGATGTCCGCTGGCTGGCCCTCCGGGAGAATTCCGGCAACGGCCTGCTGGTCGTCACGGAAGGAAAGCCGTATTCGGCCTCCGCCCTCCACTACACCGCCTCCGATCTCGACCGGGCCGACCACACCTTCGAGCTGGATCCCCGGGAGGAGGTGGTCCTTTCCCTCGACGCCGCCATGAGCGGCCTCGGCAACAGCAGTTGCGGACCGGGAGTCCTGCAACGGTACGCGGTCCTTCCCGAGCCGCACGTCCTCCGGGTCTCCTTCCGTCCCCTGCGGGCGGGAGACGAGGCCGACTCCAGGGCGCGACGTATTTATCCCATCGTTACACTTCCATAATTCCCAGCAGCAAGACCATGAACATCAAGCGCACCTCCATCCTCCTCCTCGGCCTCATGGCCGCAGGCCTGAACCTCTCCGCCGGAAAGACCGTGCCCCTGTACCGCGTCTTCGAGTTGCGGCTCGAGAATGACAAGGCCTACGACAACAAGTTCGCCGATGTCGACCTCACCGCCACGTTCCACTCCCCCTCCGGACAGAGCACGGACTTCATGGGCTTTTTCGACGGGAACGGGGATGGCACCGGGGACGCCACCCATGGCATGGTCTGGAAGATCCGCTTCATGCCAGACGAGGCCGGAGAGTGGTCCTATGAATACAAGTGGTCCGACGGCACTCCCGGAGGGCAGGGGACCTTCAACGCCACCACCGAGGGCGCCGGCAAGGGCATCCTCAAGGCCTATGAGCAGAATCCCCGCTGGCTGGCCTACAACGGCACCGATCCGGTCTGGATCAAGTCCTACTACGAGACCGGCCACGGCTCCATCGCCCAGGACTTCGGGTGGATCGTCGACAACGTCTACCAGCCGCTCATCGACCACGGATACAACCACGTCCAGGTCAACTGGCTGCTCTCCCTCTGCTGTTTCGGCCAGTACTACCTCGACGGGCCGGAGCCCGAGACCCTCGACCTCGCCCTTTACGAGGAAGGCAAGGCCTCCTCCACCATGAACCTCGATACCTGGCGCCGCATGGAGCAGCACCTCGGCTGGTTCAACGACCGTGATGTCGGCGTGCACATGTTCCTCGGCTTTGACGGCGCCCGCAACGAGTCCGTGGACTGGACCAAGCTTTCCGACGAGGAAAAGGATTTCTACGTCCGCTACGTCGTGGCCCGCCTGGCTCCCTTTGCCAGCATCGCCGGGTGGAACTTCGTCTGGGAGGTCGACGGCACCGACGAGGAGCGCGAGCTGCAGCTGGCCCGGCTCCTCATGAAGTACGACGTCTTCGGGCACCTGCGGGCCTACGAGGACGAGTTCCCCCGCGAAAATGTGTATCAGTATCCCGAATACACCTTTGCCGCGGTCGAGAATCACGGGATTTTCGCCGCCGACAAGGACGATGAGCGCATCTACTGGCGCTCCGCCTTCAGCCACCACATGGCCTGCCTCCTCGGCTACAAGGGCAAGCCCGTCTACATGAGCGAGGGCAACGCCCTGTGGCGCCGGTTCTGGCACCCCATGGTGGGGGCCGACCAGGAGGATCTCCGCCGTGCCGCCTGGGCCTGTGTCACCGCCGGGGCCTCCTTCAACTGGAACGGCCACGCCAAGGAATACGAGCTCTACGCCGGCGGCCCGGAAGGCCTGCCCTTCAATGACGAGAATCCTTTCCGGCTGAGCGAACGCTACATCCAGATCCTCACCGATATCATGAACGACGAGGTGATCTTCCAGAACATGAATCCCGCCGACGCCCTCCTCGGCCGCCACCAGGTCCTCGATGTTTACGCCCTGGCTGAGCCGGGCAGGCAGTACCTCGTCTTCAGCATGGACGGCAACTCCTTTGACCTGGCCCTTGAGCCTGGAATCTACGAGGCGGTGACCTGGATCGATACCAGGACCGGCCAGCGCCAGTCCTTTGGCCAGATCTCCATCCCCGCCGGCGAGGAGGCCGTTCCCTTTGAGTTCGATCCCCCCAGCACCGACACCGACTGGGTCCTGGTGGTGAGATAAGATAGGTGCGTCGGGGGGGCACCCCCGTCCAAGTGAGGGGATATAGCCTTAAGATTTAATAGATATTGGACGATCCCGAAAGGATGAGATCGATTTGCGCGGGGTGGATCCCGTCCCGCGCCTGCGGGACGGGAGGAACCCCGGGAAACCGGCCCCATAACATCAACCGGCCCCGGAGGGGTTGCAGAACCTTTTGTGCCAAGACCCTGCGACCCCTCCGGGGCCGAAAAATAATTGCAGCTGATTCCCGGGGCTTCACTCGCCCTTCGGGCTCGATCCGCCCCGCGCTAATGGCTGTCACGCCTTCGGCGTATTGGCTGTCACGCCTTCGGCGTATTGGCTGTCACGCCTCCGGCCTTCCTGGCTGTCACGCCTTCGGCCTTCCTGGCTGTCACGCCTTCGGCGTTTTGGCTGGCACGCCTCCGGCGTTAACACCGTCCTCTCACTGCACCTGCTGGAGAGTCGCCATAGACCTTGGACCTTTGGCCTTCGTCCTTAGTCCACAGTCCTTAGTCCCTGCCGCCTACTGCCCGCCCAGATAGTTCCCGTAGGTCAGGATGCCCACGCTGGCCAGGAGCAGGAAGATCGATCCGGCCAGGATGGCCTGGGTCTTGCGGGAGCAGCCTTTCCACTCCCCGATCAGGACCCCGAATCCGCAGCTCATCAGGATCAGGATGATCATGTGGATGGCCCAACTGGAAAATTCGAAAATGCCCAGCCGGACGTGTCCCAGCCCGTAGTAGAGGAACTGCAGGTACCACAGCATGCCCGTGATCAGGGCCAGCGAGTAGTTCCGGATCAGCCCCTTGCCGTCCGGGGTGGACCGGAACTCGTGCCAGGTCTTGTTCTTGGTGGCCAGGTAGATGACATAGATCAGGCTGGTGGTGAAGGCCCCCGTGTGGGAGAACATGTAGATCACCCCCTGTTTGAAATTGCCGGCTCCGTGGGCGTAGGCCACTTCGGCGATGGGCTGCCCGGCCTCCAGGGAAAAGTTGAAGACCGCCGACAGGAATCCCGCCAGCAGCACGATCGGCAGGCCGATGTGGAAGTTGTACCTGGCCCCCTCGGCCTGCGTTTTGCCTTCCCGCTCCTTCCGGAAACCGGCGATCCCGGTCGTGAATACGGCCCCGCCTCCCAGCAGGACCCCGGCAATGACCAGGAATCCGCCATGGCTGTGCAGGATGTTCCCGATCTGCCCCTCCATGACCCGCGGCAGCAGCGTTCCCATGACGCAGGATACCCCGATCGCGATGGCATAGGTCAGGGAGAATCCGATGTAGCGGATGCTCAGCCCGAAGGCGATTCCCCCGACCCCGTAAAAGGCCCCCAGCAGGTACGACTTGATCATGGCCTCCTTCGGCGCTTCCGCCAGCACCAGGCCCAGCTCCGGAATCGTCCACCAGGCATAGAGAATCGGAATCAACAGCCAGCAGAACATCGCCTGGATCAGCCAGTAGCTCTGCCAGCTCCACTTGTGCAGGTAGTGTTGCGGAGAGTAGCAGAGGGCGGCAAAGGCAGCCCCCACCGCGTGCAGCAGGGTTCCAAGTATGGGTGCGCTTTCTATCATCTTCTGGGCCGGAGGTTAGTGAATTATAGGGTCAAGGGGGTGGAAAAAGAATTGCCGAGCCGGGGGCGCTCCATTACCGTGCTGGAACCTTGATTATCCGTATTTCAATCAATTTCATTCGGCTTGTTCCAACGAATGGCATTTATTTCACCCCCTCCCGCACTGTCAAGCATGCGTTCTCCCTCCTTACTCCCTCCCTGAACTTATCCCGCTTCCAGATTTCCACTTTGTCCTTTCCACGTTTTCAAAAATGCAGGATTGACAAGCCCATTTCATGAAAACTTACTGGAAATAGACAATTTCATATGAAATAAAGTCTCCTTCCATTCCCAACCCCTAATCACCATGCGATTTGCCACGACCTCTGCCCGCGGTGTCTCTTCCCGCCGCCTCCTTGCCGTCCTTTGCCTATCCCTTTCCATCATCGGAACCCTCCCCCTCGCCGCCCAGGATACGGGCACCGGAACTATTACCGGGAAGGTCCTCAACGCCCGTACCGGACGCTATGTGAGCCAGGCCGAAATCACGGTCCAGGGGACTTCCATCCAGAAGTTCACCAACCAGTTCGGGGAATACGAGATCTACGGACTCCAACCGGGCGAATATGTCGTTCAGGCGGACTTCACCGGGATGGAAACCCAGACCGCCCGCGTGCGGATTGAATCCGGCCAGGACGCGTTCCAGGATTTCACCTTCGCCCGGCGCCAGGGCGAGGAAGCCACCGCCAGCCAGGACGGTGAAATCTTTGAGATGGAGGAATTCGTGGTCGACGCCACGGATTTCCAGACCATGCAGGAGCTGGCCATCCAGGAAGAACGCTTCTCGACCAACCTCAAGAATGTCGTCTCGGCAGACGCCTACGGCGCCGTGGCCCAGGGGAACGTGGGGGAATTTGTTAAGTTCATTCCCGGGGTCCAGGTGGATTACGGCGGTGCCTATTCCAGCGGGGCGGACGCCACCCAGATTTCCATTCGCGGATACGGGCCCGAGCAGACGGCCATCACCGTCGACGGAATCCCCGTCGCCAACGCCCAGCCGGGCCCCCTGTCCGAGGCTGTCGGCCTGGACATGCTCTCCATCAACAACGCCTCCCGGGTGGAGGTCATCAAGGTGCCGACCCCCGACCAGCCGGCCGCCTCCATCGCCGGTACGGTCAATCTGGTCAGCAAGACCGCCTTTGAGTATCCGGAACCCGTCCTCAGCTACCGGGTCTATTTCACCATCAATTCCGAAAACACCGAGTTCTTCAAGAAGACCCCCGGCCCGACCAACAAGCCGACCTACAAGACCCTGCCCGGCGTCGACCTGACCTACGCGCTTCCCCTGAACGAGAAAATCGGCTTCACCTTCACCCTGGCTTCCTCCAACGCCTTCAACGAAAACCACCGTATCAAGCCGTCTTGGAGAACCCGGCGCGACGGGGTCGAGATCGGCGAATGGGTCGGAGCGGACGGTACCGTCATCAGCCCGACCTACGCGGATGCCACCCGGCCCGTGCTGGACAACCTCAGCATCAGCGACAACCCGCGCTTTTCCTTCCGCAATTCAGCCGCCGTCAAAATGGACTGGCGCCCCTTCGAGGGATTCCTGGTCACGGCCAATTACCAGTACTCGACCTTCAATTCCGAATCCGGCGAACGGCTCGCCGAAATGAATGCGGCGGGCAACTTTCAGCTGGCCAGCTACGGCCCCACTTACCACGAGGGGAAAAACGGGGAAGGGAATCACCAGCTGATCGTTCGCTCCCTGGACCGTGAAGGGGAAAGCCAGTCCGCTTACCTCAAGCTTTCCTACATCAAGGGTCCCTGGGATATCCGCAGCCACATCAGCTGGTCCACCTCGGACGGCAACCTGATCAGTGGTGATAACGGACACTTCTCCGAAATCGAGACCAGCATGGGCGGAATCCAAAAGGCCTACTTCAACAACATTGTCGACAGCATCCCCGAGGAGATCATTTATCTCGACGAGGATGGCAACGAGCTGGACCCGCATGACCTGAGCTTTTACCGGATCAGCGGCTACGGCGCGCCCGATCCCCAGGCCAGTACCCTCGCCGTCCGGGCCGGGGAGACGCGTTCCACCGACGAGATCAAGACCGCCAAGTTCGACATCCGCCGGGATCTTGACTTCATTCCCCTGGACTGGATGCGCCTGGCCGTCAAGGCCGGCGCCTACTGGGAGGAAACCTACAAGGCCAAGGCCGGCCTGGGGATCAACTACAAGTACCAGTACATCGGCCAGTCGGGGGTGGAGGTCAATTTGCAGGACTTCCTGGATGAAAATTACGTCGGGGTGGATCCCAGCTTCGGCTTTTCACCCTTCCAGTGGCCGGATCCCTACAAGATGTATGACTACTACCAGGACAACCAGGCCGCCTTTTCGGACACCCTGGACGTCCCCCGTTTCAATATTCCCGATCCGGGCGAAACCGCGGACGCGGACCCTGCCGAAATTTCTGTAGCGGCCAACAACTACAACGAGCACGTCAACACGAATTACTCGATCACCGAGACCAATACCAGCTGGTACTGGCAGCTCGAGTCCAACTTCTTCAACAACAAGCTGACCATCATCGGCGGGGTTCGTCAGAGCAACAGGGAACGTGAAGGCCTGGCCAAGCAGACGGACAACAACTGGATGAGACTGCGCACCGGCCGGGATGAAAACGGGGACGGGCAGCTTGATCCGATTGCCCCCATCGGCGACTTTGCTCCGGTCGTCAACGCCCCGATG
Source organism: uncultured Opitutales bacterium (assembly GCA_913056355.1). GTDB lineage: Bacteria > Verrucomicrobiota > Verrucomicrobiia > Opitutales > Oceanipulchritudinaceae > Oceanipulchritudo. The sequence goes on from CAJXMX010000065.1 coordinate 15,731, forward strand.
AATATATTCGCCGCCCAGGGTTATGAAGCCCGTGGAGCGACCTATGCCGACGGAACCCCGTTCCAGGCTGAATTCGCCTACGACGGCACGCCCATGTCCACGCGCCCGACACAACTGGGCGGAACCCACTTTTACCCGTCGGACGATATCGGGGTCACCAACCAGGGGCACATTGTCCGTGGCTCACTGGCCCAGTACATGTTGTCCTACAAGCGTGTTTACGTGAAGGAAAAGTCCATCAACGAGCCGTCCCCGATGGTCAGTGCCTCCTATGACGTGACCGACAGCATCGTGGTCCGCGCCTCCTGGGCCAAGACTTCCGCGGCCAAGAATATCGAGGACACCATTTTGCGGGATGTCCGCTATGACACGGAGGCGACTCCTCCCAAGGCCATTGTCAGCAATCCGGAACTGGAGCCCTGGAAAGCCAACAGCTACGATTTCGGTGTATCCTACTACACCGACAGCGGGGGCAAGTTCAGCGTATCCTACTTCATCAAGGAGGAGACGGATTTCTACGAGGATTACAACATCCCGATCACCCAGGAAAACTACCAGGAAGTGCTTCCGCGGTTTGGGCTTCCGGCCGATCCGCGGTATGCCGATGAAGGCTGGGTCATCGAGACCCAGCGGAATGGCGAAGGCACGGCGACCTCGACCGGTTACGAGCTTGAGTTCAGCCAGAGCCTCGGCGGCCTGGGGAATTTCTGGGAGCCCCTGCGCAAGTGGCTGGATCCCTTCTATGTCTACGCCAGTTACACCAAAAAGGATCGCCGTGCGCCCGTGGTCACCAACGAGGCCGGTGAGGAAATCGCCCAACGTGTTGGCGACGCCGGAGAGCGCCAGGAAACGCGAGAAGATCAGCGCGCATATGATGATGGCGAAGATCATCGCCGAGGTCTTCACCGTCTCGCGCAGCGCGCTCATCATTTCGAGTTTTCTGAAGCTGCGCTGGCGGATCAGCGCCAGCACCAGGGTCACGGCGGCGCCGGCGCCGCCGGCCTCGGTCGGGGTGAAGATGCCGACATAAAGCCC
>CAJXMX010000066.1 GCA_913056355.1 uncultured Opitutales bacterium
CCCGGGAAATTCGTGAAAGTTCCCAGCATCAACATCAAGCTGGGCGCCATGAACCGTCTCCGGGTGACCAAGAAGCTCGGCTTCGGGGCCTACCTGGACGGCAAGAACCTGGACGAGATCCTCTTGCCGAAGCGCTATGTGCCGGAAGGCTGCGAGGTCGACGACTGGCTGGAGGTGTTTGTCTATCTCGATTCGGAGGACCGACCGGTGGCCACCACGGAGCCGCCGCTGGCCATGGTCGGCGAGCTGGCCTGGCTGCAGGTGGTCTCGGTCAACAACATGGGCGCCTTCCTTGACTGGGGACTGCCCAAGGACCTGCTGGTGCCCTTCAGCGAGCAGAAGGAGGGCATGGACCGGGGGCGCTTCTACATTGTCTACGTCTATCTCGACACGGTCAGCGACCGGCTGGTGGGTTCGACGAAGCTGCACAAGCACATCAAGGCCAAGGGCCACCAGTATGCGGTCGGGGATGAGGTGGAGCTGATTGTCGGGGATCCCTTCGAGCTGGGCTACAACGTCATCATCGACAAGCGCTACCTGGGCGTCATCTACCGGAACGAGATTTTCCAGGAGGTGGCCTCCGGCCAGCGATTGACCGGGTACATCAAGAAGCTGCGCCCGGACGGGAAGATCGATGTCGAGCTGCAGCGTTCCGGCACCGGGGGGCGGGAGCACCTCGCGGAGAACATCATGGCCCTGTTGAAGGAACAGGGCGGCTTCCTGCCGGTCACCGACAAGAGCCCCCCGGAGGAGATCCAGGAGCTCTTCCAGGTCAGCAAGCGGGCCTACAAGCGCGCCGTGGGCGGGCTCTACAAGCAGCGCCTGATCAGCATCGATGAGGACGGGATCCGCCTGGTCCGTTAATTCATGGCCACGCCCGGCTCGCAGTAGCAGGAGGATTTGGGAATGGCATCGGCCTTGGCCCAGGCCTCGGCAATCTTGGGCTGAAGGGCCATGGCTTCCTCCATTTTCCCCTGTGCCTTCAAGGCGCTCTGGAGTCCGATCAGGGCCCAGCCATTGCCCCGGTTGCGGACCATGTCCTCGCGGTAGACGGCTTCCGCTTCCTCGCTGCGGCCATCGGCCATGAGCAGCGCGCCAAGGGCATGCCGGACCGGCAGCATCCAGCCGGGCGGTTCGTCGTAGACGAGGTCATCCTCGAAGGCGATGCCTTCGCGAAGTCGGTTGAAGGCCTTTTCCTTTTCGCCTTCCCGCCAGAGCAGTTCGCCCTCGATCATGGCATGGGCGATGGGCAGGACCTGGCTGACCTTGTTGTTGAAGATCATCCAGTCTTCCGGAATGGCTTTGACCGCCTCGTTGAAGGCCGCCATCTCCTTGTGGGCCTGTTCCGTTCGGCCGAGGGCCGAGCAGGCAATCGAGCGGGCATAAAGGCGCACGGCATTGCTGACCATGCGGTAATCCTCATACGCCGGCTCCTCAAGGATCTGTTCCCACTTGCCGAAGCGGATCAGGGTATGGAAGTTGGAGGGCATGATGCCGTCGATCAGGCCGGCATAAGCCTTGAGCGGCTCCTCGGGCATCTCATCCTCGAGGTTGCGGGCGGCCTGCATAGCCTCTTCATACCGCCCCGACATCATCGCCGCATAGCACAGGAAGTGCAGGTTGTGGGCATAGTAGATGGCGTAAATTTCCGGAGCGGGAGCCTTGGCGAAATAGCTGCGGTCGGCCTCGATGGCGTGCGCATTGGAATCCACTGCCTCGCTGTAGCGGCCGACCCGGATGTAGATATGCGAGGGCATATGGACCAGGTGCCCGGCGCCCGGGACAAGGTTGCGCAGGCGATCCGCCGCCGCGACGGCACGGTCCGGGTCCTGCGAAGCCTCGGTGGCATGGATGTAAAAGTGATTGGCGCCGGGGTGGTCCGGCTTCACTTCCATGGCATGTTCCAGTACCGCCACGATTTCATCAATCCGGCCCTTGGGGGCGCCGTCATTGGTCCAGTAGTCCCAGGCCTGCAGGTTCATCAGGGCGTCCGCATAGATGGTCCCCACATCGGGATCATCCGGAAATTCCTCGTAGACTTTCTCCATGGCGTCGGCCCAGGCCTCGTCGAGGGGACGACGGTCCTCCGGGATGGGCCAGGTGTAGCGTTCCGAAACTGCCCGGATCAGGGCCTTCTCGACCGGGGTCTCGTCCTCCATCCGGGCCATGGCCTTGATCACCGCCAAGCGGGCCAGCCGGGAGCGCTCCTCGGTCATCTCCGGATCGTTGATGTTGATGCCATGGGCGTAGGCGATGCCCCACCAGGGCATGGCCGCGGCCGGATCCTCCACCGCGGCGGAATGAAAGGAGCGGATGGCCTCGTCATGGTTGAAGCCGTACATCAGTTGCATGCCCTGGTCGAAAAAGGCCTGGGCCGTCTTGGAATTTGTCGTCATGGTCCGGTGGTAGTCGCCGAATCCGTCGTAGAACTTGCCCAGCTGGGGCTGTTCTGCCGTCAGGAGCCCACATCCCAGCCCTATCAGGGCGAGTGTCGGCACGCGAAGAGAGCGTGTATGGTGTTTCATGGAGAGAGTTACGGTGATTGAGTTGTCTGAGAGTTGAGGTCGAAATTAGTAAAAGTTTCTATCGCCATCAGCAAGGTTAATTCAAATGACATGCCGGCCGGGACAAGTCCGGTCGGGTCCTCCTTCCGTATTGTGCCGAATTGGCAGCCCGCCCGGTGTTTCCTGACTTGAGTCCCGGCCCATAATAAGTCCCAATGGCCCGCATGGGCGAGTTTGCCAGCAATCTGCAGGGCCTACCGGAGCGCCGCTACCACGCGGGTGAGAACATCATCACCGAGGACCAGCCGGCCGAGGGGCTGTTCTTCCTGGAATCGGGAACCGTCTCCATCACCCGGGACGGGGTGGAGATCCACCAGATCAGCACCCCGGGAGCGATCTTCGGGGAGATGTCCTATTTGCTGGACTGCTCCGCCACGGCCACCGTGAAAGCGGTCGATCCGGTCATCATGAAGATTGTCCGGGAGCGGGATGACTTCATCCAGAAGCATCCCGAGACAGCCCTCTACACCGCGAAGATCCTCGCCGCCCGGCTCTATTCGGTGGTCCGGTACCTGGTCGACCTGAAATCCCAGTACGGCGGCCGTGACGACCACTTCGGGATGGTCGATGACATCCTGGACTCGATCCTCAACAAGCATCCCCGGGAAATCACCCGCGAGCTGGACGAGCGCGACCGGGTGGATGACTGAGGATTCTCTTGGTCGACCAGGCCCTCCGGATCTCCATGTGACCTCGTTGAGGCCGGACATTCCTATTCCGGCCCGGAGGGCAGAAGCATGGCCGGCGTTCCGCACCGAGTAACAGAAGCGGGGTAACAAGGCGTCCCGGAGGGACGGGGCAGGGGTAGCCCCGGGGGATCCCGCGAAGCGGGTGAGCCCGGGGTAGCGGAGGAAGAATAGAAAAACGCGTCCCGGAAGGGCGCGGGATTTCCGGCCCGAAATGTCCTATTATTTGGCCATTTTCCCGCGCCCCTCCGGGGCGCTCCGGATTCAAAACCCACGCCACCCCCGGGCTCTCTCGCCCCGCATTCGCGGGGCTCGTTCACCCGGGGCTACCCCTACTCCGGCCCTCCGGGCCGATTTCGTGGATTCACCCTCCGGGCCGATTTCGTGGATTCATCCTCCGGGCCGTTGTTTCGGGGATTCTGCTGGCTCGGCCCCGAGGGCCTTGATCAGAGGCTGACCGTCTCCCGGCCGGCGAGGGAGGTCCAGGTGACTTCGCCCGCCTCCAGGTCAAAGACCAGGCAGGCGGGGATGGGACCGATCTGGAAGCCGGCGTTGAAGACCCAGGTCTCCCCGATGCGGTCATACCAGCCATGTTCCTGCCGGAACGGGGCCTGATGGACGTGGCCGGAGAGGACGATTTGCGGGGGGTGCTCCTCGATCAGGGACCGCAACTGGTCGTCGCCGAATTCCCGCTTGCCGGACCAGGCGGTCCGGGTGCCGCTCGGCGGCGCATGATGGACGACGATCCAGCGGTCAAAACCGCGCCGGGCCTCGGATTGGATGAATTCGCCGACGCCCCGGCGTTCAGCCGGACCATCCCACCACGGGCAGAGGCTGAAGTGCCAGCCCGCGAGGTCGCATCCGGCCCCGTCTCCGTGGAGGCCGTCGAGGGCCTTGTCGCGGAGCCAGTCGGCATGGAATTCACCGTCGGGGTCCTTCTCGTCGAGATCGTGGTTGCCGGAACAGACCATGACCGTGGTCCGCTCCTTCAACCGTTGCAGGTACTTCCGGACCACCAGGATCTGGGTGTCGACATCGACATAGCCGGCAATGTTGAGCAGGTCCCCGGCAATGATGACCGCCTCGTACTGTTCGGCACACTGCAGCAGCCAGTCGAATTGGCGGATGTTGTAGTGCAGGTCGCCGACGGTCAGCAGCTTCATGGTCAGGCTGGGAATCCCGGGCTTAGTCCAATGCAGCCTGCTCTTCCAGTTCCGCCTGCGCGGAACCGGTCCAGGCCTTCAGGTACTTTTCCCGGAGGAGGCGCCAGGCCACGACAAAGAAGGCGGTCAGGGGGATGGCCAGGATCATTCCCATGATGCCCCCGAGGGCGGTTCCCCAGAAGAAAATGGCGATGATGATGGTCAGCGGGTGGAGTCCCGTCCGGTCGCCCATGATACGGGGAGTCAGGACATAGCCCTCCAGCATTTGAACGGCGATGAAGATGACGAGGGCGATGGCGACCAGGAGGAAACCACCCCCGGGCTGGAAATAGGCAATGGGCAGGACCGTGCCGAGTCCGATGATGGTCCCGAGGTAGGGGATGATATTGAGGAGCCCGATGAGGAGGCCGAGGGCGAAGCCGAAATTGATCCCGGCGATGGAGAAGCCGGCGGCGAGGAGGATTCCCATGATCAGGCCTATCAGGATCTGGCCCTGGAAAAAGGTCTGGATACTGTCCGCGAAATGACGGGAGAGGAACATCAGGTCGTCCCGGATATCCTTCTTCACCCAGCTCAGCTGCTTCTCGATGTCCCTGCCGTCGAACAGGTCGGAGCGCAGGAAGTAGAAAAGGTAGACGGGGATGATGGCGGTGGCCGCGGCGATCCCGAAGAGGGACATAAAGTAGTCCTTGCCGGTTGTTGCCGTTGCTGCCAGCAGGTCGCGGGCATTGGCGGCCAGCTGTTCCTTGATCTGGGCCCCGAGATTGCTCAGTTCCTCCTCGCCGAAAGTCTCGTTGAGGAAGTTCAGCAGTTGCGGGAAACGGGTCCGGACAGCCTCCCGCAGCCCTTCGTAGATGGCCGGGATGGAGCGGAAAAAGGTGATGGCCTGTTCCAGGACCATGGGCACAATGAACCACAGGGCGGCGGCCAGGGCCAGGACCACCAGGGCGTAGAGGAGGATGGTGGCGGCGACCCGGCTGAGCCGGGTATTCTTCTCGATCCAGAAGACGACCGGTCGCAGCAGGCCGGCCAGGATGGCGGCCACGGCCAGCGGCATGAGGACGCCGGAAAAGGTGCTGACAAACCCGGCCAGGAGCCGGAACAGGGCAAAGAGGAGGGCGAAGATGACAAAGAGGGAAAGTCCGGCCAGGGCGGTCGTGACCAGCCGGTGCTGCAGGCTGGTCAGGAAAAGCCCCTTTCGTTCCCCGGCCTCGGTTCCGTTGTCTGCTGCTTCACTCATGCGCTGAACCTGAGCGAATTCCAAGGCGCAGGCAATGCTATACGTTTCGGCAGGTCGTGAAACCGCCGTGACCGCCGCTCTGGTTCGCCAGGTTCACCCGTTTGGAAAATTTTTGCACTGTTCCTGTGATTCCCCTGTCTCCGGTCCGTACCTTTCTATGTCCGCTGCTGTGCGTTATGGCAGCGAAACAACACAGAATTACACCCAAAACATATCATGAAAAAAACCATCCTTATAGCATTACTTACCCTCACTTTTCCCATCCTGTACGGCGGAGCCGTTGTGGATTCCGGCGAGGCCGTTTTTGAAGTTGAAAATTCTGAAGTCTACTTCGATTGCTTCGGGGAAATGATCTACACCTACATGGCGGTTCCCTATACTTATCATTATGTCGAGACACCCAGCGGGAAAACGGTTTACTCGGAAATGTGGAATGTAAAAGGAATCGTCGGGGTGATCATCGGCCTGGAATCCGGCCGGGTCTGGGATCGCACGGACGTTGTCAGCCCGTTGATATCAAGGTCCTCGGGCGGCGACAACTGGATGTACATGTACACCTTCAAGAGCGTTTTTGTGGAGCAGGAAACCGGGGCGAGGACCATCGTTCACGAGACCTACCACATCAGCGCCAATGCCAATGGAGAGCTGCAAGTGGATAAATACTCAATCAACTGTAAGGCGCTGAAGAATTAAGATCCATCGGTATGTCGATCAGACAATCAATTGCCAGGGCAGCCGGAATTTACCGGCTGCCTTTTGCATGTCCGGGCCGGGCAGTTTTTGTTTGTAACCCCGGCGATCTTGGCTGCATTAGTAAAGCGGATGACCGCAAGGGAACTCGGCAGGCGCCTTAGTGCACATATCTGGCTCAAGTCAATCGGCTCGACCGTGGTGATCAGCCTTTTCTTTGTGGCCTATTTCACGGTCCTCAACCATCCGGTGTTCGCGGTTTATGAAATGCCCTTCACGGTGGTTGATGCATGGATGCCGGTGGTGCCCTTCTCGGTCTGGATCTACTTCAGCCTGTGGGTCTACATCTGCCTGCCTTCCGCCCTGATGAATACGCGGGCTCTCCTGGGTGCTTACCTTGCCGGAGCCACCGTCCTGAGCGGGGTGGCCCTCTTCATTTTCTTCTATTTTCCCACCGCCGTTCCGGCCTGGCCGATGGATTGGGAACAGTACCCGGCCATGGCCTTCCTCAAGTCCTCGGACGCCTCCGGAAACGCCTGCCCCTCCCTGCATGTCGGATTCGCGGTCTTCTCGGCCCGCTGGTTGCAGGTCATGCTGAAGCGCCTGCGGTTTGGTCCGTCCTGGCATGTCATCAACTGGATCTGGTGCCTGGCCATTGTCCTGTCGACCATGACGACCCGCCAGCACGTGTTTCTGGACGTTGTTTTCGGCAGCGCCCTGGGCTACATCGTAGCGGCGCTGAACCTCCGCTTTACCAGCAATGAAACGTTACCTCGCACTGCAGTCCTGCAGCCTTAAGCTGACCGGCCTCTGGCTCATGCTCGGAACCCACTGGCTGGTGCCGGGCATCCTGGTATTTATTGCCGGCGGGGCACTGGTGATCGTCCATATGCTGTTGCCGCGGGCCCAGGGCCTGTGCGACGTGGTGACCGGGTTTCACGCGGATGGAAAGGCGGTCTGGCTGACGATTGACGACGGGCCCGACCCGGAGGATACGCCGAAAATCCTGGACCTGCTGGAGGCATCGCGGGCGCGGGCCACCTTTTTCCTGATTGGAAGCCGGGCCCGGCGGCATCCGGAGCTGGTCCGGCGGATCCTCGAGCGGGGACATTCGGTCGGCAGCCATACCGAGACGCATCCCCTGTGGAATTTCTGGCTGGCCGGGCCGGGCCGGGTTCGCCGGGAACTTGGCGACTCCGTGAAGGCCCTGAAGCAGGCGGGAGCAGAGGTGCGCTATTTTCGATCCCCCGTGGGAATCAAGAGCCTGTTCCTGAAAGGTTGCCTGCGGGAGTTTGGACTCCGTTGCGTTGCCTGGACGATCCGCAGCGGTGACGGATTCAGTGGAAACAGGCAGGCCGTGGTCGGGCGGGTGCTCAGGCAGGTCCGACCGGGGGCCATCATTCTCATGCATGAGGGGCCGCATGTGGCCGGACCGGTCCGGGTAAAGGCCCTGGCGGATGTACTGGAAGCCCTGGCGGGCCGCGGATACCGCTGCGTACTGCCCTCCCCGGACACCTTCCTGTATGGCTCAGGCCGGCTTCCTTCGCGCCGGGCGGACCAGCCGGATCCGGGGGACGAGGCGGTAATTCCGGTTGGCCCGGCAAATATAGCGGAACAGCGAATAGCGCCAGCGCAGGGCGAAGTTCAACCGGGTATTGCCGGCGACAATTGAGTTCACCGCGGCAAACATATTGAAGCGGTTGGTCGGGTTCATGAAGACCGCGAATCCGGCATCGTCGTAGAAGTTGTCGATGAGTTGCCGGATGACCGTCGTCCGGTCCTTGAGCCGTTTTGTGAATCGGGATTGTGCGTGCCGGCTGAGCCGGTTCCGGCCCGCCCCTTCCGCCTTCAGGATGGCCAGCGCGGCTTCGTGGGCGGACTCCAGGCCGAGGTAGACTCCCGAGGAGAAAATGGGATCGGTGAAGGCCGCCGAATCGCCGAGGAGAAAGTAGCGGTCCCCGCAGAAGGAGGCATACATGTGCGAGTAATCGGCCACGGTCCGGTAGTCGTGTTCCGCCTCGGCGGACTTCATGCGCGCCGCGACCGCTGAACTGGCATCCAGGTGCGCCTTGAACCAATCCTCCGGCGATCTTCCACCTTCCCGGAAATCTTCGACCGGAGTGACCAGGCCCACCGAGGTGAGCTCCGCGGAAATGGGAATGTACCAGAACCAGCCGTTCCTGAGCCTTGAAATGATAATGTTGCCCCCCTCCGGTCCGTCGGCCCGGGCGGCCCCGCGGAAGTGGTTGTAGACGGCGATCCGCGGCGGGTAGGGGTTCGGATCGGTGGGCAGCTTCCATTTCCGGCCGAGGTAGCGGCTGCGTCCGCTGGCATCGAGAAGCCAGGTGGTCTGCAGCTCCTCCTTCCCGTCGAGCGTGACCGAATAGCCTCCTTCCATTTCCTTGATGTCCGTGATCTGGCGTCCCCGCAAGAGGGTGCTGCCACAGTTGACGGCGTGGTCCAGGAGCAGCTGGTCAAAGCGGGGGCGTTCCGCCTGGTAGGTGTAGTCCAGCCCCTTGACCAGTCCGCGGGAAAAGTCGTTGAGGACCCGGTAGCGACCGTCCGCGGTCTCGAACTCGGCCCCGTGTTTGCGGATGAAACCGGCAGTCTCCACCGCATCCCAGACTCCGGTTTCCCGCAGGATCCGGTTACCGTTGGGGAGGAGGGATTCCCCGATACGGTACTGTCCAAGGTCGGCCTTCTCAAGGATCAGGACCCGGCGTCCGGCCCGGGCCAGGGCCGCACCGGCGGTGCTGCCGGTCGGTCCGCCGCCGATAATGATGGCGTCATAGGTGCATGGGTTGGCTTGGATCATGGAATCTGGAGAATGTTGCTGATTCTCCGTTTTCCATAACCCGGCGGGGCAAGTCAATTCCGCTTAGCGGCTGATCGCGGCCCGGAATCCCCCGTAGGCCCCGGAATTGACGGGTGGGTTGGGGAAGCGGGAGGAGGACTGGCAGTTCTCGGCATTGTTGTTGTAGCTGCCTCCCCGCATGAGCCGGTCGGTGCCGGTATCCGGGCCGAGGGGATCAATCGTCGGGCTGGGAGTGAAGTCCTCGTGCCGGTCCCAGACCCATTCCCAGACATTGCCGTGGGTGTCCGAAAGGCCGATCAGGTTGGGGACCTTTTCCCCCACCGGGTGGGTGTTGTTACCGCTGTTGCCGCCGTACCAGCCGGCGGCGTCGAGGTTTTCGCAAAAACGAAACTGCGTGGCCGTGATCGGTCCCGTGTAGAAGGAGGTGGTGGTCCCGGCCCGGCAGGCGTACTCCCACTCGGCCTCCGTCGGCAGGCGGTAGCCGTCCGCCTCCCAGTCGACCCAGGCGTTCTGGAAGTCGGCTGTCCCGTCCCGGTAGACCGCGCTGTGCGCGGCATCGATGTAGTAGGCCGGCTGGCGGCCCTCCATTTCGCTCCTGGCATTGCACCAGGCCAGGGCCGCGTACCAGCTGACGTGGGTCACCGGGTGCTGCGGGGTTGATGCGGCGATATTGGCCCCCATCACGCCGGTCGGCAGGGCGTAGCCGAGTCCACTGTTCTCCGGCAGGAGGGTCCAGTCGCGGACTTCCTGCCATTCCGCGTAGGTGACTTCCGTCTGCTTGATGTAGAAGGGCCGGTTCAGGGTGACCAGGTGCTGCGTGTCGCCGGCATAGGAACCGGGTTCCCCTTCCGGCAGGCCCATCAGGAAGGTACCGGCCGGGACCGGGACAAAGCCCGGAATATCCACCTTTGGCAGGCCCACATCGACCCTCAGGAAGACCTTGTCCGGACCGGGGTCGACCTCCCGCTCGATGACTTCCGCCACCTCCCATTCGTCCAGGTCGTCCGAGACCTCTATGGCGAAGTTGAGCAGCAAGGGGCCGTCTTCCCGTTTCAGCATCAGTTCCCCCACATGCATGAACATAATTTCGCTTTCCGAGTAGAGTCCGTAGGGGTGGGGGTCGCTCAGCACGGACTCGATCCCCTCGGTGATCCACGGTTGCGGATCCACTCCGAAGCGTATTGGATCGGCAACTACCAGATTCACCACGCCTGAGTAGTCGGTAGCTGGATCCAGTCCATTGGCCACCGCCTCGCCATCCAGGATGCCGTCGCCGTTGGTGTCCGGCAGCTCCGGATCCGTGCCGTAGATGATAACCTCGTCATAATTGGTCAGCCCGTCCCCGTCATCGTCGTTCGTGTCGGGGATGAAATTGGCGGTTATCCACAAATCGCCATTAGCGGATATTGTCGCGGGATTTGCATTTCCGGCATAGTCTCCACCCCAGTTGGAAAACAGGTAGCCGGGATCTGGCGCAGCCATGATTTCGAAGAGGTCCCATAGGCTGTACAGGCCCTCTCCGGATTGCGTTACCTGTCCAGTGCCCTCTGGTCGGGCTGAGGTGTTGACGGTCACCTCTACGGGTGGGAAATCACCTCCGTATTCAATGGGACCCAGATCCACGAAGTCGTTCTGGATTCTCGGGTTGCCGTTCAGGTCCCGGGGCAGGGACTCGGAGGTGTCGCTGTCTCCGTCGAGATCGAACGTGTCAGGTGGCAGCAGGGAGTTCACACCGGTGTCTATTGCGCTCGATACCAGGTAGATCCCGGGATCGCCGAAATCAACTGTTCCTGTTCCGGTGATTGCCGCCATGCCTCCCTCGATCAAGTTGGCCGCACGTGGCGATGATGCTGCGGTGTCCAGACGGTTGGATATGCTGGCCGTATCGGAAATGGAATAAAGGGCGATACCGTCATGATTGGAGATCACGGAGTTGATTATGTAGCTATCCCCCTGATACAGGATTGAGTCACCGGAATCCGAAACGTTGCCGGTGAAGCTGGAATTCATGATGGTCACAGTCCCCGCTATGGCCCCGCCATGACCGGCTTCTTCTCCCGCTCCAAGGCCATTGGGATTCTCAGCATATGCATACCACCAATCGCTGGTCGGTGTGATTGCCTCGTTGTGTGCAAAGTGTGAATTGACTACCTGGCAATCACCAAAAACAGCACCCCCGGTGCCGGCGGGAGCAGTGTTATATTCGAAGACACAATTCATGAAGGAACCGCCGCCTGAAGCAGCTCCTCCTCTTCGATAAGATACATTAAGGTTGAAAATGCAATCGACGGCACTCGTCATCCCGAGGACACCTCCGCCGGATCCATCTCCCTCAAAGTTGGCGGCAAAATTGTCGCTGATCAAGCAGCTCCTCAAGGAAGCATCTCCACAAACAGCCCCACCGCCCGCCAGGGAAAAGTTACGATAGAAAGTGGAGTTTGCAGCAGTAACATTGCCAGCAATACCTCCGCCATAGCCGTCGCATAAGTTACCCTCAATACTGCATTCATCCAGTGAGGCTCCGCCTAAAATGGCACCGCCCAGGAAGGCCTCATTGTAACTGACCTGACAACCGGTCAGGTCGGCAAATCCGTAAATAGCCCCGCCGCAATACCCTGCGCTGTTATCGGACAGGGTGCAGTTGGACATCAGGGAATCTTCGGATTCAATTGCTCCGCCATTCATCGATTGGTTCCCGTAAAACTGGCATTGGTCAGCTGTCAAAAGCCCCGATATGGCACCACCGTACGAGTCATAGTCCATCGCTGTGGAATTTTGCAGGAAGTCGCACTCCTGTAATTCACAATCTCCAAAGATGGCACCTCCCGACCCGCCGGCGTAATTGCCATTGAAGGTGGAATTCAGAGCATCGACCTCCCCGTAAATCGCGCCTCCATTCAGGAGCGCTGAATTGTTCTCCAACCTGCAGTGATCAAGAAACAGGATAAAGTTCTCCGAGAACACGCCTCCACCATTTCCATGTACTTCGTGTTCCAGGTTCGCGTTCCCGTGCGACACGGTGAGTCCGTCCAAGGCGGCGTTTCCCTCAGACCGGAGCACATGCAGGGACCAGTCTGCCTGGTCGGGGGAGATGGCCCCGCTGAGGATGGTTTTATTGGTGGAGAGATCGCGTTCCTCAAGGCTGGTTTCGGTGCCGGCGAATCCGCCGGCCAGGGTGACGCCATCCCGAAGGATAAAGGAGGCATAGCGGTTACCAGGCGTGACTGATACCCCGTCGTCCGGCTGATAGGTGCCGGCGGCGATCCAGACTTCGTCGCCCCGGCCGCCGACGGTCTGGTCCAGGGCGTCCTGGAGGGTGTTGCAAGCGGTTCCCCAAGTGGAACCATCGCCACCCGGGGCGGCGAGCTTATCCACGTAGAACCGGTTGGCGTTGAGGGAAACAGCAAGACACAGGCCCAAGGCCGCAACTGCAAGTTTCATGGTGGTAGGGTAAACGCAAATCGCGTGCGGTTTTAGAGCGGAATTGAACCTTTCTTAATAAGGTTTCAGATGGCCTCTGTCAATAGCTTGCTCCTGTGTTCGGCCTGATTAAGTCAGGAGCAAGTCTATCCCGGAAAATTGCCGGTGCCTTAGCGGCTGATGGCAGCCCGGAAGCCCCCGTAGGACCCGGAATTGGCGGGTGGGTTGGGGAAGCGGGAGGAGGACTGGCAGTTCTCGGCATTGTTGTTGTAGCTGCCTCCCCGCATGAGCCGGTCGGTGCCGGTATCCGGGCCGAGGGGATCAATCGTCGGGCTGGGAGTGAAGTCCTCGTGCCGGTCCCAGACCCATTCCCAGACATTGCCGTGGGTGTCCGAAAGGCCGATCAGGTTGGGGACCTTTTCCCCCACCGGGTGGGTGTTGTTACCGCTGTTGCCGCCGTACCAGCCGGCGGCGTCGAGGTTTTCGCAAAAACGAAACTGCGTGGCCGTGATCGGTCCCGTGTAGAAGGAGGTGGTGGTCCCGGCCCGGCAGGCGTACTCCCACTCGGCCTCCGTCGGCAGGCGGTAGCCGTCCGCCTCCCAGTCGACCCAGGCGTTCTGGAAGTCGGCTGTCCCGTCCCGGTAGACCGCGCTGTGCGCGGCATCGATGTAGTAGGCCGGCTGGCGGCCCTCCATTTCGCTCCTGGCATTGCACCAGGCCAGGGCCGCGTACCAGCTGACGTGGGTCACCGGGTGCTGCGGGGTTGATGCGGCGATATTGGCCCCCATCACGCCGGTCGGCAGGGCGTAGCCGAGTCCACTGTTCTCCGGCAGGAGGGTCCAGTCGCGGACTTCCTGCCATTCCGCGTAGGTGACTTCCGTCTGCTTGATGTAGAAGGGCCGGTTCAGGGTGACCAGGTGCTGCGTGTCGCCGGCATAGGAACCGGGTTCCCCTTCCGGCAGGCCCATCAGGAAGGAACCGGCCGGGACCGGGACGAAGCCCGGGTTGGCCACCTTCGGAGGACCTATGTTTAAGCGCACGAAGAGATTATCCGGACCGGGGTCGACCTCCCGTTCGATGAGCTCGGCCACTTCCCAATAGTTGAGATCGTCCGAGACCTCGATGGCGAAGTTGAGCAGCAAGGGCCCGTCTTCCCATTTGAGGGTCAGTCCCCCCACATTCATGTACATGATGTCCATCTCGGAGTAGAGCTTATAGGTGTCGGGATCTGCCAGTATGGTGGCGACTGCTTCCGGCAGGAATGGCGCTGAATCAACTCCAAACCGTATCGGATCGGTTACAATGACGTTGATAGCGGATGAATAATCTCCAGTCGGGTCAAGGCCCGCTGCAACAGCTTCGCCGTCCATAATCCAATCACCTGATGTATCCGACTCCCCGGGATTGGAACCATACAGGATCGCCTCCTCGTAATTGCTCAGGCCGTCGAAATCATTGTCCGCGTTGTCGGGGGTGAAAATGGCGGTAATCGATACATCGGAGTCGGATATGAATGTCGCGGGATTGTCATCACCACTCACATCGCCTCCCCATCCCGAAAATAGATAGCCTGCGGTTGGAATAGCCGTTAGCTCAATGGCGTCCCCGGACTGGTAGGCCCCGTTCTCTGGGCTGACCATCCCGGCGCCGTCAGGTTCCGCGGAAATGGCGACTTCAATGGGAATGCGCGGGGATTCATCGCCGGACTCCATGGCGCCGAGGTCAACCGTTCCGTTCTGGATCCGTCGCTTGTGAAAATGGTCCATCGGTAATGATTCAGTGGTATCGCCATCCTGGTCCAGGTCATAGGTGTCGGCGGGGAGAATTTCGTTGTTCCCCGTATCAACCGGATCATTGACCAAGTAGGTGGTCGCGTCCCCGAAGTCGATATTTGTGGTACCCATTATTGAATCCAATCCTCCTTCAATCAGGTTCGGTGCCCGCGGGGATTCGGGGGCTGAATCCAGCCGGTTTGAAATAAGAATTGTGCTGCGTTCTGCATAAACTGATATTCCGTCCGGGTCGGATATGATGGAATTCAATATTCGGGTATCGCGCCTGGCCAGAATTGTTCCGCCAAACCATGCCGTGTTGTCTTCAAAGGTCGAATTGATGATTGTGGGATTTCCCGATATTGCGGAGCCCCGTCCTACCGGCACAATCATTCCTTCATAGTAATAATCGGACATTTCGGCGCTATTCCCACTGAACTTGCAATTGACTATCAGCATTTCTCCAGCGATCGCACCTCCGAGGTAAGCGCTGTTTCCCGAGAAATTACAGTTGATGGCTACCGAGCCACCGGCTCCAATAGCTCCTCCAGCACCCTGGGCATGATTTCCAGAAAAATAGGTGTCGATAAATATGGACCCGCTGACAGCGACAGCACCACTGCTTCCATACCGTTCCGGGCCACTGGCCCATGCTTCATTTCCACTGAAATCGCATCCCAGGAAGGTGCCATCTCCGTCTATCGCTCCGGCACTATGGGCGGAATTGGCACCAAAAGATGAATGGATAGCATTGACGCTTCCCTCAATGGCTCCCGCGCCCAAAGTTGCTGAATTGCCATTGAAAATACACGCCTGCAGACTTGCATTACCTGCTATTCCTCCACCTACCTCACTCCTGTTGCCAATGAAGGTCGAATCGGTAGCCTCGACGTTTCCGGAAACAGCCCCTCCAAAGTAGGGGCTCGAGTTGCCACTTATTTCGCATCCGTCCAGGACGATATCGCCATAGATTGCTCCACCTTCGAAGTCCGAACCGTTATCCATTACGATAGAGTCAATTAACTTGATCCCCAAGCTGTCGATCGCTCCACCGGCCGTGTCGGCGTAGTTGTTGCTGAAACTGCAGGCAGTCATTGTCCCGCCCGCGGAGGCAGCTCCCCCGTAGTCCGACTCATTCCCGGTAAAGTCACATTGGACGGCATCGATGGTTCCCGCCAAAATCCCACCTCCCGTTTGGGTGGCCGTATTGTTTGAAAAGAGGCAATCATCCAGTTTGGCAATTCCGCCTTCCAGATTTGAGACAGCACCGCCCAATTCAGAGCTGTTGCTGTCAAAGATACACCAATCAGCCTGGATTGATCCAGATACTGCTCCTCCGGTTGAATTACCGCTGTTTCCCGTTGAATTGTATAGGAAGGAGCAGTCCTCAGCAGAGATATCACCGCAGACTCCACCCCCCTCCAGGTGGGCAAAGTTGTTCCTTAATGTGCAGCTGGTGAGCTTCACCGTGAGGAATTGCGCATAGATACCGCCTCCTTTCCCGTGGACCTCATGATCCAGGTTGGCATTGCCATCCGACACCGTCAGTCCATCCAATGTGGCATCGCCTTCAGCCCGGAGGACATGCAGGGAATAGTCTGCCGGGTCGGCGCCGATGGCCCCGCTGAGGATGGTTTCGTTGGAGGCTACGTCGCGTTCCTCCAAGCTGGTCTCGGCGCCGGTGAATCCTCCGGCCAAAGTGACACCATTCCGAAGGATAAAGGAGGCATAGCGGTCGCCGGAAGTGACCGATACGCCCTCATCCGGGTAATAGGTGCCGGCGGCGATCCAGACTTCGTCGCCCCGGCCCGCGACGGTCTGGTCCAGGGCGTCCTGGAGGTAATTGAATGCGGAGTCCCAGGATGATCCATCGCCACCGGGGGAGGCGAGTTCATCGACGTAGAATCGATTGGCGTGTAGGAGAATGGGTGTAATCAGGCATAGGACCGTAAGGGCAAGTTTCATTGCGGCAGAGTGGCTGGAATTGGGCGTGCAGGTTCAGAGGGGGCAAAGAACCCGTATATTCTTTTACATCTTTCCGGTCAATATTTTGTTCCTGCCGGTCCAGGGAAAAGCGGGCAGCCAGCCGGCCTCAAGAGAAATGGAGCACCGAGGGCCTCCTAGATGGGATTCCCCGCGTCGTCGGTCAGCGGAAGCTCCTCGGGGGCGTTGCCATCCTCGTCGGTGATGGAGAACTGCCCGCGGAGGCGGAGGTCGGCTGAGGAGGCCCCGGCCCAGACGGTGAAGCGGCCCGGCTCGACCACCCATTGGCGGTCGGCGTTGTAGAGGCGGAGGGGTTCCTCGGTGAGGGGGAAGCTGACGGGCCGGCTTTCCCCC
>CAJXMX010000067.1 GCA_913056355.1 uncultured Opitutales bacterium
CGGTCAGTACAAAGGCCCCGTTTCCGGTGAAGCTGCCCGGCAGGGTCCAGCTCCCTGTCCGCTCACCGGCATTGTTGGACAGTTGATGCGCCGGCACCGGCGACCAGACCGGATGCAGCAGCATCTGCAGGAAATACGGCACATGGCGCACCAGTCGCGCCTCGAGGGTCCGCTCGTCCAGCGCCCGGACCCCCACCGTCGCCGGATCCTTCGTCTCCCCCTGGTTGTAGGACTCCGCCCCCTCCAGCACATACAGCATCGCCGCATTGGGACAGCCCTGCTCCGGGCTCAGCGCGCGACGCCCCCCCGCCACGAAATCCTCCGCCGTCACCGGTTCGCCGTCCGACCACCGGGCCGCCTCCCGCAGGGTGAAGGTATAAACCAGTCCCTCCTCGGTAACGGTCCAGCTCTCCGCAACCCCCGGCTCCGGCTCGAGGGTCTCCGGGTCCGGGGTCACCAACCCCTCAAACAGGGCCATCTCGATGTGCAGTTCCGCGTTGCCGGTTGTCACATGGGGATCCAGCGCCGCCGGCTCCGGTCCGTTCCCCATCAGCAGGATTCCCTCCTTCTTGGCCAGCGACGCCGGCCGCTCCCGTGAGCATCCGCCAAGGAACCCCGCCCCCAGTATCAACACCACCGCCAATGGCAATAACCGCTCCCTCGTCAATGCCCTCCACAGGGCCCTCGTCCCCCCTGCATCTATCCATCCGGCCAAATTCAATCGCATCCCCACACCGTTACCTAGACCGCTTCCAAGGACAAGAATTTCGAAGGCCAAAGGCCGGAGAATATACCAGCCCAGCCAGTAGCCCCGACTTGTCGGGGCGAAGGGCTGGGTGAAGTATGTGAAAACACAAGCGAGGGCCAACGGCCCGGCCCCATCCTCATGCCTACTTCCTCCGCCGCCGCCGCTTCTTCAGCTTCAGCTCGTAGAGGTCCGTCCGCCGGTCCTTCCAGTTGTTCACGCTGCCCTGGTCGGAAAGGTGCTTCAGGAGGTCCATGTCGATGTCCGCGATGAGGACCATTTCCGTGTTCGGCGTCGACTCCGCCATGATCCCCGTGCTCGGGAAGGAAAAATCACTCGGGGAAAAGACCGCCGACTTGGAGTACTGGATGTCCATGTTGTCCACCCGCGGCAGGTTCCCCACGCAACCGGTAATCGCCACGTAGAACTCATTTTCCACCGCCCGCGCATGCGCGCAGAACCGCACCCGCTGGTAACCGGTCTGCAGGTCGGTCATGTACGGGACGAACAAAATCTCCGCCCCCTGTTCCTTGAGCAGACGCGGCAGCTCCGGGAACTCCACGTCGTAGCAGATCAGGATTCCGATCTTGCCGCAATCGGTGTCGAGGGCCCGGATTTCGTTGCCCCCCACCATGCCGAAGGAATCCCGCTCGCTGGGGGTGATATGGATTTTTTTAACCGCCTCGTAGGTCCCGTCCCGGCGGCACAGGTAGGCCACGTTGTAGAGCCGGTTCCGCTCCACCATGGGCATGCTCCCGGCGATGATGTTCACGTTGTAGGAAACGGCGAACTCCCGCATCTTGGACAGGATCGGCTCCGTCACCTCGGCCAGCCTGCGCATCGCCTTGGCCTGGCTCTCCTCGTTGTACTGCACCAGCAGGGGCGCATTGAAAAACTCAGGGAAGAGGATGAAGTCGCTCTGGTAGTCGCTCACCGTGTCGATGAAGTACTCCGCCTGGTCGATGATGGAGTCGATCTCCCAGGCCGCCCGCATCTGCCACTGCACCACCCCGAGGCGCACTTCCCGCTTCTTGCGGTACAGTTCCCGCGGCTTGCGGTCGTAGTAGATGTTGCTCCACTCCAGCAGGGTCGCGTACTCCAGCGATTCCGTGTCCCCGGAAAGGTACTTCTTAAGCACCTTCTTTACCTGGAAGCCGTTGCTCAACTGGAAGGTCAGGATCGGGTCGTACAGTTCCTTCATCCGGACCTTGTGGATGTACTGCCGCGGGGTCAGGTCCTCCGCATGCTTCTTGTAGCCCGGAATCCGCCCGCCGGCTATGATCGCCCGCAGGTTGTACTTCTCGCAGATGTCCTTCCGCACGTCGTATAGCCGCCGTGCCAGCCGCAGTCCCCGGAAGTCCGGGTGGACGAAGATGTCGATCCCGTACAGCACGTCCCCCTCCGGATCATGCGTGCTGAAGGATTCACTACCGGTTATCTCGTCATAGGTGTGCGAGTCGCCGTACTTGCTGTAGTCGACGATCAACGACAGCGCGCAACCCACCGCCTTGCCGTTGACCTCCACCGCGATCTGCCCCTCCGGGAACTTCTTCAGCAGCGAGGCCATCTGGCGCCGCCGCCACGGGTCGTCGTCGATGTTTCCGTAGGCCAGCAGCATCACCTGGTGCAGGTCCTCGTAGTCCTTCAACTCGAGTGCCCGCACCCGTACCGTCATCTCGTCCTTGGAATTATCCGCCATGCCCTGAAGATGGCTCCAGATCGGTCAAAGGTCAATGGATGATGGACAATGGACTACAGGCGTCCCGCCTGTAGGGACAAAGGACAAAGGACTAATGACGAAGTTCGCGGGGTTGCAGGCCGCAGAAGCTGGCAGTGCAAGGGCCCCGATCACCATTCATTCCCTTAGTCCTTAGTCCTTAGTCCTTAGTCCTTAGTCCTTTGTCCTTTGTCCTTTGTCCTTTGTCCATAGTCCCTCACTCCCCCTGCGCCAGCGAGTAGGCCCGCTCGTCGTCGAAGGTGTAGAGGTGCTCGGTCTTGATGAAGTCGAAACCGGCGTTGGCCACGCGCAGCATCAGGCTGGAAATCTGGCTGTGGGTGCAGACGCCCGACTCAGCCGTGGCCACGAAACGGCAGCGCCAGTGGTCGGTGCAGAAAATGTCGGCCAGGCCCTCCGGGTAAACCTTTACCCCGCGGTTGGTGATCAGCTTCAGGCGCAGTCCGTCGCCGTCCACCTTGGCCAGGCGGTCCCCGATGACGTCCGGGTCGCGGTCGTTTTCGTCCCAGTCGATGAAGACGTCCACGCCGACCAGCTTCTTGGTCCGCGGCGGGTGCTCCGGCAGGGTGATGTGGATGCCCTGGTTCTTGAAACTGGCCGGCGGGAAGCTGCTCGGCACCTGGCCCAGGCGTTCGATCACGGCGTCGGCAAAGCCCTTGGTGCCCACTTTCTGCTTCGAGATGGATTCCTTGTAAATGTCACCGGTGTGGATGCCGTCCTCAAGGGTCTTCAGCCAGGCGTTTCCGATTTTGGTCGCGATATCCCCCTGGTCTAGGTGGACCAGCATCATGGTGGCCGCGTTGATCAGACCCGAGGGGTTGGCGATGTCCTGACCCGCGATATCTGGCGCCGAACCGTGGACGGCCTCGAACATGGCCGCGTCAAACCCGATGTTGGCCGATCCGGCCAGCCCCACGGAACCGGCCACCAGCGCCGCAATGTCGCTGACGATGTCGCCGTAGAGGTTAAGGGTCACGATCACGTCGAGGTCCTCCGGATGGGCCGCCACAAGGGCCGCCCCGATGTCGATGATCCGGTGTTCGGTGTGGATGTCCGCGTACTGTGGCTCCTGGGAAATCTGCTCGAAGACGCGCTGAAAAAGCCCATCCGTGTGCTTCATGATGTTGGACTTGGTCAGGCAGGTCACCTTCTTCCGGCCATAGGCCCGGGCATATTCCATCGCATAGCGGCAGATCGCCTCACAGCCGGGCCGTGAAACCAGCTTCAGCGACTGGACCACCTTGTCGGTCTGCTGGTGCTCGATCCCCGCGTAAAGGTCTTCCTCGTTCTCCCGGATGATGACCATGTCGATGTTCGGGAAATTGGTGTTCACGTAAGGCGCATAGGCCCGGCACGGACGGACATTGGAGAACAGGCGCAGGCTTTTGCGGACGGTCACGTTCAGGCTCTTGTAGCCGCCTCCCAGCGGGGTCGTGATCGGCGCCTTGAGGAAAATCCGGTTCTTGAGCAGTGTCTTCCAGTCCTCCGGGCTGATTCCGGAGCTCTGGCCGGCCAGGTACTGCTTTTCCCCGATCTCGATCTCCTCATATTCCAGGCGGGCTCCAGCCGCTTTCAGCACCCGCAGGGTGGCGTCCATGATCTCGGGCCCGATTCCGTCTCCCCGGGCGATGGTAATGCTGGTCGTGTCACTCATTGTTAAAAATATATATCATCGAAGCAGTTTCTTACAGAAAACGCAAATACCGGGCCAAAAATAGCCTCCAAATCAATAATTTCTTGCCCGCATCGTGGGGAAATTTTTCTTCATAGGGGATGCCTGACCTTCAGGAACTGACCCAGCAGATGCGAACCGGCTTGGATTTATCGGCCGAACAGACCACCACCGCCGCCGAACACCTGACCCGCCCCGATGTCGATCCCGTTCGGAAAAAGGCGTTTCTCACCGCGCTCCATGAGAAGGGGGAATCCGTCGAGGAGGTCACGGCCTTCGCCCGGGTCTTCCGCCGCCTGGCCCGCGATCCCGAACTGTCCGACCTGGCCAGCTCGGCCATCGATGTCGTCGGCACCGGCGGGACCGGCTCCAAGGGATTCAATATTTCCTCCACCACGGCCTTCATTGTCGCCGCCGCCGGGGTTCGCGTCCTCAAGCACGGCAACCGGGCCATTACCTCCCAGAGCGGCTCGGCCGATTTCCTCGGCCAGCTCGGGATCCGCATGGATACCGATCCCGCCCTTCTCCGGGCCGCCATCGGGGAACTCAATTTCTGCTTCTTCTTCGCCCCCGCTTTCCATCCCGCCTTCAAGGAAATCATGCCGGTCCGCAAGGAAATGGCGGCCGAGGGAAAGCGCTCAGTCTTCAATATCCTGGGCCCCCTCATCAATCCGGCCCGGCCGGCCTTCCAGTTGCTTGGCGTCCATGACCCGGCATGGGTCAAGCCCCTCGCCCGCTCCCTCGACCGGCTCGGCCTGCTCCGCGGGATGGCCGTCTCCTGCCGGCTCAGCTCCGGAGGCTGCATGGATGAATTGACCACGGCCGGCCGAAACCAGGTATATGGATTTGGCGAAATGGATGCCTTGGATGCGGAATGGACGCCCGAAGATCTCGGCTTTCCCCCCGCCGATCCGGAAGAGCTGCGCGGCGGAACGGCAGAGGAAAATGTTGTCCTGCTCAACGACATCATGGCCGGCCGCGGCCGCCCGGGCCTGGTGGATTCCATCGTCCTCAATGCCGGGGCCGCCTTCCGCATCACCGCCAGGGCCGATTCCCTCGACGAGGGCTGTGCCCTGGCCCGCGAAATCCTGCTCGGCGGCAAGCTGAAGGAATGGATCGGCAAAGCCCAGGCCTTTTACCTGGAAAGCCAGCCCGGCGCATGAAGTACTTCGGGACAGACGGCATCCGGGACCGCGTCAACGGCCCCCTCCTGCACGAGAATTTTGTCTACCGGCTCGGCCGGGCCATCGGGCTCTGGCTGAGCAAGACCAGCAAGTCATCGTCCTACCACGTCGCCATCGGGCGCGACACCCGGGCCAGCGCAGGTTACCTCTTTCTCGCCCTGGCCCGCGGCCTCAACCAGGAGGGAATCCGCATTTTCGATGCCGGGGTCTGCCCCACTCCCGCCGTGGCCGGCGCCATTCGCATGCTCGGCCTCGACATGGGAATCGTCATCACCGCTTCCCACAATCCCGCTTCCGATAACGGCATCAAGCTCTTCGGCCGAGGCGGCGTCAAGCTGCGCCCGAGGGATGAGCAGGAAATCGAGGTCCTTCTCGACGCCCTGCCCCGGCGCGAGGCCGACGCCTCGATCACCCCGCCCGTGCGTTATTACGAGGCGCGCCGGCATTATCTGGAAAGCTACGAGCACATCCTTCCCGACCAGGCCCTGATGGGAATGAGGATTGTCCTCGACTGCGCCAACGGCGCCACCTACCGCACCTCCTCGGAGCTGCTTTCGCGCTTCGGAGCCCTGGTCATTACCCGTGGTTGCAGACCCGACGGGGACAATATCAACCTCGATTGCGGAAGCGAGCACCCGGAAGTCATCAGCAACGCGGTGGAGGACCAGGCTGCCGATATCGGCATCGCCCACGATGGTGACGGCGACCGGGTGATCCTTTGCGACAGTACCGGCCAGATCCTCGACGGAGATGCCGTGATGGCCATCCTCGGAACGGGCTGGGCGCGACGCAAGCTGTTGGCCAAGAACACTTTGGTAGCCACCATAATGAGCAACCTCGGCCTCGACAACTGCCTCGAGCAGGCCGGGGTCACGGTCAACCGGGTTGGCGTCGGGGACCGCCAGGTCTTCTATGAGATGCGCGACAAGGGCTACAACCTCGGGGGTGAATCCAGCGGCCACTTCATCGCCATGGACTACCTCCCGACCGGTGACGGACTCCTCGCCGCACTCCTGATCCTCAACGAGATGATCCGCAGCGGCAACTCCCTGGCCGAGCTGGCCGCTGTCTTCCGGCCCTTCCCCCAGATCAAGAAGAACGTCGCGGTCCGCAAAAAGCTTCCCTTTGAGGAAATCCCCGGTCTCCAGAAGGCCCTGAATTCCCTGGAAAAGAAAGCCGGAAAGAAAGGGCGCATCCTCCTTCGTTATTCCGGCACGGAGCCCAAGGTGCGCCTCCTCGCCGAGGCCGAGGACGAGACTTTGGCCCGGAAAGTCTTCGCCGACCTGGAGGAGGTCGTGGAACGTCACCTGCTCATCGACCGCTAGGCGCCACCAGCTTCGGCAAATCCGGATTGCCAAGCTTCAGCCGCTCCCCGAAAATCCAGCCCCATGATAGACGATCAGGGCATCATCGGCTTCCTCAAGCAGCTCGCCTACGAGAGCGCCAAGGTCATCAATCCGCTCTTCAATGATCCCGACCTGGAGGTGGAATGGAAGGAGGACGAAACGCCGGTCACCTACGCTGATCGCAAGGCGGAAGAGATCATGCGGGGCCTGATTGAAAAGGAATTTCCCTCTCACGGGATTATCGGCGAGGAGCTCGGGGCCACCAACAAGGATGCCCGCTACACCTGGGTCCTCGATCCCATCGACGGCACCAAGTCCTTCGCCGCCGGATCCCCGCATTTCGGTACCCTGATCTGCCTCCGCGAAAACGGGGTCCCCGTCTGGGGGGCCATTCACCTCTCCGCCATCGGACGCCTCTTCATCGGCGACAACATCACCTGTTGGTGCAATGACCGGCCGGTCGCCCTCCGCCAGCCACCCGATCTCGGCCAATGCTTCCTCCTCACCACCGATCCCAAGGGCCCCGGACAGTACCACGACGAAGCCGGCTGGCAGGCCCTGGTCGACGTCACCGGCCAGTACCGCTCATGGGGCGACTGCTTCGGCTACACCCTCCTCGTCTCCGGCCGGGCCGACATCATGGCCGATCCCATCCTCAACCTCTGGGATATCGCCGCCCTCCTTCCCGTCCTCCGCGGCGCCGGGGCCACCGCCACCGACTGGCACGGTAACGAACCCGACGGCTCTCGCGGCCTGGTCGCAACCCACCACTCCATCCACAAGCAGGTCCTCGGGCTTTTGAATCCGTAACAGTAGTCCAAGCCAAGGAGGATAGGCGTCCCGCCTGTCCACGCCCCCATCGCCCGGAGGATAGGCGTCCCGCCTGTCCACGCCCCCATCGCCCGGAGGATAGGCGTCCGCCTGTCCACGCCCCCATCGCCCGGAGGATAGGCGTCCGCCTGTTCATGCCCCCAAAGGGGCAACAGGAATTAGCGCGGGGTGGATCCCGCGGAGCGCAGCGAGGCGGGAGGAACCCCGGGCATCCGGTATTGGATTTTCACGACTCCGGAGGAGTCGCAGATATCCAGACGGTGGTCTTTCACCGAAAATATGCGTAAGTAAAGGCGGCCGCGCCTCACGCCCCCGGCCGGGGCAGGGTCCGGTACTTCCCGTCCGGGATGGCCATGGTGCCGGCCGGCAGATAGCCATGGAAGGGCATGCTGATCACCGCCGCCCGCCGGCCGAGGACGGTCCCGGGCTGCAGGACGCTGTTGCAGCCGGCTTCCGCGCCGTCGCCCATGAAGGCCCCGACTTTGCGCAACCCAGTCGGGTAACGCTTCCCGTCGATCCGCAAAATTACCTCGTCCCGCGCCAGCTTGAGGTTGGCGCAGATGGCCCCCGCGCCAAGGTGCGCCCGGTTTCCGAGGATGCTGTCCCCGACGTAATTGTAGTGGGGCGTCTCGACGTTTTCCATCAGCAGGCAGTTCTTGTACTCGCAGGCATTGCCCAGCACCGATCCTTTTCCCACGATCACGTTCCCGCGGATGAAGGCCCCCGGGCGAATCTCCACCTCCGGCCCGATCCAGGCAGGTCCGATGATCGTGCAGTAGGCGGGCAGCTTGACGCTCGGGTGCAGGTAAACCGCGCCGCGCAGGTCCACCCCGTCCGGGACATCCTCGATTCCCCGCGCATGGGAGAAATGGAATCCCGCCAGGGCCTGGCTGATCTGCGGCAACCATTCCCACGGATGCGCCTCCGGATCAAAGGATTCGGCAAAGGGCAGGCTCTCCGGCCAGTCAAACAGTTCGCGCGCCTTCATGCCCGGTAGCTTTTGCGAATGGCACGCTCCGGTCAACGGCTTTCATCAGCCGCGAAAGCCTTGTCCAGCATCCCCGTGACCATCCGGAAATCGCCCGGAAGCGGGGCCACGATGACCATCCTCTCCCCGTTGACCGGATGCCGGAAGCGCAGCTCCGTGGCGTGCAGCATGACCCGCGGAACCGGCGGGATCCGGATTGCCCGGCCGTCCGCGGTGAAGTTTTCCTTGTAGCCGTACAATCCGTCGCCCAGCAGCGGTGTCCCCAGGTGCTTCATGTGGACCCGGATCTGGTGGGTCCGCCCGGTGTGGATCTGCAGGCGGACCAGTGCCGCCGCCTTCTCCCAGGACTTGAGCACCGCGAAGTCCGTCCGCGCCGGACGCCCGTCCGCCCGGCAGGTCATGCGCAGCCGGTGCACCGGGTGGCGACCGATCGGTTCCTCAACGGTGCCCTCCCGCGGTTCCGGCGCGCCCCGCACCAGCGCGGTATAGAATTTCTCGATACTCCGGCTGGCAAACTGTTCGGCCAGTCCCGCGAACGCGGGGTCGTTCTTGGCCACCACCAGGATCCCGCTGGTCTCCTTGTCCAGGCGGTGGACGATTCCCGGCCGCTCCTTCCCGCCGATCCCGCTCAGGCTGCCCCGGCAGTGATGCAACAGCCCGTGGACCAGCGTGTCCTCACCCGTCCCCGCCCCCGGATGGACCACCACCCCCGGGGCCTTGTCCAGCACCAGGATGTCTTCATCCTCGAAAATTTCCTTCAGGTCCATCGGGACCGGGCGCAGCTCCAGCGGCTCGGCCGGCGGTATCGAATATTCCACGACATCTCCGGCCCGGATCTTGCTCTTCTGGGAAAGCACCTCGTCGTCGCGCCAGACGCGGCCCGCCTGGAACAGTTTCTGCCAGCGGGAACGGCTCAGCTCCGGCAGCAGGCTGGCCAGCAGCTTGTCGGCGCGGTCCGCCCGCGTCCCTTCCGGGATGACCAGTTGCCGCTCCTCGTCGCCGTTCATGCCCGGACTACTCCCGGTTCTCGAATTCGGCCACCAACTGTTCGATCTCGTCCAGCTTGCCGCTGAAGTTGTCCCGCCCGTCGATGGCGTGCCGGAAGCCGTTGGCCGCCAGTTGACCCAGCTCGCGGAAACTGCAGCCAAGGTCCTGGTACAGCGCCGTGTATTCCTCCGTCAGGGTGTTGCCGAAGGAGATCGGGTCGTCCGTGCTCAGGGTGCAGGTCACCCCTTCCCGCATCAGGTCGCGGACCGGATGGTCGCTCATGCGCTCCACCACCCCCAGCTTGATGTTGCTGATCGGGCACACGTCCAGCACCGCCCCGATGTCCGCCAGGTGACGGACCAGCTTCGGCGACTCTATACTCCGGACGCCGTGCTCGATCCGCATCACGCCCAGCTCCTCGACCACCTGCCAGACAAACTCCGGACCGTTGAACTCGCCCGCATGGGCCTTGGTCTGCTTGCCGCTTTCGCGGGCACGACGCCAGACCCCCGCCGTCCACGGCTCGAGGGGCGTCGTCTCGGTCCCGTGCAGGTCCAGCCCGTCAAGGCTGTCCCAGTGCAGGCTGTCCTCGATGAAGGGCCGGCTCCTCTCGGTGTAGCCGTCGTGGTGGATCCCCATGAAGACCCTCACCGGAATTCCGGGAGGCGCAGCCGCCTTGATGGCCTCCGCCACGGCCTCGCCGTCCAGCCCGACAAACTCGATCATGCCGGAGGCGAAGCTGGTCTCGATGTAGTGGACATTCTCCTCCTTGTGGAGGCGGTCGAAGATTTTCCTGGCCGCCTCATGGTAACGCTCCGGCGAGGTGAACCAGGCGAAGGCCATGTCCAGCAGCGCCGTCTCGAACTGGGCGAAACTCTTGAACCTGTATCCATCTTCCCACGACTCCGGCGGATGCGGGAAACGCCCGGGATCCATCGTGTTCAACAGTTCCCAGGGCAGCGCGCCCTCGATGTGGAGGTGGGTCTCGGTCTTCGGGAGGCGCCTCAGGAATTCACTCAGCGGAGGATGCGGCTGGTACCCCATGTCCTCAGCTTTCCAGCAGGTACTCCGGGTTCAGTTTATGCAGGGACTTCGGAATGAAGATGCCGTCCTTGCGGATCAGCTTGCCGTCAAACCAGATCTCGCCGCCCCCGTAGTCCTTGCGCTGGATGGAGACGATGTCCCAGTGGACCTGGCTCCGGTTGCCGTTGTCGGCCACCCCTTCATAGGCCTGCCCGGGCGTGAAATGGATGCTGCCGGCGATCTTCTCGTCGAAGAGCGTATCGCGCATCGGTTCCTTGATGTGCGGGTTGAACCCGATCGCGAATTCCCCGATGTAGCGCGAGCCCGGATCACTGTCCAGGATCGCCTTCAGCTTGCGGTTGTCCCCCGTGCAGGAGGACTTGACGATCTTCCCCTTCTCGAACTCGAAGCGGACGTTGTCGAAGGAAACGCCCTGGTAGACGGTCGGAACATTATAGGTGATGACCCCTTCGACACTGTCCTTGACCGGCGCCGTGAACACTTCCCCGTCCGGGATGTTGCGCGTGCCGATGGCCATGATCGCCTCCAGTCCCTTGATGGAAAACTTCAGGTCCGTGCCCGGCCCCTTGATCTCCACCGTTTCGGTCTTGTCGATCAGCCTCTTGAGGGCCTTCTCGCCCGGTACCAGGCGCGAGTAATCCATGCAACAGACCCGGAAATAGAAGTCCTCGAAGGATTCCGTGCTGGTCAGCGACTGCTGGGCCATGGCCGGAGTCGGCCAGCGCAGCACCACCCACTTGGTCTTCCCAACCCGGTGGTTCTGCACCGGGCGCATGGTCTTCATGTAGAGCTGCATCCGCTTGCTCGGCACGTCCGCGTTCTCGAAAATGTTGTGCGCCCCGCGCAGGGCGATGTAGGCGTCCATGCCCTTCATCCGGGCCAGCTCGTGCTTGGCCTGGAAGTCCACCTGCTCCTCGGTCACTTCCCGGATCAGTTCCCGGGTCACGCGCGCATGATGCAGCTGCACATGGGGAATCCCTTTCTTCGCCCGGATGGCCCGGACCAGCGCCACCACCATGGCGTCCGGGACGTCGAAGGCGTCGATCAGTACCCGCTCACCTTTTTTGAGCGAGATGGAATAACCTACAAGGTTCTCTGCGAGGGTATTATATCGTGGATCCATTATAGGCCGGAATCTGATGCCACTACCCGTATTTGGCAAGCCCCCGCGCGCATTCCCAGCCCCGGAATGCAAGAAGGCCCGCGACAACACGCCGCGAGCCTTCCTGTTCCACTCTGAACTTTTCTATTACTCCTAACCAAATTTGACAGACTAATCCATGCTGGATAGCTGAGGCACAGTTTACACTTTTCCGTGTAAAATTCTATCGGGAATATTCCTGAGATTCCCGTACCGGGTTTCCTCATGGAGGCGGATTAATGTCCGCGCCGGATGACCGATCCCTGGAAGTGGATGCTGAAGCGGTAGACCCGCTTGCGCCGGGTGTGCACCTTGCCCGTGCTGAGGTCGACCCGGTCCGGGATCTCCTCCTGCCGGATGTCCACCGCCGCCTGGTAGCCGCGCTCCGAGAAGACATCGATAAACATGGCCAGGGCCAGCGGGTCGTCGAACAGCGCGTCCTCGGAATTAATGTAGGCCCGGCCGGAGACCGCGTGACGAATCACGATCGGCATGAATTTGCCGGTGATCACCCCGACCACCCGCTCCATCAGCTCGGCGTTGTGCAGGGTGTAGTTTTCCAGCCGCTCGACCAGCTGCTGCCGGGCGTGCAGGACGATGTCCGAGGCCACCGGGATCCACGATATGATGTCGTTGGTCCGCTGGTCCAGCTCGAGCGAGGTCTGGTATTTCAGTTCCTCAACGATGCTCTGCTGGACTTCCTCGATGGTCTGCTGGGCGTTGATGAAATGATAGTGGAAAATCTCCCGCAGCGAGGTCAGTGACTCGTAGGTGATCTCCTTGAAGGTGCGGTAACGGTTGCGCGCCGCATCGACGTCGAGGTCGGTCTTGCGCAGTTCCTTCAGGATGCCCGTCCCGGTGCTTTCCACCTGGCGGTTGTGTTCCTGGACCATCCTCCCGCGCTGGAGCTGCCGGTTGACCGATACCGCCTCGTCCACGTAGAGCACCACGATGTGGAAGATCGGCTTGTGGAAGCGTACCTCCAGCTCGCTCCCGAGGTACTTGCTGCGCAGCGCCGCCAGCTTCTGGTAGAACAGCTTCAGGCACTCCACCTGGACCTTTGTCCTCGGAAATCCGTCCACCACCACGCCCGTGTCGTTGACCGGGTCCAGCAGGCGACGCATCAGGAGGGAAGTCACCTCGCGGTCCCCGACCATCATGCCGGCATCCTTGAGCCGCCGGGCTTCCGGGCTGTTGAGCAAATCCGAGACCACGATCGGCCGCGCAGTCAGGCCGCAGTACTCCATGATGAAGCGGGTCTGGGTCCCCTTGCCGGCACCGGGTGCCCCGTTGAGCCAGAAGATTTCCCGCGGAAATGTCAGCTCCTCCTCACCGTAGTCGTCGATCAGCTCATTCCAGACCGAATTAAAGATCAGTTGGGCGTCCTTGATTTCAAGGTCCAGCGCCTTCTGCGGCGCCGCCTGTTTGGCACTATCCGGTCTGCTGTTTGGCATGGTTAACGGGAAAGGTCCTCGGGTATGCAGCGCCGTCAAGCCGGAGGCAAGGATTATTGGTCAAAGGTCGTAAGTCGTAGGTCTGGGGAGAGAGGTAGATCGGTGCCGGGATCTTAGCAGTGCCGCAGGCGTCCCGCCTGCGGTTGTGAAATTGGTGAGTAGTTGGGTCGCCTGTTCTGGCGCACGCCGGAGGATGTGGAGCGCACGCCGAAGGACGTGGAAGGCACGCCCGAGGACGTGGGGCGCACGCCGGAGGACGTGGAAGGCACGCCCGAGGACGTGGAAGGCACGCCCGAGGACGTGGAAGGCACGCCCGAGGACGTGGGGCGCACGCCGGAGGCGTGCTACAGGGTAGCCGCGGGTCGCCCGGCAGGGCGACCCGGGGTCACGCCGTTAAGAAGTGCACCGACCCCGCAGGGGTCGCATAAACGTAAATCCTTGGGGTCGTCTGCGACCCCTCCGGGGTCGATCCAACATAAAATCCCATCGTCCCCGGGTCACGCTGCGCGTGACCCGCGGCTACCCTGTTTCATCCCTCCGGGATGTCCATGAATCCTGGTCCTCAATCCCTCTGGGATTGCCTGCGATCAACGACCTAAGACCTACGACCTACGACCAATCAAATCACCTTCCCCAGCGTATCCGCCAAGGCGCGGGCCGATGACTGCAGGCCCTGCTTCTCCTTCGGCCAGAGGTCCAGCTCGACATGCTCCAGCACTCCGTCTTTCCCGACCACGGTCGGGACGCTGATGGAGACGCCGCGGATCCCGTAGGCCTTGCCGCGCTGGCTGGAGGAGACCGGAAGGAGCTGCTGGCGGTTGAGCACGATGGCGTGCACCACCTCGGCGATGGTCGCCCCGACGGCCCAACCGGCCCCGCCTTTGCGGCGGATGACTTCCGCGCCGCTGCCCTTGGTCCGCTCGAAAAGCTGCTTCTGCAGGTTCGGGGTCACTTGCGGCAGGCCCGCCAGCGGCAGGCCGCCGACGGTCGCGGAGGACCAGATCGGCACCATGGAGTCCCCGTGCTCGCCCAGGATCAGGGCCTTGACCTGTGTCGGGGCAAGGTCCAGCTCGGCGGAAATGAGGGATCGGAAGCGCGCCGTGTCGAGCATGGTCCCCAGGCCGAGGACCTGGTTGGCCGGTACGTTCAGCTCGCGGGTGGCCAGCTCGGTCAGGATGTCGACCGGGTTGGAGACAACAAAGAACTTGGCGCAGTTGAGGTGCCCCGCCCCCTTGATGTCGGCCAGGATGTTCTTGAAAAGGGAGACGTTGCGGTTGATCAGGTCCAGGCGGGACTCGTCCGGCTTACGGCGCAGGCCGGCCGTGATGACATAGACGTTGGTGTCCCGGGCCCGCTCGTAGTCGCCGGCGTAGATCTTCTGGTCGGCCAGGGAAGACGCGCCGTGCAGCAGGTCAAGGGCTTCCCCCTCGGCCAGCTCGGCGTTGGCATCCAGTATCTGGATTTCCGATACAATTCCCGCGCACTGCAGCGCGAACGCGGCGTTGGAGCCGACGCGGCCCCCTCCTCCGATAATCGTTACCTTCATGATAAAGTTCCTTGCTTAGTTCCCCTTGGCCAGCTCGGCCATGATGATGTCGGTGATCTGCTGCACCAGCGCGTCCGCCTCGGCGTTGGATGAGCCGGCCGGCTCGGCCGCTCCCCCGCCCTGCGGCAGGTTGGTGCAGACCACGCCCGGACGAAACTCGCTGTTGTCGCACAGCTCGCATTCCTTCCAGGTCTCGCGCTTGTCCTTCATTCCCAGCATCTTGCGCAGCTCGATCAGCTCCTTGGCCTGGCCCGTGGTGATGGTCTTGAGGCCGTTCCCCAGCTGCGAGGCGATCCAGATGGTCTGGCAGTAGGAATCGGTGTTCTCCATCTTCCAGTAGGCGTCCTCGATGTGGTCGCCCCAGGTGATGACCCCGTGATTGATCATCAAGATGGAATGGTGCTCCTTGGCGGCGTCGCCGACCACCTTGGCGTTGGCCGGGGATCCGGGGGTCTGGTACTCGGCCAGGCCGATCTGCCCGAGGAAGACTTCCGCTTCCGGGATCATGCAGGTCGGCGGCTGGACGTTGGCCACCGCGTAGGCCGTCGCGTGCGGCGGGTGCGCGTGGCAGGTGGCCCGGGCCTTCGGCTGGTTGCGGAAAATGGCCAGATGGGTCATGCACTCGCTGGTCCGCTTGTACTTGCCGGCCAGCTGCTTGCCGTCGAAGTCCACCAGCCCGATCGTTTCCGGGGACATGAAGCCCTTGCAGATCAGGGTCTGGGTGGTCAGGAACAGGTTCTCGCCGACCCGGATGACCAGGTTGCCCCCGTTGCCGTCGGTGTACCCGCGCGCCCACATGCGGCGTCCGATGTCGCACATGCGCTCCTTGAGGACCTCAATCTCCGGGGAATTGAAGAAGGCCTGGATTTCCTTCGGCGTGGAGGGATCCTTCTTTCCTTCCCACCGGTAGACATAGTCCGGCAGGATCGGTTCGTTGCCCTCCACCTTGGCGGCGACCGGGACAGCCTTGCTGGCGACGGCTCCCCGCCCTTTCAGCAGGTCGCGTGCGCCCGGTGTGAAAATGGCTCCGGCGGGCAGGTCGGCAATGGATTTGCCCGAGGCCAGTAAGCCCTGGATGTCTTTCTCGGTGTACACTCTCTTGGCCATGAATTTATTTCCTCTTGGTTGGTTTCCAGAAAACGTGATCAATAATAGCCGCGTTGTAGGCGTCGCAGGGAGTCGGACCGGCGAAGGGGGCCGCAGCTTCTCCCCCGTCGGAATAGGCGATCAGGTCCGCCTCGGTGGCGCCCAGCTTGTCAAAGATAACCATGCTGTTGCCCTTGGGCAGCGGCTGGCCCTTGTCCGGGGCCGCGTCCGTCGGCTTGCAGGGAATTCCCAGCAGGAAGCGCCCGCCGGCGTAGGCGGGATCCGCGACGTTGAGTGTCACGCGGCCGATGATCCGGGCAAACCTCATGCCGGCACCTCCAGCTCGGTGATTTCCTCAATCTCCCCGATATCCTCGTCGAGGATGGCGATGGTCATGTAGCGGGCCGGGGAATGGGGATCGCCGATCTTCTCCCGCACGCTCTTGCCGTCGCTGGTGACAATGACCAGCTGTTCATTGCCGGCCCCCAGGCAGTCCAGGGTCAGCAGCGGCAACCCGCTGTCCTCACCCGCGTCGTTGATCGGCTGGCAGATCAGCAAACGCCAGCCCTTCAGGCTCTCATGCCTGATGGTGCTCGTCGCGTTTCCTTCTACCCTGCACATCAACATCGTTCTAAAATCTCAAGCTCTAGCTCAATCCCTATCTCAATCCTTCGTCCTTCGTCCTTCGT
>CAJXMX010000068.1 GCA_913056355.1 uncultured Opitutales bacterium
CCCGCAGATGAAGCGGACACTGGCCATCCCGTAGCCATGCCGGCCAAGGCTCTCCGCGGCGGCCTTGATGACCTCCGGGTGATCCGCCAGGCCGAGGTAGTTGTTGGCGCAGAAGTTGATCACCAGCCGTCCGTCGGCCAGGCGCATGCGGGCCGACTGCGGGCCGCTGATAATCCCCTCGGTTTTATAAAGGCCGGCGTTGCGGATTTCCTGCAGGGTGTCCTTGAGCCGGGTCTGGAAGCTTTCTGGATACATGGCCCGGGTTTACCGGAAACTGAAAGCAGCGGCAAACGCATTATCCGCCACTTGCAAATCTGCCGGACCCTCCTAGCCTTGATACATGCGTGCGATAGTCAAGGAAGCCCGGGGGCCCGGTCTGGTCATGAAGGAGGTTCCGGCCCCGGCACCGGGTCCCGACGATGTGCTGATCCGGGTGCTCAAGTCGTCCATCTGCGGGACCGACGTCCATATCGACACCTGGGATGCCTGGGCGGCGAAGACGATTGAGCCGCCCCTGGTCATCGGGCACGAGTTTGTCGGGGAAATAGTCGAGGTCGGGAGCCATGTCAGCGGCCTCAAGCCGGGCGAGATCGTTTCCGGCGAAGGCCACCTGGTCTGTGGCAAATGCCGCAATTGCCTCCGCGGGCGGATGCACATGTGCCCCCACACCCGCGGCGTCGGGGTCAACCGCCCGGGCGCCTTCGCGGATTACCTCTGCCTCCCCAAGACCAACGTCTGGGTGGTCAGCCCCCAGATCCCCCTCCAGGTGGCCAGCTGTTTCGATCCGCTCGGCAACGCTGTCCACACCGCCACCACCTTCGATGTCCTCGGCGAGGATGTCCTGATCACCGGGGCCGGCCCCATCGGCTGCATGTCCGCCGCCATTTGCCGCCACGCCGGTGCCCGCAGCGTGGTGGTCACCGATGTCAATCCCTGCCGGCTCGAGCTGGCCCGGAAAATGGGCGCCACCGTGGCCCTTGATGTATCGAAGGAATCCCTACTCGAGACGGAAACCTTCCTCGGCATGAAGGAGGGCTTCGACGTCGGACTCGAGATGAGCGGCAGCCCCCGGGCCCTCTCCCAGATGATCGACGTCATGTTCGCCGGAGGGCGGATCGCCCTGCTGGGAATCCTGCCCCCCGACGCCAGCGTCGACTGGACCCGCATCATCTTCAAGGGCCTGACCCTGAAAGGCATTTACGGGCGCAAGATGTACGAGACCTGGTACAAGATGAGCGTCCTCCTCAAGAGCGGCCTCAGTATCGACCCGATCATTACCCATACCTTCCCCGCGGAATCCTTCCGCGAGGCCTTCGACCTCATGGAAAGCGGCCAGAGCGGCAAGATCATCCTGGAGTGGAACGGGTAGTGGGACTGGGATATGGGACCAAGGGGAACATATGGGACATATGTGGCATTCAGCCCCGGAATATGTAGCTCAGTAGTCTGGCGAGGTCCAGACCAGGTGGAGACACATTACCTATGGGTCTCATACGTCCCACATATATAGGTCACATTCGTCCCTTTGGTCCCATATCCCATAGGTCCCATATCCCATAGGTCCCATTCCCCAGTCGCCCTACAGCAGCGAGGCCGGGCGCAGGGTGCCCTTGCCGAACCGGGCGTTGAGGGAGTCGCCGACGGCACAGATGGCCTGCTGGCGCAGCCGGCCGGGCTGGAAAAGGTCCCCCTGGATCCATTCCGGATAGAGGTTGGCGAGCTGGACGTGGACCTGGTTGAGCTGGACCCGGCGCTGCCAGGCCCGGCGCATCAGGGGGCGCACCTGGGGCATGAAGACCGGGTCCAGGTTGCTGGGCTCCGGGAGGCTGTGACTGGCCTGGCTGCGCTCCATGTCGGTGTAGCGGACCCCCAGGGAAAGGGTCCGGGCACACTGCCGGGCCTTGCGGAGCCGGACCAGCTGGGCCACCAGCAGCGACTGGATCATTTTCTCCACAAAGGCCTCGTCGCCGGACTCGCCGGGAAAGGTCTCCTGACCGCCGAATGATTTCGGTGGAGCCTTCCCGGCGTCCACCGGGTCGTCATCTTCCCCCCGGGCCAGTTCCAGGAAGGAAAGGGCCTGTTTGCCGAGGACCGGGTACAGGATGTCCGGGCCGGAGCGGACCAGGTCGCCGATCCGGCGCAGGCCGATCTGCTCCAGGCGGCGGGTCGAGACCGGTCCCAGGCCCGGCAGGTGCCGCAGCGGCAGCGGGGCCAGGAAGGCCGCCTCGTTGCCGGCCGGGACCACCGTGAACCCGTGCGGTTTGTTCGCCTTGCCGGCAATCTGGGCCACCCGCTTGCGGGCCGAGAGGCCGCAGGAGACGGTGATCTTGAGCCAGCTGCAGATTTCCCGGTCAAAGCCGCGCATGAGGCGGACGGCCCCCTCCGGCCCGCCGGAGCGACCCCGGAAGTCCAGGTATCCCTCGTCGATGGAAGTCCGCTCCACGTGCGGGGTCAGGTCCTCGCAAAAATCAAAGATCTGGCTGCTGAAGCGCTCGTAGAGTTCGAACTGGCCGCGGATCAGGGTCAGTTGCGGGCACAACTGGAGGGCCCGGCGGGTCGGCATGGCGCTGTGGATACCGAAAACCCGGGCCTCGTAGCTGGCCGAGCAGATGACCCCCCGCGCTCCCCCACCCACCGCCACCGGGCGGCGGCGCAAGCGGGTGTCGGCCGCCTGCTCCACCGAGGCGAAAAAGGCGTCCGCGTCAAAATGTGCGATCTCGGCCATCTTATGGTATATTTATGTTCACTATTCCGGGACCCGCAAGTCGCAAAACGAACCGTCATATGAATTATCCCGCAGATGGCGTAAAAAGTGTTGGCATGCCACCGCTGTGGCGTCCTATGGTCTGGGGATTCCTCTATTGAACCAATAAGCTAAAGAGACCAAAAAATGGAAACAGAAATCCTGAAACAAGCGGCCACCCAGGCACGGGGCCTGGCCATCGATGCAGTTCACAAGGCCGGGATCGGCCACCTTGGCCTGCCCTTGGGCTGCGCCGAGATCGGCGCCGTGCTGTTCAGCGAAGCCCTCTCCTTCAACCCGGATGTCCCCCGCTGGATCAACCGCGACCGCTTTGTGCTCTCAGCCGGTCACGGGAGCATGTTCCTCTACGGATGGCTGCACCTCTCGGGCTACGACCTGCCCATCGAGGAAATCAAGAATTTCCGCCAGCTGCACTCCAAGACCCCCGGCCACCCGGAATTCGGGGAAACCGACGGTGTCGAGTGCACCACCGGCCCGCTGGGCCAGGGCGTCGGCAACGCGGTCGGGATCGCCGTCTCGCAAAAACTTTCCCAACAGAAGTTCAACACCCCGGGCCTGGCGATCCTGGACAACCATGTGATCTGCCTGGCCGGTGACGGCTGCTTCCAGGAAGGCGTGGCCATGGAGGCCAGCGCTTTCGCCGGACATTTCGGCCTGGATAACCTGATCATCATCTACGACAGCAACGACGTCACCCTCGACGCCCAGGCCGGCGAGACCCAGAGCGAGGACACCGCCAAGCGCTACGAGGCCATCGGCTTCGACGTCTGCACCATCGACGGCCACGACATGGCGGCGGTCCTGAAGGCGGTCAAAGACGCCAAGGCGGCCGACAACGGCAAGCCCAAGCTGATCATCGCCAAGACCGAGATCGGGCGCGGCATCAAGGAAGTGGCCGGCACCTGGAAGGCCCACGGCGAAGGCGGGGCCAAGTATGCCGAATCCGCCCGGGCCTCGCTCGGCCTGCCGGAGGAGACCTTTTTCGTCAGCGACGAGGTCAAGGCCCATTTCGCCAAGCAGAAGGCCGTCAAGCAAGCCGCCTATGCCGAGTGGGAAAAGACCTACAGCACCTGGAAAGCGGCCAAGAGCGAGCTGGCCGAGCTGCTGGAAGCGGCGGTCTCCGGCAAGCGCCCCAGCGCGCAGGAATGCCTGGCCATGATCCCGGAATTCCCGGACGACGCCAAGCTGGCCACGCGTGCCGCCGGCGGCAAGGTCCTGCAGCCCCTGGCCGCCAACCTGCCCCTTCTGACCACCGGCTCCGCGGACCTCTTTGGTTCGACCAAGAACTACCTGGAAGGCCAGGGTGACTTTACCCGGGACAACAACAGCGGGCGCAATTTCCGCTTCGGCATTCGCGAGCATGCCATGGGGGCCATCACCAACGGGATGGTCTACGACGGCATCTGGATCGCCTCCGGGGCCACCTTCCTGACCTTCTCGGACTACATGCGCCCGGCCCTGCGCCTGGCCAGCCTGGCCAAGTTGCCGGTGTTCCAGATCTTTACCCACGACTCGGTGGGTGTCGGCGAGGACGGCCCGACCCACCAGCCGGTGGAAACGGTCAGCGCCCTGCGCCTGTTCCCCAACATGGATGTGATCCGGCCGGCCGACCCGGAGGAAACGGCGGCCGCCTTCGCCGCGGCCATTTCCCGCACCGACGGACCGACCTCGCTCATCCTGTCGCGCCAGAACCTGCCCAGCCTGAGCTCCATCCCGGCCGGCGAACGCCGCTCCGGCACGCTGAAGGGCGGCTACATCGCCCACAAGGAATCCGGTGACCTGAAGGCCATCATCATGGGAACCGGCAGCGAGCTCCAGCACGCCATGGCCGCGGCCAAGGAACTGGGTGAAGGAATCCGCGTGGTCAGCATGCCCAGCTTCGAGGTCTTCGAGCGCCAGGAGGCCGACTACAAGGAAGAGGTCCTCCCCTCCGCCTGCCGGGCCCGCGTGGCCATCGAGGCCGGCGTCGGCGGCCTCTGGTACAAGTACACCGGCCTGGACGGCAAGGTGGTCAGCATCGAGCGCTTCGGCCTCAGCGCCCCCGGCGACGAGGTCATGAAGGAACTGGGCATGACCCCGGCCAAGGTGGTCGAGGCGGTCAAGTCCCTGCTCGGGTAATCCGTCCGACTGGTTACTTCGCTTTGCAAAGGCGGGCCTCCGGGCCCGCTTTTTTTGTCCCTACGGATGGAAAACATGGAGTCGGCCGCGGTCGGAGCGGGTTGGTGTTTACAGTAACCATAGGAATGGCCGGACGGGATTGCTGACTTCCCTTTTCCTGTGACCAACGCTTCCCTCCACCCGTGTCCGGAATTCACATCATCGACCTGACCGTATTGCTGGCCTACCTGATCGGGGTCACGCTGCTCGGTTTCTATGCTGCCCGTAAGATCCGCCTGGTCAGCGATTTCATCATGCCGCGGCGCTTCGGGAAGTGGATGCTGACCATGCATGCCTTCGGCAGCGGGACCCACTCGGACCAGGCCGTCGGGGTGGCCTCCAAGACCTGCACCAGCGGACTTTCCGGAATCTGGTACCAGTGGCTGTACCTCTTCGGGACGCCCTTCTACTGGCTCTTCGCGCCCATCCTGCGTCGATTCCGGGCGCTGACCACCGCGGACATATTCGAGCTGCGCTACAACCGCGGCGTGGCCACCCTCTATGCCCTGATCAGCATTGCCATGATGTCCACCACCATCGGGCTGATGCTGAAGGGATCGGGAGCGGTTATTGCCGGAGCCAGCGGCGGGATCATTTCGCCCGGCCTGGCGATATTCCTGATGACCCTGATGTTTGTCGCCTACGGCACCGCCGGGGGACTGGGCGCCGCCATCGTTACGGATTTCATCCAGGGCCTGCTGACCATCGTCTTCTCCCTCATCCTGCTGCCCTCCGTCATGCAGGCCGTCGGCGGCCTGGCCGGCATCCATGAGGCCATCCGCGATCCGCATTACTTTTCCCTGGCCGCACCGGCCGGCATCGGGGTCTTTTATATCCTGGTGATCTCCATCAACGCCCTGGTCGGGATTGTCACCCAGCCCCACATCCTGGCCAACTGCTCGGCCGGGCGGACCGAAAAGGAGGGCCAGTTCGGGTTCATGTTCGGCAGCCTGACCAAACGGTTCTGCACCGTGGCCTGGGCCCTGACCGGGCTGGCCGGGGCCGCCTATTATGCCGGGCGGCAATTTGACCCCGACCACCTCTACGGGATGCTGGCCAACGAGTTTCTTCCCCAGTTGATGCCGGGCGCGCTGGGACTCTTCGTGGCCACCCTGCTGGCCTCGGTCATGAGTTCCTGCGACTCCTTCATGATCGCCGCTTCCGCCCTCTTCACGCGCAACGTCTACAAGCCGCTGGCCCGCGGAAAAAGCGACCATCACTACCTGTGGGTGGCCCGTTTCGCTTCCATGGCGGTGGTCGCCGCCGGGGTCCTCTATGCCTACTGGCTGTCCGGTGTCATCCAGGGCCTGGAAATCCTCTGGAAGATCGGGCCCATGATGGGAATCGCCTTCTGGATGGGTCTTTTCTGGCGGAGAATGACGCCCCGCGGCGCCTGGGCCTCCGCCCTCGGGGCCCTGTTTGCCTGGTGGCTGGGCTCCCGCGCATTCTTCGCGGACTGGCTGGCCGACATCCCTTGGGCCAGGACAGCCGGCATTGTCCAAGCCGGCGAGCTGCAGGCCTCGATAAGCCTCCCCTGGCAGATGATCCTCTATCTGGGAACGGGTGTCGCAGCCGGTATTCTGGTCAGTCTTTTCACCCGCCCCACCGATCCGGACAAGCTGGAACGCTACTATGCCCTGACCCGGACCCCGGTCCTGACCGAGGAACCCGAGCCCACCGAGCCATGCCGTCTGCCGGAAGGATTGGAGCCCCTGCCCCGCCGGGTCTTCTTCCCCCGTTCCGGGCTGGAAATCCCGGTGCCGTCGACCCGGGCCGCCGGCGGTTTCGCGGCCGGCTGCCTGTGCGTGATCACGATAATCGCCCTGGTCTGGTGGATCTCGGTGGCTTGAGATTCGGCTCCGGTCAAAGCAGCGAGGCGGAATCCGGTTCGAGGAATAGCCGGGTCGCCGGGTGACCCCGCATCAGGGTTGCCGGACAATCCGTGGAGACCGGACCGTTCATGGTGTCCGCCACGGCCCTGGCCT
Source organism: uncultured Opitutales bacterium (assembly GCA_913056355.1). Lineage (GTDB taxonomy): Bacteria > Verrucomicrobiota > Verrucomicrobiia > Opitutales > Oceanipulchritudinaceae > Oceanipulchritudo. Next base: position 6,907 of record CAJXMX010000068.1, read on the forward strand.
TGCTTTTGGCGGGGACCACGCAGGAAAGGCAGGTCGCCTCGGCGAAGACCTTCAGGGTCAGGGTGATGGCCCGGGTCGGGACTTCCGAAAGGGAGGCAAAGCAACCGTCGTTGACCTGCTGCTGCCGGCACACCTCGTCCATGGCCACGACCTTGACCCGGAGCGGATCGTCAAAATCCGCCACCCCCGGATCGTTGAAGGCGAGGTGTCCGTTTTCCCCGATACCGAGGCAGGCCAGGTACGGCGGACGCTCCGCCAGCAAGGCCTCCAGCCGATCGCACTCCGCCTGGGGGTCCGCCGCCTCGCCCCGGATTTCGTGAAAGGCCGCCAGCCGGACCCGGGAGACAAAATGCTGGTGCTGGTAGTGCCGGAAACTCTGCGGATGGTCGACCGGAAGGCCGACGTATTCGTCCATGTGGAAGACCTCAACCCGGGACCAGTCGACCTGGTCGACCACGGGAGCGCTGGTCAGGTAATGGAAAAACTCGTCCTGGGACGGGGCGCTGCCGACGATCATGCGGAGCACCTCCACCTCGCGCAGACGCTGGGCCAGAAGTGCACCCACATGCAGGGCGGCGGCCCGGCCCATGGAGTGCCGGTCCTCGTAAACGGAGGCGTGGATCGAGCCGGAGCTGAGCTCCCGCAAGGGAATGGGTGGTCCGGGAAGGTGCATAAGCAAAAAATTACAGGTTGATTCCGAAGTGGCTGGCCGGCCCACTTGAACATAGCCTCACTGCCTCCTCCGGGGCAAGCCCCAGCCAGTTGGTGATATTGTCCACGGCCCGGTCCATGGTCAGGGAGGAACCCGCGAAACGGGAGTCTCCGGGCAAATGGACCACTCCGTCGTCGCCCACCTCTACCGTGACCGGTCCAATGGTATAGGTCCCCGGCCGCGCCCCGGCGGCGGCCATGCAGTCTGTCGTGAAAAACACGCGTTCCTGCGGCTTGGCCCGGTGGAAATTCCTCAGGACAAAGGGAGGCAGGTGGATGCCGTCCGGGATCAGGCAGGCAACCAGTTCATCGCGGGCCAGGAGGCGCTGGATAATGTTGTCGTGCCGCGGCAGCTCGGACGGCACCGCGTTGCCGAGGTGGGTGGCCAGGGTTGCGCCGGCCCGGATGGCGCCGTCAATGGCTGCCTCCGGGGCGTTGGTGTGGCCAAGGCCGATCCGCAGGCCGTCCCGGGTGGCCGCGGCGATCAGTTCGTCGGCACCCTCCAGTTCGGGAGCAAGGGTGATCAGCCGCAGATTCCCCCCGGCTGCATCCCGCAGGCGCCGATAGTCCGCCAGGTCCGGCAGGCTGGCCAGATGGGGCGGGTGCGCGCCATGATATCCTTTCTCAACCGAGATCCACGGACCTTCCAGGTGATAGCCGCGGATCGTGCCGGCAATCACGGGATCCCGGGACCGCAGCGCCTCCAGCCGCTCCAGTTTGCGGCACAAGGCGTCGACCCGGTCCGTTATGAGGGTCAGGAGAATGGCCGTGGTGCGGTGCCGGTGAAGGGCCCGGACGGCTTGCTGCAGATCATTCAGGCCAAGGTCATCGGACTGGAAATCAATCCCGGCGAACCCGTTGACCTGGAAATCGAAAAGCATCCGGGGGCACTCCCTAGTAAACGTCCTTCAGGTAGCGGCGCTCCTCCTGCAGTTCCTTGACCGCCACATCGGCGCCCTCCGGAGCCATGTTACCCTCCTTGGCGTAGATATCGATCAGGGCCTGGTGGACGTCCTTGGCCATGCGGTTGGCGTCGCCGCAGACATAGAAACAGGCTCCTTCCTGCAACCAGGCGTAAATTTCCCTGGAGGCTTCCATCATCCGGTGCTGGACATAAACCTTGTGGTCGGTGTCCCGGGAGAAAGCCACGTCCAGGCGGGTCAGGATGCCCTGCTTGAGATAGTCCATCCACTCCAGCTGGTAGAGGAAGTCGGAATTGAAGTGCTGGTCGCCGAAAAAGAGCCAGTTGCGGCCCTTGGCCCCGAGGGTCAGGCGCTCCTCCACGAAGGCCCGGAAAGGCGCGATCCCGGTTCCCGGACCGACCATGATGATCGGGACGTCCGGATCCTCCGGCAGCCCGAAATTCTTGTTGTGATGGGTGTAGAGCAGGACCTTGTCGCCGGGCTTGACACGCTGGCAGAGGTAGGTCGAGCAGACGCCCTTCCGGTGGCGTCCGTGGGATTCATATTCCACGGTTCCCACCGTGAGGTGGACCTCATCCGGATGGGCCCTGAGGCTGGAGGCAATGGAGTAAAGCCGCGGCGGCATCTTCCGGAGGATCCCGGTAAAGTCCTCCGCGGAAACCGGCCCGCTGGGCGGATATTCCAGGACCAGGTCGCGGATCTCGCGGCCGTAGACCCACTCCCGGATGGCCGGCTTGTCATCCTTTTCAAGGACAGCCGACAAGGCCTTGTTGCCGGCCAGGGCGGCATACTTCTTGATGATGGGCAGATTGACACCGGTGATATCGAAATCGTGGGCCAGGGCATCCCGCAAGGTCGAAGGATCCCCTTTCCGGTCCACCACCGGTTCATCCCCCTTGAATCCGGTCACCTGGAGCAGATCGTCAATCACTTCGGGGCAATTGACCGGGAAGACGCCGGCCACGTCGCCCGGAACGTAGTCCAGTCCGGAGCCCTCGAGCGAGAGTTCCAGATGGCAGGTCTCCTTGGCCGAGGTGCGGCCGTTGAGATTGACCATGGCCTTGATCTCGGCCGGGAACGGATTCTTTTTCCCGTAGGGCTCGGCGGGAGCCGCCGGCGCCGGGGCGGATACGGTTTCCACCGAGGGGGCACCCGGCTTCCCGGTCCCGGCCGCCTTGGCCAGTGCCGGAATGGCTTCTTGCAGCCACTTGTTGAAGGGCTCCTCATAATCCACATCCGCATCGAAGCGGTCGAAAACCCGGCTTGCTCCGAGTTCGGCCAGGCGCACGTCAAAGCGTTTGCCGCACTCGCAGAATTCAGCGTAGCTGACATCGCCGAGGGCAAATACCGTGAACCGGGTATCCTTCAGTTTGGGAGCCTGGTCTCCCATCAGGAAATCGTGGAATCCGGTCGCCCGCTCCGGCGGATCGCCTTCGCCCCAGGTGCTGACGATGACCAGGAGGTTTTTTTCCGAGGCCAGCCGGGCCGTGTCGTAATCCCCCATATCGACCACCCTGGGATCGAAGCCGGCCCCGGCGGCAACCCGTTTGGCCTGGTCGGCACAGGTCTCCGCGTTGCCCGATTCCGAACCAAAGAGAATCGTCAACGGGGTCTTGCCGCTGGCTGCGGCAGCCGGGGCAGCCGCGACCAGGCCGCCCGCCCGGGCCAGGTACCCGCTCAACCAGGCCGCCTGGGGATCGGTCAGGGTGGCCAGAACGGCATTCAGTTGCTTCTGTTGTTCCGCACTGAAGGGGGTGTCGTTGCCAAGGAGGATACGCTTGTCGCTCATTGTCCCAGCTAAAACCGAAAAACCAACGACCTGTAAAGGACTTCAACGGCATTCCGTAAAAAAGGCCTGCCTACCAAGCATCTTGACAAAGGGGCCTTGCCTGAGAAACGTGATTTCATGTCTGAAACGGAAAAACCTTCCCGCATGGTTGAATTGCACACCAATCGAGGTGTCATCCGGATTCGTCTCTTCAAGGAGCACGCCCCCAAGACCTGCCAGAACTTCACCGGGCTGGTCAAGAAGGGCTACTACGATGGGATCATTTTCCACCGGGTCATTACCCAGTTCATGGTCCAGGGGGGCGATCCCACCGGCACCGGTCGCGGGGGACAATCGCTCTGGGGAAAGCCCTTCGAGGACGAATGCACGCCGGAGCTCCGTTTCGATCGCAAGGGCCTCCTGGCCATGGCCAATGCCGGACCCAACACCAACGGCAGCCAGTTTTTCATCACAACGGCCCTGACTCCGTGGCTGGACGGAAGGCACACCATTTTCGGCGAAGTGGTCGAAGGCTACGATGTAGTCGAGGCCATCGAGCAGTCACCCACCAGCCGTGATGACCGCCCCATGCAGGAGCAGGTCATTCACAAGGCGGTCGTTTGCGACTGAAAGGAGCGGATATCGCATGGGTTGGCGTGATTGACGATGAGCGGGCTCCGGACAATCCAGATTGCCGGCTATCGGGCCTCCGTAGCCATCCACCATGCCGCCGATCCCAAGGCCCCGACCATACTCGCCCTGCACGGCTTCACCGGTTGCGGAGAGGATTTCCTGCCCCTTCGCCAGGCCCTTGGTGAACGCACCGCCCACTGGATTTGCCCGGACTTCATGGGGCATGGAGCATCCGACTCTCCCAATGTCCTGGATCCCTACCTGCTGCCGGCCACGATCAGCCTGATTGAGCAGGCCCGGCGAATGGCTCCCAAACCGGACCGGGTCCTTTTGTTGGCCTACTCCATGGGTGGGCGCCTGGCCCTGCATTACCTGCTCCGGGTCCAGCCGCTGCCGGCCATCCTCATCGGCACCAGTCCGGGTCTGGCCACGGCAAGTGAACGCGCCAACCGGAGACGGGCGGACCGGAAGTGGATACGGCTCCTGTCGGGCCGGGATCCCCGGGATGCGTTTTCCAGGGAATGGGAACGCCAGTCCCTCATCGCTCCGCAGACCCAGCTGGCCGAGCCATTGCGCTCGATCATCGCCCGGCGCAGGCGGATGAACAATCCGGTCGGACTGATCCACTCCCTCATGGCGGCCGGGACCGGAGCCCTGCCCGGCCTCTGGGACAAGCTGGACCACCTTCCGCCGCTGACCCTGGCCTTCGGCCTGGCAGACCGGAAATTCGGTGAGGTGGGCGCTAAAATGGCGGGCCTCAATCCTCATTTTCAACTGATGGAGATCCCCGGGGCCGGGCATGCCCCGCACCTTGAGCGGCCCTCCGCCATAAGCCGCCTTCTGGTAGAAAAACTGGGCGCCCTGGCCGTACATTGAATTCGCCTTTGCCATTGAAAGAAGGTGATTTCATGGCACAGTCGCAAAGATGGATTGGGATCTATCAAGTTATTTCACCAAGTTCGGCAGCCCCACCTACAAGGCTTACCGGGACGACCTGGATGAATCGCTGAACAGCCTCGCCGCCAAGGCGGACCAGCTGCTCGGGAAAAAGGATAACTCCCCGCAACACTGGGAAACCCTCCTCATCGGGTTTGAACAAATGCTGGCCAAGTTCTCCCACTTTTCCAGCTACCTGGGTTGCCTGACCGCGGCCGAGGCGAACAACGAGGCTTATTTGAAGGAGGAAAGCGCCTTTGCTTTCCAGGAGGCCAAGCTGGCCAAGGTTTCCGACAAGATCATGCGCGGCCTGGGCGGCATGCCGGAGAAGGTCTTTAATGAACTTCTCTCCCGGCCCCGGCTGGAGGATGCAGGATTCCGCCTCAGGGAGCTGCGCCAACAGGCCGTCCGGCGCATGCCCCGGCAACTGGAGGACCTGGCGGCCGACCTGGGGATCGACGGGCTCTCCGCATGGAGCCGCCTTTACTTCACCTCCATGGGCCAGCTCAAGTTCCACTATGAGGATCCCCGCGACGGCTCCCGGGAAGTGCCCATGTCCCAGCTCAACAGCCTCCTCAGCAGCCCCGACCGGGAACGCCGGATCGCCGTCTACGAGGGCGCCTGCGACACCTTTTCCGCCCACAAGCAGACCTATGCTTCCGCCTTGAACGCCATTTCCGGGACCCGCCACACCCTGAACCAGCGTCGAGGGATCGACAATTTCCTGGAACCGACCCTTCGCCAGTCCCGAATCAGCGGCACCACCCTGGATGCCTTGATGGCGGCGATCGAGAGCCGCCTGCCCTTCGCCCGCGAGGTTTTCCGCTTCCGGACCGGCATCCTCGGCATCGAGGATCCGGGCTATGTCGACCTCCGCGCCCCCCTTCCGGTCGGCAATGGGGAAGGCCCCACCTGGGAGGAAGGCGTGAGCCTCGTTTCCAGCGCCTTCAACACCGTTTATCCGTCCCTGGGACAGTTTTTCGACGAGATGATCGAGAAGAACTGGATCGACCACACGCCGCGCGACGGCAAGCGCCCGGGAGGATTCTGCACGGGATCGCTGGCCATCCGGGAATCCCGGATTTTCATGACTTACAAGGACACCCTCAACGATGTCCTGACCCTGGCCCACGAGGCCGGCCATGCCTGGCACTCGCGCGTCCTCAAGGACCAGCGCGTCCTCGCCGCCCGCTACCCGATGACCCTCGCCGAATCGGCTTCCACATTCGCCGAGCGGGTCCTCACGGAAGGCGTCCTGGCCGACGACAGCCATGAGGCCTCCGTAATGCTGGTCCTCCTCGATGCCGAGATCGACCACATGCTGTCCTTTCTGCTGGATCTGCCCGTTCGCTTCCGGTTTGAACGGTCCTTCTATGAACAACGGAAGGCGGGTACCCTTTCCCCGGGAGACCTCTGCCAGTTGATGAAGGAAACCCAGCGGCAGGTCTTCGGGGATGCCCTGGCTCCCGGCCGCGAGGATCCGTGGTTCTGGGTTTCCAAGCTGCACTTCTACATCGACGGCGTGGAATTCTACAACTACCCGTACACGTTCGGATTCCTGCTCAGCACCGCCTACATGAAGCGATTCCGGGACGGCGAAGGCGGGGCCCTCAACGCCTATGAGCGTTTCCTCTCCGGCTCCGGCAAAATGAGTTGCGAGGAAGTGGTCCGGGAAACCCTCGGCGAGGACATCCAGGATCCCAACTTCTGGGCCGCCCTGATCGACGAGTTCAAGAAACCCTTCGCCAAGTACCAGCAGCTTCTCAAGGAAGTCCGCGCCTGAATGCCATGAAATCCGCCTTTCCAAGGCCCCACGGCTCGCGGCTCTGGTGGTTTGAGGAGGGCCGGTGCCCGTTGTACCTGGCTCCCATGGCCGGATTCACGGACCGCATTTTCCGGGAGATCTGCAAGGAGCTGGGGGCGGACGTGATGGTCACCGAGTTTGTCATGGCCAACAAGTTCCTCGATCCCCGCGGGGAACGCGACGCATGGGAAATTGTCGATTTCACGCCGCAGCAGCGGCCCATGGGAGTCCAGATCTTTGGCGGGGAACCGGACAAGATGGCCGAGGCCGCCGACCGGATCGCGGACCGGCTGGAGCCCGACTTCATCGACATCAACTACGGATGCCCGGCCCCGAAGGTGGTCAACAACTGCGCCGGATCCTCATTGCTGCGTGAGCCGGCACTGCTCCAGGAAATAGCGGAGGCCGTTGTCCGGCGGGTCTCCGGGCGCCTTCCGGTCACGGCCAAGATCCGCATCGGCTGGGACCGTGACAGCGTCAACGCGCTGGAGATCTCCCGGCGCCTGGAGGCGGCCGGCGTGGAAGCCATTGCCATCCATGGACGGACCAAGATGCAGGGCTACTCCGGCGAGGCGGACTGGGCGGTCATCAACGAGGTGGCGGAGTCGGTGGCGGTCCCGGTCATCGGCAACGGCAGCGTCCGCTCGGCGGCCGACGTGGCCCGGGTCATGCGGGGCGGACGGGTCCGCGGGCTGATGATCGGCCGCGCGGCCCTGGGCAATCCCTGGATCTTCCGGGAAATCAAGCAGGCCCTGGCCACCGGTGAGGAGCTGCCTCCACCGACCATGGAGGAGCGCTGGTCGGTGATGGTCCGCTATTGCGAAGAGCTGATGGAGCACCGGAACCGCACCCGGGACGACAAGATCAACTGGATGCGCTCGCGCCTGAAGTCCTTTGCCCGCGAGTTCCCCGGATCCAAGGCCCTGCGCCGCGACCTCGAGACCGTGGAGACGCTGGACGGCCTGATGGCCATCCGGGACCGCCACCTGGCCGCCTCGGACAGCGTACCTGTGGCGGGCGCCTGAACCGGCACCAGGCGCTTAAACCGGCACCAGCCGGGTGGTGATCCGTTCCCCGGGCAACCCGGTCAGCACCGACATGGCCTGCCGGTAGCGTTCCACCTGCAGGGCGTACCGCTCCATCAACTGCTCTTCGGCGGGTCGTTCCGGGTCCAGTTTGTCGGTCTTGTAGTCGTAGATGATGGCCTTCCGCGGTTTGTCGTTCTCGTCCAGCAGGACCAGGGCCCGGTCCATGATCCCGTTGGCCACCTGGTCCCCGTCGCGAAGGACGTAGGGCTTTTCGCGCCAGAGCCGGTACTTGCCCGGGGGGCGCGTGAAGACTTCCCGTCCCAGCCCGCTCTCCAGCAGGGCCTCGAAGCGCTCGGCAAGGTCCGGCTCAAGTCCGTCCGTGAGGTCCCCGGCCCCCCCCTCCCCGACCCACTCCACCGTAGCGAGAAAGTCATGCATCCGGGTGCCGAACATCCGTCCGGCACTGGTGCGCAGGGTCCTGGACCAGTGCTGGCTGTCATGGGATTCCTGCGACGGCGAGGCCATGCGGCGGAGCGACGGCTGGATACCGGGCAGCATTCCGGGAAGCGCCTGCAGGCGGGCCGGCGCGGGTTCCGGTTCGTCGCGCTTTTCCAGGCTGCGATACCAGTCCGCGCTTCCCCACTCGCGCATCCAGCAAATACCGTCCGCCTCGCGTCCCCCGTTTCCGCCCATGGCCGACTCGAAAAAGTCGTGCCAGGTTGTCCGGGTCCGGTTGCCGGTCGGGGCCGCGGACAGGCAGTAAAGCCCCTGGCGGGCCCTTGTCATGGCCACATAAAGGATGCACAGGGCCTCGAATTCATGGTCCTTCTCCCGGTCGCAAGAGGCCGCCTGCAGGACCGGGTCCTGCTCCAGGACGGCCTTCCGCGGAAGCTCCAGCAGCCACTGCACATCCCCTTCCGCGTTCCGCTGGACATGCAGCGAACGGCTCCCGGAGCGGACCATGGCCTCGGCCCCGAACCCGGCCACGATGACCATGTCGAAATCCAGCCCCTTGGCCTTGTGCACGGTCATCACCTGGACCTGCCTGGAGATCGTGGACTCCTCGACCGTGAAGGACTCCATGAAGCTGATGAAGCGTTCCAGGGAATCGATGCCGGATCCGTCAAAACGGGCCGCAGCCTCCAGGAGCTGCTCCGAGCGCCGGGCCAGGAACAAATCCCCAAAAGCCGGCTGCCGGAGATGGTCCAGCAGGCGGCGGACGGCCTCGGCATAGCCGCTCTCGCTGAGGTCGCTGCGGACCAGGCCCGCCAGACGGCGCCAGCGCTCCGTTCCCAGCGGGGTGCCCGCCGCCCGGAGGTAGTCCCCGGGGAAGGTTTCGTCCGGGCGGGCCAGGGAGTAGAAAAAGGCCAGTATCCAGTTTCCCACGACATTGTCTCGGGCGATGTTGACCGTGCCCTCCATGCTGGCCGGGATGCCGCATTCGCGCAGGGACTGGGTCAGGGCGGCGACTTCCTTGTTGCTTCGCATCAGGACGGCGCAGCTGTGGCCGGTGGCCAGGGGGTCGGCCTCCCGGATGACCTTTATACAGGCCTCCGCCAGCGCCTCGTCGACGGTGCCCA
>CAJXMX010000069.1 GCA_913056355.1 uncultured Opitutales bacterium
CCTCCGGATCACCGCCGACCTGGCCACGCCCCGGTTGTACGACCTCAAGCGGCGCGACCGCTGGTTCGGGGCCCGGGCCGCGACCGCCACCCGGGAATTTCTGGGCAAGGCCATCGGGCCGGAAAAGGTCTGGATCAAGGTCCTCGTGGTCAGCGTGGCGATTCTTCTCGCAGTCCTCATTTTCGGCGGCATGACCTACCGGGTGGAAGCCCCGTTCCTGCTCCGCACCGAGAATGTGGCCTACCTCTCGGCTCCCTTTGACGGCTACATTTACGATGTCGATGCCGAGGTCGGATCGGTCTTCAATTCCGGGGAACGGCTCCTGAGCCTGGATACCCGGGACCTGCTCCTCGAGGAGGCGGCCTCGGCGGCCGACCTGACCCGCTACCTGCGCGAGGAGGAAAAGTCCCGGGCCCGCGATGAACTGGCCGAGATGCGTATTTTTTCCGCCCAGGCCGAGCAGGCCCGGGTCAAGCTTGATGCCGTCCGGTACCATATTTCCCAGGCCGACATCCGCAGTCCCTTTGACGCCTTCGTCATCGAGGGCGACCTCAAGCGCCGGCTCGGGGCGCCCGTCCGGCAGGGCGACGTGCTTTTCAAGATTGCCCGGCTGGACCGCCTCTACGTGGAGTGCAAGGTCGACCAGAGGGACATCCACGAGGTCCACATCGACGCCCCCGTCCACATCGCCTTCTCCAGCCAGCCCAAGGAAAAGTTTCCGGCCCGGGTGGTCCTGATCGAGCCGGTGGCCACAACCGAGGAGGCGGAAAACGTCTTTGTGGTACGCTGCCAACTGGAGGTGGATCCCGCCGAATGGTGGCGTCCGGGAATGGGGGGGATTTCCAAGATCGAGACCGAATGGCGCAGCTTCTTCTGGATCATCTTCCATCGCACCATCGATTTCCTGCGCCTCTTCTTCTGGATCTGAGCCATGGCCGAGGCACCTTCAACCTATAGTGAATCCTGGTTCCGCATCGCCCAGCAACGGGTCAGCCTGCGGCCCCATGTGAAAGTGCACCGGCAGTTCTTCCGGGGAGAGCGGTGGTATGTCCTGCAGGATATATTCAACAACCAGTTCTACCGGGTCCGCCCCCCGACCTACGAGTTCCTCTCCCGCTTGAGCCCCGACCGGACCGTTGATTCGGTCTGGCACGAGTGCTTTGACGCCGATCCGGAAAACGCCCCCGGACAGGAGGAGGTGATCCGCCTCCTGGCCCAGCTTTACGGGGCCAACCTCCTGCACTCGGCCCTGGCCCCGGACAGCGCCCGCCTCTTCGAGCGCTACACCAAGCGCAAGCAGAAGGAGCGGCAGGCCTTTTTCCGGAGCATCATGTTCGCCCGCATCCCGCTCTTCGATCCGGACAATTTCCTGGTCCGGGCCATGCCCGTGGCCCGTCTCCTGTTCAGCTGGTTTGGGCTTGTCGTGTGGCTGACCGTGGTCGGGCTGGGCCTGAAGATCGCCATTGACAATTTCGATGACCTCCGGCGGCAGAGCGAGGGGGTCCTGGATCCCAACAACCTGTTTTTTCTATACCTCGGCCTGGTCATTATCAAGACCCTGCACGAATTCGGGCATTCCTTCGCCTGCCGGCGCTTCGGGGGGGAGGTCCATACCATGGGGATCATGTTCCTCCTCTTCACCCCGATTCCCTACATGGACGCCACCGCCTCGTGGTCCTTCCGGAGCCGCTGGCAGCGGGCCCTGGTCGGTGCGGCCGGCATGATTGTCGAGGTCTTCGTGGCCTGCATCGCGGCCTTTGTCTGGGTCCGGACCGGTCCCGGGACCATCCACAGCCTGGCCTACAACATGATGTTCGTGGCCTCCGTTTCGACGGTACTTTTCAATGCCAATCCGCTCCTCCGCTTTGACGGCTACTACATCCTTTCCGACCTCCTTGACATCCCCAACCTGCACCAGCGGTCGACCGGCCTGATCAAGCATTTCATCGAGTACTATGCCTTCGGCTACAAGAAGTCGACCAGTCCCGCCCGCTCGACCAAGGAGGCCGTCTGGCTGACCCTTTTTGCCATCGCCAGCTGGATCTACAAGGTGGTCATCTTCACCACCATCCTTTTCTTCCTGGCCGACCGCTTCCTCATCCTGGGCATCATCATGGCCGTGGTCTGTGCCATCGCCTGGGTCTGTGTGCCGATCTACAAGCTGATCGTCTACCTGGCCAGCGATCCCAAGCTGGACCGGACCCGATTCCGGGCCATCTCGGTGGTGGTCTGCTTTGTCGCGGTCCTGGTTTTGGTCCTGGAAGTGATTCCTTTCCCGAACCGTTTCCGTTCCCCGGGCGTGCTTCTGGCCGAGACCTACTCGGTGGTGGCCCCCGAGGTCTCCGGAGAGGTGGTTGAAATCCTCGCCCCGGATGGCAGCCAGGTTCAGCCCGGCCAACCCCTGATGCGCCTTGAAAACCACGAGCTGGAGCTGCAGATCGAGGGTGCGGAGGCCCAGCTGGCCGGTACCGAGGCCATGATCCGCCGGGCCCTCCGGGAATCCACGGCCGATATCGCCGCCCTGGAGAGCCGCTCCGAGGCCACCCGGAAGCTGCTGGCCCGCCTCCATGAGGCCCGCGATTCCCTGGTTGTCCGCGCCCCCCACCAGGGCGTCTGGGTATCGCCGGAGGTGGATGATTATGTCGGGTCCTGGCTCGACCGCGGCTTTGCCGCCGGGCAGTTGATCGACAATTCGCATTACTATTTCTCGGCCATTGTTTCCCAGAACGAGGCCTCCCGGCTCTTCACCAACGAGATCCGGGAGTCCGAGGTCAAGATCTACGGCCAGGCAGGTAAGACCCTTCCGGTTTCGGATCACCGGGTCATTCCCGCGGACCGCCAGAACCTGCCCTCGCCGGCCCTCGGTTGGGCCGGGGGAGGCGAGGTCGCGGTCGACCTCCAGGACCAGTCCGGTACCAAGGCCTCCGAGCCGTTCTTTGAAGTCCGGGCCCGCTTCGCCGGTCTGGACGGGGTCACCATTTACCACGGCAGGGGAGGGCGCATCCGCTTCGACCTGCCCAGGGAACCGCTGCTGCACCAGTGGATCCGCAAATTGCGCCAGCTCCTGCAGCGCCGCTACGGCATATGAGCGCCATCGTCCAGGAATACCGCCCCTGCCAGATTCCCCGGGTCAAGGAGCCGCCTACCGGGCTGGACCGGCTGGTCGACTCCTGGATCGGAACCTGGCACCGCCGCGGGGCCGTGCTGCGCCAGCTGCGCCGGATGGCCGAGGAAATCGACGGCAAGGAGGAGGATTGGAAGTTTCTCTCCGACCCGGCCCTGCAGAAGCACCTGGCCGACTTCAAGGACCAGTTCCGGCGGGCCGGCAAGGACGTGGAGAAAGCTGTTCCGGACGCCCTCGCAGCCATTCGCGAGGCGGCCCACCGGGTCACCGGAATGCGGCCCTTCACGGTCCAGATCATGGGTGCCCTGGCCCTTCATCGCGGCTACCTGGCCGAGATGGCCACCGGGGAGGGGAAGACCCTGACGGCCTCCCTGGCCGCCATCATGGCCGGCTGGACCGGCCGACCCTGCCACGTCATCACGGTCAACGACTACCTGGCCAAGCGCGATGCCGAATGGTTTGAGCCGCTCTACAACTTCTGCGGGGTCTCCGTCGGCTACGTGACCAGCATCCTCCAGCCGGAGGACCGGGCCCGCGGATATGCCCGCGACGTTACCTACACCACCAGCAAGGAGGTGGTGGCCGACTTTCTCCGGGACAGGCTGCGGCTGGGCGAAAAACAGCATCCCACCCGGCGCCTGCTGGACCGCCACCTGCACCCCTACCGATCAGCCGAGGGACTGGTCATGCGGGGCCTCCACACCGCCATTGTCGACGAGGCCGACAGTGTCCTCATCGACGAGGCGGTGACGCCGCTGATCATCTCCTCGCCGACCGACAACAACCTCCTCCACCAGGTCTACAAGGTGGTCTGGGACATCGCCAACGACCTCAAGGTGAAGCAGCATTACACCGTCGATATCCGCTACAAGGAGGTTACCCTGACCACCGCCGGGAAGCGCGTCGTGGAGTCCAAACTGCACCTCCTTCCGGAACGCTGGCGCGGCGCTTCGCGGCCCATCGAGCTGGTCGAGCAGACCCTCAACGCCAAGGAGTTTTTCAAGCGCGGCAAGCAGTACGTGGTGCAGCAGAACAAGGTCATTATCGTCGATGAATTCACCGGCCGGATGATGCCCAACCGGAAGTGGCGCCACGGCCTCCACCAGGCCATCGAGGCCAAGGAAGGGGTGCCCCTCTCGCCCATCGACCAGACCCTGGCCCGCCTCAGTTTCCAGCGCTATTTCCGCCTCTACACCCGCATGTCCGGTATGACCGGGACGGCCTGGGAGGCCTCTTCCGAACTCTGGTACATCTACCATTTGCCGGTCATCCGGATTCCCACCAACCGCCCGGTCGTGCGGAAGCACCTCTCGGACCGGATGTTCTACAGCCTCGAGGCCAAGCTGGAGGCCGTCATCAGCGAGGTCGAACGCTGCCACCAGGCCGGGCGTCCGGTCCTGGTCGGGACCCGGAACATTTTCACCAGCCAGGTACTGGCCAAGCGCCTGCACTCCGAAGGCTTCAAGATCAACCTCCTGAACGCCCTCAACGACCGCCAGGAAGCCAAGATCATCGCCAAGGCCGGCGAGCCCGGGACCATCACCATCGCCACCAACATGGCCGGCCGCGGCACCGATATCAAACTCGGTGAGGGCGTCGCCGAGGTCGGCGGCCTCCATGTCATCGCCACCGAACGCCACGAGGCCGGCCGCATCGACCGCCAGCTTTTCGGCCGCGCCGGCCGCCAGGGCGATCCCGGTTCCGCCATCGCCTACGTCAGTTGCGAGGATGATCTGCTCAACCGCTTCGCCCCCAAATGGCTCATCAGGCTCTTCACCTGGAGCATGAAACACCGCCTCCCCGGGGCCCGCCTGGTCGGCCGTATCGTCTCCTGGTTTGTCCAGTGGAAGGCCCAGCGGGTGGCCTTTCTCTCCCGCAAGAATGTCATGAAAATGGACTCCTGGCTGGACGAGGCGATCTCCTTCTCCGGCCAGAATATGGTCTGATTTTCTCCCCCGCCGGATGGGTCCAAAGGGCTCTTCAATAGCCGCCTTGATGAGCATAAAACCCTATTCACATTGGATCAAGGAGTGCCTCTGCGCAATGGTTTTGCTGATGGCATGGCTGCTCGAAACAGGCGTTTCGGGAGTATTTCCGGCCCGGATCAAGACCTGTCCCGGGGCAAATTGAGTGTAATTCATCAACCGGACTGAGGGGTATCATCCGTAGCATAAGATAATCTAATGAATTACGCCTTTACATCTTATGTGTTGACCCCGGGCGTCGAATAGGGGATTTAGTTCATTAGCCGCCGGCGCACAAGCCCGGCATCACCCATTGCTTCTCTCTCTCATTGAACACTTCCCGCACAGGCAAGAACCAGTTTGAACTGGAGAATCTGGAGCCCCGGCTCCTCCTCTCCGGTGATGGTCTGGCAGGAGTGACCGCCGCCGATATGGCCTCCCGGATGGAGGATACCAGCGCGGCCATCCTGATGGATTTCGAGGCCCCGGCGGAGGTCCAGGAGAGCCGTCAGGACAGCCTGTTCGACGTCCAGGATGAATCCCTGGAAAGCTCCCCGGAGGAGTCCCTGAAGTCGGCTGACGAGGTCAGCCTGGAAGCCCGGGCGGCTCCCGCGGAAAGCGCCGCGGCGGATGCCGAAGAGGACTCTGAAGACTTTGAAGACGGCTATTGCATCGAGCTCGAAGTGCCCACTGCCGGCCAGTCCGGCGTGTCGCCGGTCGAGCCGCTGCGCGGACACCGCGCCGATGCCATGGCCCATCAATTGGTGGAAACCCTGAAAGCCGCAAACGGCCCGCCGGAATCCGGAAACCCGCATGGACAGCGGACTGCAGTCGAAAATGCCCTTTCCGGATCCGAAAACACCAGCGGTTCCGGATTCGCGGTATCCGTTTTCGAAGCCGCCCAGTGCATCCTTCCCGTATCGCCTGACTCCCATTCCGGGGCAGGCGATTTTCTTTTTGCCCGCGGCTCGGCCGATGAAAACGCCGACCCCGAACCGCTGAGCCAGGCAGAGCTGGAGAGCCTCCTGAAGGTGGCCGTTTCCGCCTGGAGCGACTACGCCAAGGCCAACGGGCTGAGCGACATCCTGTCCCAGCTCCAGGCGACGGTTACCGACCTGCCGGACGGTGCCCTCGGGGAAGCCCGCGACGGGATGATCTACATCGACGCCACCGCGGCCGGGTACGGGTGGTTTGTCGACAGCACCCCGGGTGAGTCTTCGGAGTTTGCCTTCACGCTGGCGGACGGACGTGAGGTGGCCATTTCCTCCAGCCGGGCCTACGGACGGATGGACCTGCGTACGGTGCTGGTCCATGAGGTCGGTCATCTCCTTGGGCTGGGGCATGATTCCAGTTTCGCGGTCATGGCTGAAAACCTGGAAGCCGGGGTGCGGGTTTCCGCCATTAGCATTTCTGATGCCAACAGTGCATCCAGTGGCAACGGCTACTTGAGTCAACCTTCCCCGGGAATCCTCAGCGGTCTGGGTGACAGCAACGCCATCCATTTCGAGGTGGTCGATGATGACAGCAACCTGGTCCCGGACGTCATCGTGACCAACGCCGACAGCGGCAACGCCACCTACAATGATGTCAGCATCATCCGGGGATCCATTTCCAATCCGGGCGACACGGTGGAGATCAGCATTGCGGCCAATGTCGACTGGGAACTTTCCGCCACCCCCAATTCCGGAACTTTCACCATCTTCGGATTCTCCGGCATCTTCTTTGAAGAGGTGAACAACCTGACCGGCAGCAGCGCCGATGACACCTTCGAGTTCGACAACGGCTGGAACATAGACGGCACTGTCGACGGCGGAACCGGGACCAACAAGATCGAGGTCACCGAGAATGGGGACATGACCCTGACCGATACCGGCATCACCATTGCCGGTGATCCCGCCACCCTGGCCAACATCCAGCAAGCGGAATTGACGGGAGGATCCTCCACGACGTCCGTCGATGTCACCGGCTTCTCCGGTAGTGTCTACATCCAGAAGACCGGATTCCCGACCTGGGAGGAGGAAGGCCCGGGCGGAATCGGGGGCACTTCCCTGGAAAGCCCGATTGCCGGTGCGGCCAACGCCATCGCCCCGCATCCCTTTGACGCCAATGTCATTTACATCGGCACAGTCGGCGGCGGCATCTGGAAGGGCAACGGGACCAACTGGGTACCGCTGACAGACGGATTCCCGAATATTGGAATCAGCACCCTGGCCATCAGCCCCCTGGACCGCCTTGGTGCCCCGGTGGACGGGGATACTCCTGACGAGGACCTGGTCCTCATCGCCGGCACCGGCCAGACCAGTTCCTCCTACAGCGGGAGCGTTCCCTCCGGATTGCTCTTTTCCTCCGACGGCGGCCAAAGCTGGATCGTCCTGGGTGAAACCCGACTCCGGAACCTTGGTGTGACCAAAGTCGTGCCGACCAGCCTGACCAGTGGCGACAACCAGATCATCTATTTCTCCACCCTGGACCTGGACCAGGATTCGAACAATGTCGTCGATGACACGGGCGGGGTGTTCAAACTGCTGGTCGACATCGACACGACGGTGACCTCCACCAAGCTGGACAGCTCAACCCTGACCAAGATTTCCGGAGCCGGCGGTGAACTCGGACTTCCCGCGGGACACTATACCGATCTGGCTTTCGATCCCGGGGTTTCCACCGGGACTCCCAAACCCGCCCGTCTCTTCGCGGTCAATCCGGAACAGGGTATCTTCGAATGGGATAATCTCACGACCCTTTGGGCGGAAATCAATGGCGGCATCGAAACGGGTACGGATACCGACGGTGATGGTATCGACAACTTCTTTGAACCGGTGGTCCGGATCAAGCTGGCCCTGTTCAACTCGACCGGAAGCACTGAACCGGTCGTCTATGCCGGGGTCATCGGCCCCAATACAAACGGCAACAGCGGCTCAGGCTTGACGCACATTTTCAAGAACGTCGACAACGGGATCTCCAACTGGACCACGATCCCCATCCCTACTTCGAGTGATGGTACGCCGGCCAGCACCTCCGGGCTGCATCCGGGAGGGCAGGGTGACCTGCACTTCTCCATTGCCGTGGATCCGACCAACGCCAACAGCATTTACGTGGGTGGCGACAGCCAGCCGACCCTGACCAACAACTCGGTCGGCCTGACCGAGTGGGTTGCCCGACTCTTCCGATACGACGGAAGCGCCTGGGAGCAGATTGTCGGCAATACCGTCAATAACACCGCACCTCATGCTGATTCGCGCTTCATTACCTTTGACTCCACCAACAACCGCCTCCTGGAAGCGAATGATGGCGGCATCTATGCCCTGGCAGATCCGCGGAACAACATTGGGGCTGTGACCCGGCAATGGACTTCCCTGGTCGGCGATCTCCGCGTGACCGAGGTCAGCTCCGCCGCCTACGATCCCATCAGCAAGGTCTACACGGTGGGGACCCAGGACAACGGTTCGGCCCGCCAGTCTGCCGCCGCGCATGACGGGGTCGATGACAACGCCGCCAACGGTGCCGACGAGCTGGCGGAACGGGTGACCGGCTGGACGGCCATCCATGGCGGCGACGGTGCCACCCAGGACATCACCACCTTTGATTCCTCCGGCGGCGGCGGGGCCCACGACCAGTCCGTCCGTTACTCCATATCCAACAACATGAATTTCATCTACCGGGGCGTCTATGATTCCTCGGGGAACCTGGTCGGCACCCAGGACCAGGTGGATCTCGCACGCCGTGCCGGCGGCGCATTCTTCAGTGGCATCACCAACCGGCTGGACCGCAGGTTCGACGGATTCTGGCCGGTCGCCCTGGCCACTAACAAGTTTGACGACACCCGGGTGGTCATCGGCATGTTCGGGATTTATGAAAGTAGCGATCGACTCGATACCGTAACCCGGGTGCACCGTGGAGTGCAGAATCAAAACGCCAACGGCAGCTATCCTTTCAGCCGCTCCTCGGTCAGCTCACTGACCTATGGCGGCACGACGGGCGGCGTGGACAACGCCAACCTGATTGTCGCTTCCATTGGGAACCAGATCCTCTATCGGGAGGCCGTAGGCAACCGGTTTACCGCCAAGGCCCTGCCGGCCCCTGCTTCCGTTGTTGATTTTGTCGTCGATCCGGACAACTGGAAGACGGTCTACGCGGCCAACCGGGCATTTGTCTTCAAGACGGCTGACATTACCGTCGCCAATCCTGTCTGGACCCGGATCAGCGCCCAGATCACCGACATCCGCTCCATCGAGTACGTCAGCGATCCCGGCGGGGACTTCCTACTCGTCGGTTCAGCCGACGGGGTCCAGAAGCTCAATGATCCCGATACCTTTACTTCCCTCGACCTGGCTGCATGGGTTGACTTTGGTGCCGGTCTGCCCGGGGCACCGGTCAGCGACGTCCGCTATTACGATATAGACAACAGCGACTCCCTAACCGACGCCGACATCATCATGGCCGCCACCATGGGCCGGGGCGTATGGTCGATCACCAATCTCAGTTCGGATATCCTGACCGAGTTTATTCCGCAATTCATCGGGACAACCGGGGATGACCAGTACAAGATCATCCTGAACGAGACCAATGATGAGCTGGTCGAGGTCTACAACCTGGACATCAGCACCACGGAACCGATTTTTACCCACGAAGTCTCATCCATCTCCAGTATCATATTCTCCCTCCGAGGCGGGGATGACACCCTGACCCTGGATCACTCCAACGGGGCGATCTCCATCTCCAATGGAATCTATCTGGACGGAGGCAGCGATACCAGTGGAACCGGCGGAACCGGCGATACCGTGATCCTTGCCGGCGACGACATTGATGACAAATTTGAAGGAACCGTCGACGGACACGATTACTACACGGTCTTCGACCCGGACGGCGGGCGCCAGGTCCTTATCTATGATAATGTCGAGAACGTTGACGATAGCGCCTTCCTGGGCTGGGGGAATCCCTGGAATTCGATCAAGATGGCCTTCTACTGGCTGGGAGAACTCCTCGGACTGAAAGACACCGATGTTCCCGTGTTCGGATCCTCCCTGGATTCCGCCCTCAGTGGCACCATCCCCGAGCAGCGCCCGCCCAAAGGCGACCCGACCCGCGCCCCGAGCGTGCCGCAAATCGAGCAGGCCAGCCAGAACAGCAATACCGACAGCATTTTCCAGCGGCTGATTGAAACCGGCCCGGGTGGTTTCCAAATCAGCGACATCGGCTCCACCTTGCTGGATTCCGGCGCCGAACTGGAGTCGGCTCTTGATGGCCTCGATGACACGCCCGGGAATGTGCACTTCACCGATGGGGGGACGTTCTATGAACTCGACATCCAGATCCTCCGGACCCTGCGCGGTCAGGCGAATCTCGACTTTGATTTCGATGTCGGTGTCGGACAGGTCGACATTTCCGGGTTCATCGAAGTCAGCGCCGATCTCGCCCTGAACATTATTGTCGGTGTGGATGCCAATGGATTCTATATCCGCACGCGTGACGGTGACGGATCCGCGCCGCCTGAACTCAGCCTCTCCAATATCGTGGTGAGCATCTCTGACGATGCCAAGGCCGCCGGTGAATTCGGATTCCTCGAAGTGGCCCTGACCGAAATCGACCTGGCTGTCCACAGTGCGGTGGCGCTGACCGCCGACATCACGACCGGCGGCGGGTCCGATTCCCAGCTCAGGGTTCAGGACTTCTTCTCCGATCCACTCGGTTTGTTCTCCATCTCGCTTTCCGGTGATGGCGACGCGGGAACAGACGACCTCTTCCTTACCGGAACCTTCGTTGTGTCCCCGTACCTGCCCGGCGATCCGGAATCCGCTTTTGAATTGGGAACCATCAAAGTGGACCTCAAGTGGCCCGACATTACCGACATCACCAATGTCAATGTTTCCGCCACACCCGGATTCTCCGGGGGCGACCAGCTGATGAAATTCCTGGACATCGATCCGGACGTCCTTCTGGCCCAGGTGGAGAGCGTTCGCGACAACCTCGACGGTTTCGGGGTGGAGATTCCCTATGTCGACCAGGCACTCGATACCTTTACGGACCTGGTCAGCGGGTTCAACGATTACGTGATCGCCCCCATGAACTCCGATCCGCAATTCTCAGGTGGCGGGGCCAGTGTGGGATCGGTACAGGATCTGGCCGACAAGACAGCCGAGAGCCTCGGTTCTTCCATAACCGACCTCGGATTCAACTTTGACATTCCCACCGCCGAGCTGACCTACACCATCGACCTGAGCCACACCGTTTCCGGCACCGAGGCTCTCGACTTCCGGCTCGACGCCCTGAATGGCCTGCTCAGCGGCGACTTCGATTACAGCGCCACCGGTAACCTGGTCCTCACGATCGGCATCGACCTCGATGAACTGGTCAGCGGCGATGCGGGTGATGCCATCTTCCTGCGTGATGTCAGTGCCGGCGGCTCTGCCGAGTTCACCCTCAACAACCTGACCGCCACCTTTGGCGCCAACGGGTTGAACTTCGGCATCACCAATGGCGACATCACCGCCAATGCCAGCCTCAGTTTCGACCTCGCTCCCTCTGATGATCACATCACCATCAACGAACTGGTCGCGGCGGTCACTTCCGATCCGTTGAGCCTGGTTGAGAACACCGCCTTTACCGCCGGCGCCAGCCTGACCAACCTGGCCATCGACCTGGGCGGATTTGTTCACCTTTCCGGCAACTTCAACATCGCCACCGACACCCTGGCCGAAGTTACCGTTCTGGATAGTCCCTCCTCCCCCGAAGTGCTGAATGACTTGCCGGTGACCACCATCGGGGCCGAAAGCGGCACCATCTTCGTTGGGGCCAACTATGGAACCGACAGCCAGATTGGTTTTTCCTCCACCATTTCCAGTCTGGCCGTTGTTATAATCGAGCAATCCGGGTCTTCAAGAACTTGGCAGGCGGCAAAGGGAACGATAGCATCTGCCTCGCTCGCAGGCGTGACCGATTTAACGGTCCTCGCGGAAGATCTGACGCTCGATTACAACGGCCGGGCTCTTGATGACTCCTACGTTGACTTTACCCAGATTGATGCCGACGGCGATTCCACGCCGGAGGGATCCTTCACCGTCATGGCCGGCGCGACACCCGTCGTATTCAGTTATTCAGCACCGATTACCAAGGTGACCGCCGACGCCAGCCTCGACCTCTTTGGATTCGTGGTCGGCACCGCGACCTTTGAAATCACCAGCACGGTCATGGACGTGGTCACCGGGAATGCATCCATTCCGGGATCCGGGGCAGTACTGCCTGATGTGGATGTGGCGGGGACCCTGATGAACGCTTCTGTCCTGACGGCGACGGTCTCGAACTTGAATCTCTTCGGAGGTATCGGCGCATCCATTACAACGGGTGATCCGACGATGATTTCCGACGATTCGCTGGACCTTTCCTCTGCCGTTGGATTCAGCATTGTCGGAGGCACTGCCTCCTTCGCCCTGGTCAAGCCGGCAGACGTCACCGCCGGTGACCTGCGCAGCTATCTCGGGTTTGAAGCCGACCTGGCCCAAGCCCAGTTGCAGGGAGTGGACGGCCTCGAGTTCTTTGCCAGCGGTTCCTTTAAACTCAACCTGGCCAAGGACACTTCCGGGAACACCATTTCAGTCCGCGTGGACTGGGTCACTGCGACCAACGAGACCAACGACCCGGACCATATCATTCCGGACTTTACCCTTGGAAGTGCCTTGGAACTTGGAATTACCGGCAGCGCGGTCATCGATGTGGGCACCGGCGTCTTCGTGGCCACCATCACCGGGGTCAATCTCAACATCGGCTCGATGACGGTGCAGGACGGCACGACCAGCATCGGCACCGCGGACATCATCTCTTTCAGTGGCACGGCCAACGTCTTTGCCGGGGTCGGCGGCGACCTGATCGCCGGTAACACGGATGTGCAGGACGGCAGCTTCGGCTTCTCGGCGGACGCGGTGGGCATCAGCCTGGTCCTGGCCACCGACGCCTCGGGCAACAGCTACACCGGCGCCGAAGTGGTGCTCGGTTCGGCCAGCCTGGTCGGGGTGGACGGCCTGGAGTTCTTCGCCGGCGGTACCCTTAAGCTCAACTCGGCCGTCGATAGCACGGGAGTGGACATTACCCCGCGGCTGAACTGGACCGAAGCCACCACGACTTACGATCCGGACACCCTTTTGGCCGACCTTGATATCGGCAGCGCCATCGAGCTGCAGATCAGCGAAGGCAGTGCGGCCATCGACGTCGGTGGCGGGGTCTTTGTGGCCACCATGACCGGTGTCAATCTCAACATCGCCACCATGACGGTGACTGACGGCACGTCCAGCCTGCCCAATGCCAGCATTATTTCCTTCAGTGGCACGGCCAACGTCTTTGCCGGTGTCGGCGGGGACCTGATCGCCGGTAACACGGATGTGCAGGACGGCAGCTTCGGCTTCTCGGCCGATGCGGTGAGTATCAGCCTGGTCCTGGCCACCGACGCCTCGGGCAACAGCTATACCGGGGTCGAGGTCGCCTTGTCGTCGGCCCAACTCGTTGGGGTCAACGGACTGGAATTTTATGCCGGCGGTACCCTCAAGCTCAACTCGGCCGTCGACAGCACGGGAGTGGACATTACCCCGCGCATGGACTGGTCGGAAGCGACTGGTGTCGACACCAGCGAAGCCAATTACGATCCGGATAATTTGTTGGCTGACCTCGATATCGGAGAGGCCATCGAGCTGCAGATCAGTGAAGGGTTTGCGGCTATCGATGTCGGCAGCGGGGTCTTCGTGGCCACCATCAACAACGTTACCCTGAGTATCGGGACAATGAATGTTACCGATGGTTCGACAACGCTCAACGATGCCAGCGTCATCGCTTTCAGTGGTACAGCCGATGTCTTCGCCGGAGTGGGAGGTTCGCTCACCGCCGGCCATGATGATGTCAACAATGGCACCATCGGCTTCGCTGTCGATGGCGTGGACATTGACCTGGTACTGGCAAGCCTGCCCACCGGTGAATCCTACACCGGCCTTGAGGTCGGCCTGGCCTCGGCTGAGTTGATCGGAGTAACCGGCCTGGAATTTTATGCAGGTGGAGATTTGAAAGTTAACTCCGCCTCCGGCACCGGCGGACCGATCACCCCGCGGATGAATTGGACCGATGCCACCAACTCCACCAATGATCCATTTGATGTTCTCGGCACCCTCGACATTTCCAGTGACATTCAGTTGCAGATCGCCAACGGCAGCGTCGCCCTCAATGTTGGTGGTGGCGTATTGGCGGCGACCGTGAGCGGCGTCACCCTGAACCTTGGAACAACCACAGTTACCGATGGAGCGACCACGCTGACGGATGCGGACATCATCAGCTTTAGTGGAACCGCTAACGTCTTTGCCGGAGTCGGGGCTTCCCTCAATGAAGCTCATGACGATGTGGTCGACGGCACGCTTGGATTCTCCGTTGACGGTGTGGACTTGGCCCTTGTTATTGCCACCGGCAGCCTGACCGATCCGGTTACCGATAATCAGGGTGATACCTACATGGGGGTCCAGGTCGACCTTTCCGCAGCCAAGCTGGTCGGCATCACGGGTCTGGATCTGTACGCGGCCGGTACCGTCAAGCTGAATTCCGCCACAGATGCCCTGACTTCCATGCCGCTCACCCCGCGGATGGACTGGTCCCTGGCGACGGATGATGCGGGTTACGACAGCGCGATGCTTCTCGCCGATATGGATGTCGGCAGCGCCATCGAGCTCCAGGTCAGCGGGAGTGCCGCGGTCAATGCATTTGGCGTATTCGTGGCCAAGGTCGATAACTTTGAACTGACGATCGCCACCGCCGACGTGACCACCGGCAATCCGGCCATCGGAACCCTCGCCGACGCCAATCTGCTCTCGGTTTCACTCGGCGGGCTGGATGCCTTCGCCGGGGTGGGGGCCAGCTTCGACCAGGAAACCATTACCGATGTTTCCACCCTGAACCTCGTTACCGAAGGTGCCCTCGGCTTCAATGTGGACGACGGTTCGGTGGCCATGTCCATCGTCAAGCCCAACGTGCCTGTGGGCGACCAGACCAGCTACACCGGGCTGGAGGTCAGCTTCGCCATGGCCGAGCTGGTGGGCCTACCGGATGCTTTCAAATTCTACGCCGCCGGTTCGGTGTTGATGAACAAGGCCGTGGACTCTGCCGGTGTGGTAGCCTCTGAAAAAGTCAACTGGGCCACGGCCACCAACAGCGTCAACGACCCGGGCGACCTGATCCCCGCATTCAGCCCGGAACTGACCGAGAACATCGACCTGCAGATCAGCGGCAGTGCAGCCCTCGATGTCTTCGGGGTGGTGGTTGGCACGGCCAACTTCAGCATGACCCAGGGGACCGATACCATCGGTACCGGCAACAGCGCCATCGGGGATTCCGGCACCCTGACCGACGCCGGGGTCATGGTCATTTCCCTTTCCAATATCAATTTGTTTGCCGGGATCGGGGCCAGCCTCGACCAGGATCCGGTTGATGATCTCACTACCATCGGTATCGATACTACCGGGGCCCTCGGCTTCAGTGTGGTAGGCGGGACGGTCGACGTCGCCATCGTCAAGCCGGCTGATGCGGGTCCGTCCAACCTGGCCAGCTGGATGGGCCTGGAAATCGGTCTCGAGGGCGCCACTTTGGTCGGTATCGACGGCCTCACCCTGATCGCCAGCGGCAGTGTCCTGCTCAACAAGGCCACCGATTCCGCCGGCAATCCCGGCAGCGACAAGATCGACTGGGCCAACGCCACCAGCACCCTCCTGCCGGAGTTCAGCGACCTGCTGACCAGCGGGATCGATCTCAGCATCCAGGGCAGTGCCTCCATCGACATCTTCGGCTTTGTGGTCGGTACCGCCACCTTCTCCATGACTCAGGGAACGACGGATGTGGATACCAACAACACCGCCATCCCCGGTTCGGGCGGGTCGCTGTCCACTCCGACCGAGACAGATGAGGCCGGGATCCTGAAGAATGCCCCGACCATGGCCATCAGCCTCAGCAACGTGAACCTCTTTGCCGGTATCGGGGCCGCCCTCAACGACAACGGTACCCTGACCCCGACTGATGACACCATCGACGTCGGCTCCGCCATCGGCTTC
>CAJXMX010000070.1 GCA_913056355.1 uncultured Opitutales bacterium
AGAAGCTGCGCTCCGAGTGGAGAACCGTCTTCACGTAATTCTCCCCGTAGAGGTCGTCGGCCTTGAGGTGGATCATCTCATGGTCGGCGTTCATGGACCGGGCCATTTCCAGGGCGATCGCCGACTCGTCGTAGGAGTCGTGGTCGAAGCTGATGGTGAAGGCCTTGACCGGGCTCTGCATGGCGCCCGTAGCGAGACCGAGAATACAACAGCTGTCGATGCCCCCTGAAAGGTAGCAGCCGACCGGCACGTCCGCCTGCAGGCGCAGGATGATGGCCCGGATCAGGTTCTCCCGGACCGACTCGATGGCCGTTTCCTCGCTCATCGGGGCCCTTTCCTCCATGGTTGGAAAATCGAAATCCCAGTAGGATATTTCCTTGGTCACGAGCCTGCCGTTCTCCTCCCGGACCCGCAGGATTCTTCCCGGCTCGAGGGGCTGGACCTCGTCGAAGGCGCTCATGCCGGGGGCCATGGTCTGCATCAACTGGTGCAGGACGGCTTCCGGGCGCAGCCGGCGCGGCACGTCCGGGTGGGCGATGACCGCCTTGGCCTCCGAGCCGTAGACCAGTTTTTTGCCGTTGCAGTGGTAGAAGAGGGGACGGATCCCGAAACGGTCCCGGATCAGGTACAGCTCCCGCTCCTGCTTGTCGTACAGGCAGAAGGCGAACTCCCCACGGAGGTATTTGGTGAACTCCAGGCCGTACTGGGCAAACAACGACAAGGCGATTTCGCTGTCCGAGTTGGTCAGGTAGCGGTGCCCGTCGGCCATGGCCAGGGCCCGGTGGCGCTTGAAGTCGTAGAACTCCCCGTTGACCGTCAGGAGAAAGCGTCCGTCCCGGCTCCGCAGGGGTTGTTCCCCCGTCTTGAAATCGTTGATAATGAGGCGGGTGTGCCCCATGGCCAGGCCATGGTCACGCTCGACCAGCACTTTCTGGCTGTCCGGTCCCCGGTGGACGATAGTCTGCAGCATGTCCTGCAGGGCCCGCTCGTCGCGTTCTTCAATTCTCTGGGCTGAGTATATTCCAGCTATTCCGCACATAAAATTCCTGTTTTCTGGTAAATCGTTAAGGAGCCCTCAGGCCTGGAATCCTCCCTTGCTGAAGGCCTCCGGCAGTCGGTCCAGGCGGCCGAAGACACTGGCCAGCAAGGCCTGGCGGACAAAGACCGCCCCGTGGGCCTGGGAGAAGTACAAATTGTGCCGGGTCTCGTCGAGATTGGTGTGCAGCTCGTCGAGCCGGGCCAGCGGGTGCAGGATGACCGCGTCCTCCTTGAGCGCGCTGTCCTTGTCCAGCTTGTAGCGGGAATCCAGCGACTTGTAGCTGTCGCCCAGGAAGGCGATGGAATTCATGTAGATGACATCCAGGTTGGGAAGGGTCTCCTGGATGTCGTTGGTCACGGAGTACTTGATCCCCGCCTTCTCGAGGTGCTCGGTGACATCCGCCCCGAAAGGATCTGCGTACTCGGAGATGACCGTCACTTCGCGGATCTTGGACTGGAAGAGGAGGGACATCAGGAGGAAGCTTTTAACCGCCCGCATGCTGCCGGGCGTCCCCAGGATTCCCATGCGGAGCTGGTCCTCGGGATCGGTGGGTCCGGTCTCTGCCAGGGAGGGGCGCCACTTGAGCAGGGCGTACCAGTCGGCCAGGGCCTGGGTGGGATGTTCCCCGCTGCCGTTGCCGGCATTGATCAGCGGCACCCGCAGGTGCTCCCGGATTTGCTGCACGGATTCCGTGTCCGTATGCCGCATGATGACCAGGTCGCAGTAGGCGTTGAACATCTGTCCGATGTCCTGCAGGGATTCCCCTTTCTTGACCCCGGTGACGCCGCCTTCGGGAATGCTCAGGATCCGCCCCCCCAGCCGCTGCACGGCGCTCTCGAAGGAGAGACGGGTCCGGGTGCTGGCCTCGAAAAAGGCGGTGGTGACGATTTTGCCATCGAGGATATGGTAGGGCGCTATCTCGAACTGCTCGAGGATGGCGGCCAGTTTGCAAAGCTCGATGACCGCTTCCCGGGTCAGGTCCCGCACGCCGACAATGGACTTGCCTTCGAGGGCTTGCAGGAGCTCCAGGTTGACCGGGTTCCCCTTGAAGAGGTCTCCCGGCTGGGGATGCAGGCGATCCACCCCTTCCGGAGGGGTCAGGATCTTCATCTGCTGGTTGGGCTGTAGTTTTTCGGTCATGACAATTTACCAGATAGACTTTGATTTACGGTCACGCAGCAGCATCACCAGGAGGGTGACCGCGCCCGCGACAGTCAGGCCCAGGGAGGCCAGGACCAGGGTGACAACGATGAATTTCGGAAACAGGATCATGATACCTCCTCGGAGTGGGATTCATTCAGGAGCGACCAGTCAAAACGGGTGCTGGAGAAGATCGTGAAGGCGATGGTGACCAGCATCGAGACGATGGTCGCCACCAGGGAGGCCGTGTACCAGCCGAAGGCGGTGTAGGCGTAGAGCCCGATGGCGCTCCCGGAGACCATCGCGGTGATGGCGCCGTATTTGTTGGCCCGGCGCCAGTAGAGGCCGGAGATGATGGGCCAGATGGCGCTCCCGACAAAGGGACCGGCGTAGAAGAGGACGGTCATCAGGTTGCCCAGGCGGGGCAGGCAGATCAGCCAGGTGGCCAGTCCCAGCCCGATGATGATCAGCTTCGAGTACCAGCGCAGCCGGTTGTCCCCGATGTCCGGATTGAACATCTTCTTGAAGACGTCCTCGGTCAGGAGGTCGGCGGTCGCGGCGAGGAGACTGTCGATGCTGGATCCGAGGGAACAGAAGATGACGACAAAGAGGATGACCGCCCCGGTCGAGCCGAGCAGCTCCCCGGCGATGAGGGGGCCGGTCATGTCGGGATCGGTAATGTTGATCCCGAGGCTGGTCGCGAAGATGGCGGAAAACCCGACCGCCACGGGGATCGGCAGCCAGAGGAAACCGGCCAGGGTAAAGGCCTTTCCGACCACCTGCTTGCGGATGGCAAAGGCCCGGCTCCACCAGACGTTGTTGTGGAAGACTTCCCCGAACCCGAAGAACATGTTGTTGAAAAGGGAGAGCAGGGCCACCGGCAGGAGCGCGTTGAAGAGGGCCGGCTGGGTCTCCGCGGTCCGTTCATAAGCCGGACCGATATCAATGTTCATGAGGGCCGTGGTGCCGACGATGACCACCCCCAGAAGGATGATCATGCTCTGGATGAAGTCGGTCCCGATGACGGCGTAGAGGCCGCCCACGAGCGTGTAGATAACGCAGACAAGCAGGATCACGCTCATGCCGTACTGGTAGGGAATACCGGAGAGGGCTTCCAGGACGATGCCGCCGGCCATGGCCATGGAGACCAGCCAGGCCATGGAATAGAAAAAGGAAATAAGCAGGAACAGGGCCCACGCAGTCCGGCCGTAGCGGAGACGGATGAAGTCCCCGGAGGTATAGCCATTGGGGATCAGGCTGCGAATCCGCAGGGCCATGGGGGCGAAGAGGAACAATCCGAAGCTGGCTGTCGAGTAGGCCAGCAAGCCCCAGATCCCCATCTTGAGCCCGAACTGGGGGACCAGCATGATGGTGTTGGAGGTGACCCAGGTGGCCATGGCGGTGGCCGAGCCGAGGGCGATGCCGACATTGCGTCCGGCCAGCATGAAGCCTTCCAGGCTGGTCGCCTTGCGGCCCCAGTAGAGACCCAGGGCGACCCAAAGCAGGCCGAAGATAGCCAGCAGGATCCAGCCGATGTTGGGATCGAGAACAGTGGATTGTTGATGCATGGAAATGAGAGGACGTTGCGGGATTCGGTTCGCGGGGCGCGTGGACGGGATATCAGTGCGGGGAGTCGGTGCGGCGGTGGCCGGTGTAGATGGTGCCCACGATGGCCAGGAAGGTGACCAGGCCGGCGGACATGAGGATGGTCACCAGGCGGCGGTCGATGTAGCGGACGGTCACGACAAGGGCCGGATCGCTCCAGTCCCCGTAATCATCTTCACCCCGGTGCCGGGCCCGGATGCGGAAG
Source organism: uncultured Opitutales bacterium (assembly GCA_913056355.1). Taxonomy (GTDB): domain Bacteria; phylum Verrucomicrobiota; class Verrucomicrobiia; order Opitutales; family Oceanipulchritudinaceae; genus Oceanipulchritudo. The sequence continues at coordinate 3,990 of CAJXMX010000070.1, forward strand.
TAGTAGGTTCCCTCGCGGAGCCCGGTGACGATGGTCGCCGTGTCCGGTCCCTCGTACACCGGAAGGGAATCCGCGAATCCGGGATCGGTGCTGCGCCGGACCTCATAGACGCGGTCCAGTTCCTCCTTCCAGGACAGCTGGACCGTTCCGTCACCAGACTCGTAGCGGTCCATGTCCGGCTGGTTGAAGGTCGCACCGGTTGCCGTCTTCGCCAATGCGAAAAGACAACACAGGAGCAGGTGGCCTGTGCGGAGAGAGGTCATCTAATGGTTGAATGGTGTATTTTTCGGATGAAGGCGCCGCCTATGAGCAACTTCAGCACCAGGGCTGAGGCAGGGGACCAGTTTCCGTTTTCCGGATCCGCCCCTTGAAGCGAATCGAGCACGAACGAAAGTGCTCTCCGGTCAGCACCGCCTGCCTGGCGGGAACTGATTCCGCCGGCCTGATTCCTTGCGGAGGGGCCAACCGGATGCTGGTCAGTAAATAAACGACTGGTAATTCCAGGTTAAGTGAATGCTCAGGAACGAAGCCTTTAATACACTATGGGCCCGGCGGGTCTGTCAAGGACTGTTCCCCGTTCAGCCCGGGCCGGCATCCTGCCGGGGATCGGAATCACGCTTGTTCCGCTGCTGCACCGCCCGCCGGAGGAGAAACTCGATCTGTCCGTTGACGCTCCGCAGATCCTCCTGCGCCCAGGCCTCCAGCTCCCGGTACAGCTCCTCATTGATTCTCAGGGGGAATGCTTTTCTGGATGCCATGTGGAAAAAGGATCGGCCGGGGAGGATGCCTCCCCGGCCGGTCTGCCTGTATTAGTGGTAGAGGGTTCCCGTGTTGACGACCGGATGCACCTCCGACTCGCCGCACAGAACCACCAGCAAATTGCTGACCATCGAGGCCCGGCGCTCCTCGTCGAAATCCACGACCTTCTTCTCGGACAGTTCGTCCAGGGCCATTTCCACCATCCCCACCGCGCCATGGACGATTTTCTGGCGGGCCGCGATGATCGCTTCCGCCTGCTGCCGCCGCAGCATCGCCTGGGCGATTTCCGGCGCATAAGCCAAGTGGGTCAGCCGGGCTTCCTCCACCACCACCCCGGCCTTGGCCAGGCGCTCCTGCAGCTCGGTGGTGAGGTCCCCGGAGACGTCCTCCAGGTTCCCGCGCAGGGTGATCTCGTCATCCTCCCCCTGGTCGTAGGCGTACCGGCTGGCCACGTGGCGGACCGCCGCCTCGCTCTGGACGTTCACGTAATGCTCGTAGTCGTCGACATCGAAGCAGGCCTGGGCGGTGTCTTCCACCCGCCAGACCACCACCGCCGCGATCTCCACCGGGTTGCCGCGCTTGTCGTTTACCTTCAGCTTGTCACCGTTGAGGTTCCGCAACCGCAGGCTGATCTTGTTCCGGCGGTGCTTGCTCAGCGCCGCCATGACCTTGCTCACGGCCGCCTTCTCCGCCTCGCTCCCGCTTTGCCGGATCGAGGCCAGGGCCAATCCGCCTCCGCTTCCGTTGGAATAAAACGGATTGCCAAAATGGAAACCGCTCTTCCGCACCGTTCCCTTGTATTCCCCAAACAGGATCAGGACCCGCGCCTCCCTGGGCTGCAGGGTGAAGAATCCCGCCCACATTATGGTGCTGGCCACGAAGACCAGGATGGCCGTCACCATCAGCCACCAGATCGGCTCCCCGCGCGGACTGTTGATCCCCGCCACCAGGGAGTGAATGAAGGCATATATCGATCCTACCAGCAGCAGCAGGTTGACCGGCAGCCAGATCCAGCCGCTCGATACCTCCACCACTTTCTCCTCCACGTATTCCGATGTGTTCATGTCTTTTCCTTTCTCTTAACCAGGTTTCCCGGTTGATATAAAAGTGATATCACTATCATATCAGATCCGGCAAGCAAATTCGGCGCCTGGATGGGGGCCTAAGCGCGCGCGAGAAGAAATGCGGGCAGCTGGAGCCAAAAAAGGCCCGGTTCCAGGAAAGGAACCGGGCCTTCGGGACCGCGTGGGTCCGAAAATGGATCAGCGGCGGCGGCGCCAGAGGGCGAAGCCGAGCACGCCGAGGCCGGCCAGGAGGGCGAAGGTGGCGGGCTCGGGGACGGTGACATCGAGGAAGGCGCCGGTCCCGACTTCCTTGACCTGGAAGCGGGCCTGGTTGCTGCTGTTAAGGTCACCGGTTTCGCCGCGGGTGATCAGGAAAGTGACCTGGCCGTTGGTATCGGCATTGAGAAAGTCGGTCAGGGCGGTGCTGGAAAAGGTGTAGGCCGCATCAAGGACCTGCGGGCCGTAGTCTTGGTCTGCCACGAGGGCGGTCAGGACGCTCGAATCCAGGTCGCGGATATCATCGTTGGTATGACCGGCGATCACCTCGTCGCTGGGAATCATGCCGTCAGCGATCATCCCGGGTGCGGTATTGTAGGTGACGTCGGATTCCAGCCAGGAGGTTTCATTCGGGGCCAGGTCGTTAAGTCCCCACAGGGTCAGTGTTTTACCGGTGCTGCCGTCGTCGCGCTGCCAGTACAGGCTCAGGGTGGAGGAAATGGCGGGTTCGGAAAGGGAAGAGATGTCGAACCTGAGGAGAATGACATCATTGCGGTCACCGTCGAAATCCGTCCGGGCGTTGATCTGGTCGTCGCCATTGCGGTTGCTGTCGGCGTTGTCCTCACGGACCCAGGTATCATCCAGGAGAGGCAGATCGAGTCCCACGGAAAAGGCGGCTGGCGCCAGCAGGGAAAGGGATAGGGCAAGCAGGGTAATGCGGGTCTGGGTTATCATGGGTTTATGAGTGAAGGTGATAACAATGGGTTTAACGGGAAATTAACTATGTTCTGAAAGCCTCAATGTCCACTTAAAAGATAAACTTCTGATTTTGGGGTCGAATTTGCGGTTTAGAATCAATCCACCGGCTGGTCCAGTTCGTCCTCGGCAACCTGGATACGGAGCTCGTCCTCCGGCCCGACCGGGTAATCGAGGAGGTCGGCCCCGGAGGCCGGCCGGTCGGCCAGCTCGGAGATGCGGGCCACGCTGGTCCGCAGGGCCTGGGCGAAGTAAAGCAGCTCGATATCGGAAAGGACCCGTTTCTGGTTTTCGATACGGCTGATGATGGTCCGGTCCATCTGGAGGCCGAGGTGGGTCATGCGGGCCGCGAGGTCGTCCTGGGTCAGCCGCCCGCGGGAATGCTCCCTCAGCCGTTTCAAAACCGGGCCGAAGGCATTCTGGGCACCTGGACGAAGGACAATTCTCATGACATTCAGGAGGCAAATCTAGCAGAATGCGCGCTGGTAAAGGTGGGAATACCGCACAATCGTGCGGCAGTCCCACAAGGTGCGGAAATCCCGAGTTGACCCTTTCGGGCGCGAAGCTTAGCTCGGGTGGCGATGAAACTGCCTGCTGCTGCCCAGACCTTGCCCGGCCTTACCCGTATCCCGTCCGTGATCCGCTTCAGCCTGCTCCTGGCCGCTCTCCCCCTGGCCGTGGAAGCAGGGGTCCGCGAACTCGACAGCGAGGTGCGGGGCCATGTTTTCCTGGCCACCGTGGAGGGTGGGGATCTCCCCATAGTCGATGCCGGTTCCCGCGGGGTTCAGGTCCGCCGGCCCGACGGGGAACTGATCTGGACCAAGGCCCGCACCTTTCGCGGGGTGGAAAAGGATATCCCCTGTGCCGGGCGGGTGGTGGTTTTCGACCAGATGGGACTGACCAGCCAGGATGTATATGGTGACGCCGCCTCGGTTGGCGTCAGCTCCTCCACCTCCTTCGCCTTCACCCTGCAGGCCGACCGTGATCTCAAGGATGTGTACGCGGCCATTTTCACCTGGGTCGGCGATGACGATCAACCAGGGGTCTGCTTCGGCAGGCTGGGGGACCTGGAAGCCGGGCAAAGGTGCCGTCGGGAGGCCCGCTTTCCGGTCTATGTGGGCCATGGAGTGCGATTCAGGTATCGCTTCGAGTTTTATACCAATGGACGGGTGGTGGAAATTTTCCCGATTGACCGGATCGCCACGGATACCCGCTCCAAGAACCTCGGGATCCCCTTCGAGGACCGGCTGAAAGCTTTTCTGGAATCCGCCAGGGAGAAAAACCTGTCCGGAATGCCGGTACCGTTCACGGTCGGGTTTGCCGGGTTTCCGAAGGAGCAGTGCCGGAAGAGAGGTATTGAGGAATTCAGGGTTTCCCTGCTGGTGCGGGCCGACGGAAGCCTGGAACTGGGCGACCTTGATCCCTGTCTGACCAAGACTGAAATCCGCGCCCTGGATCAGGAAATACGCAGATGGGAATTTTTCCCGGCCCTTGAGGAGGGCAAGCCGGTGGACCAGATGGTAAGTTTCCCGGTCCGGCTCTAGAGCGACCCGGGCAGGGCTCAGACCGTCATTGAATCCAGGCTGAAGGATTCCATTTCCCGCTTCACGTCCTGCAGGAAGTGGGCTCCGGCCGCGCCGTTGAGCCAGCGGTGGTCGAAACTCAGGCAGAGGGCCACCAGTTGCACCAGCTCCCCGGCTGATTTCGGCTCCATGTGGGCCTCCCCGAGGAAAAGGGTGGCAATTGCCGGGGGGACCACCAGGGGCTGGGCGTCCCGGACATCGAAGCCGCCCATGCTGGTCAGGATCAGCGGAACGCTGGCCTTGGAGCGGGATTGGCCGGTGCGGACCGCATCCACCGCGCTGGCGTAGGCGGCGATGAAGTCCGGGCCGTTGAGCTCGCTGGCCCGCTGGATGACAGCGGTGTCCAGGGCATCCTGCTGCAGGGCCACGGCAACCCCAAAATCGAAGGCCTTGTTGTGGGTCAGGGTGTCGTCCTGGTTGATGGTGCAGCAGAAAATGGGATGCCGCTTCATGGCCTGGACGAGGGCCCAGGCGACCATAACCGTCGGGGAAGGCGCTCCCTTGCCCATGGATTGCTTGGCCTCGGCCCGGGCCTGGCGGATGCCGTCCCAGCCGGCCTTGACGGTCATGTGGGCCGGTACGACATTTTTCAGCTGGGCCACGATGCGCGGGGCCAGCCCGCCTTCCGTGGGCTTGCCCGAGGTGGGAATCCGGGTCGTCTTGAGGGCATCCGGGTTTTCCTCCCCGTCGTCCTCGACCTTGGCGCCCACCGGAGGAGCCGGGCTTTCCGAGGAGGCCACTTCGATGTGCGCGATGACCTGGTTTACGGCCACCTCGTCCTCCTCGGCAATTTTCCAACCGAGGAATTTGCCGGTGTAGGGCGACTCGATTGGGAAAAGGGCCTTGTCGGTCTCCACCTCGCAGAGGGCGTCGTCCGGCTCGATTTCGTCCCCCGGCTTGGCGATCAGTGAAATAACCCGGGCGCTGGTGATTCCCTCCCCGAGAATGGGGACCCGGATTTCCGTCGTCTGGTGCGCCTCTTCGGTCGACTGGTCGACCAGGCTTTCCTGCATCTTGACCAGGGCCGGGTTGGAGACCGGGCCGGGGGCGGCGCGCGGCGCTTCGCGGGCCCACTCCAGGGTCAGCAGTTCCTGGATCTTGCGGGCCACGGACTTCTTGTCCGGAAGGGCCGTGTATTCCAGCACCGGATTGAACCCGATATTCACGTCCGGTTTGGCCATCAGGGTGGGGGGGGCCTGCAGGCGGGTAAAGAGGTCGCCGTTGGCGGTGACCCGGGCAATGATGTTCTGACCCACGGAACAGGACTCGGCATCCTCCTGGACGACCAGGAGCCGGCCGGTCCGCGCCACCGACTTCTCGATGGTGGACAGGTCCAGGGGAGCCACCGAGCGCAGGTCGATGTATTCCACGGTTCCCGGGTTGCCGAGCAGGTCCAGGGCCTCCTGGACCACCTCGGTGCCGTTGCCCCAGGTGACCACGGTCAGGTCGCTGCCCTCGTTGCGGACCGCCGCCTTGCCGAAGGGCACCGGCTGGATCGGTCCCTCGATCTTGCGGGGATGCCACATCAGGTGCTTCGGAATCAGCATCAGGGTGGGGCTGTTGCCGTGCATCGCGGACCAGAAGAGCCCCGCGGCGTCCTCCGGGGTGCTCGGAATGCCGATCTGGATGCCGGGGAAATGGGCGATGGCGCTCTCGTTGGACTGGCTGTGCCAGAGGGCGCCCCCGGGCAGGTAGGCTCCGCAGGGGGCGTAGATGACAGCCGGGGCCGACCACTCCCCGTTGCTCCGCCAATGGAGTGTCGAGAGGTGGGTGACCAGTTGATTGAATCCCGGCCAGATATAGTCCGCAAACTGGATCTCGAAGACGGGGCGTTTGCCGTAGGCGGCCATGCCCACGGCCACCCCGCAGATGGTCGACTCGGCCAGGGGGGAATTGAAAACCTGCTCCGGTGCCCGCGTGGAGAGCCCCTTGGTCAGGCTGAAGACGCCCCCCTTGGGATCTTCAATGTCCTCCCCGAAAAAGACCACATCCTTGCTCTTGCGGAGGGCGGCATGAAAAGTGGCGTTGATCGAGTCCACCATCCGGGGCTGGTCAGAGGCCAGTTCCAGGTTCATTGACGGGGCCCGGCCGCCCTGGCCGAGGACGTGCTTGAGCAGGTCCTCCGGACGCGGATCCACCTCCTCCCCGGCCCGCTGGTATTCACTGCGGACCTGCTTCTCGATCGATTCCTTCAGCTTGTCAAAGTCCGCCTGGCTCAGGTCCCCGGACTGGATCAGGTCCTCCTTGAGACGGTTGATGGGATCCTTGTCCTCCAGGCCGGCCAGTTCCTCCTCGGAGCGGTACTTGCGGTGATCGTCGGCGCTGGAATGGCTGGAAATACGCTCGGTCCGGCACCAGATGAACTGCGGTCCGCGGCCTTCCCGGGCGGCCTCGAAGGCCGGTTGGACCACATCAAAAACAGCATCCACGTCGCAGCCGTCGATGATCTGCCACAGCTGTTCGTTGAGCATTTTCAAGCCCAGGGGACTCATTTTCTCGGTTACCGTGGAAATGCCGATGCCGTTGTCCTCGACCAGGAAGACGACCGGCAGTTGCCGCTCGAGGGCGAAGGCCACGGACTCGAAAAAATCCCCCTGCCGGGAGCCGGCATCGCCAATGGTGGCCAGGACGACATTCCGCTTGCCGTCGAGCTTGATCGCCCAGGCCAGGCCGGTGGAGGGCAAGAGCGAGGCTCCGACCACCGAGGCCATGGAAAATATACCGAGCGACTTGTTGCTGTAGTGGGCCGGCATCTGGCGACCGCCACTGGCGCTGGCCCGCTTGGCGAAAAAGGAAAGGGCCATGTCGTAGGTCTCCATGCCGCGACCGAGGACGATCGGGCGGTCCCGGTAATAGCCGGAGAAGAAATCGCCATCCTTGAGAAGATAGCCGGCCACGGAGAGCGCCTCGTGGCCCATTCCCGACACATGGAACCAGCCTTTGCCCTGGCGGATCAGGCTTTGTTCGCGCAGGTCGCCGGCGCGCGAGAGCAGCATGGTGCGGAGCAGCTTTTTCTTGTCGTCGGAATTGAGTCTGGCCATCGCGTCAATCGATTCTGGTTACTGGGAATTTCCGGTTTGAGGCCGGTTTGCCGGTTCTTCCGGCGGTGGGGGCGGGGGTGTCACCCGGGCTTGCCATTGGCCGGCAATACCGGGTTCCCCAGCTTGTTCAGCAGCCTGAATACCCCGTTTTAGAAAGGCAAGAATGACCTGTTCCGGCATGGATTCCTTTTCCAGCCGCTGGTAGATGCGCAAGGCCATCCGGGGCTCGTCCAGTTCCGCCAAAGTGTCGGCGATTTCGGCCAGGAGGCCCCAGTCGCTCCAGTCGCCGGGCGGCAGTTCGGTGGCCAGGGAGAGGGTCTGGACGGCCGCCGCGCGGTCGCCGCGGTCCATTTGCATCAGGGCCCGCTTCAGGGCCAGGGCCGGACCGGGAGCCTCCAGCATCCCGCGGGCGGCCAGTTGCAGCGCTTCCTCCTCCTGCCCGGACTGTTCCAGGAGGTTGACCTGGCGCATGATCACATACTGGTCCTCGAGGATCCGGGCGGGATCCCCCAGGGCCTCCAGTTGCTCGGGCAACCCGGTGGCGAAAGGCCGGTAAAGGGGATCCCCGACCGCCACCGCCTGCCAGCTCAGGCCGGGCAGGGCCATGTAGGCGGCGTCCCCGAAATTCCAACCGCTGGCCAGGGCGGCGAAGAACAGGCTGAACTGGTGGGTCAGGTTGAGGTAGGGCTCGGCGACGTTGCCCAGGGTGGCGCTGACCCCCCGGGCGACAAAGGGACCCACCCAGCCCTGGTCGGGCCGGCGCATGGTTCGGGCGGAAAAACTGTGCAGGTGGACGGCGACCGCACCCGGGGGGAAGCGGAATCCCGGCAGGGTAAAGGGTCCGGTGACCTTGTTGGCATACCAGCCGGCGTAGAGAACCGGGGCGTCGAAGCGGGCATCCCCGGGAAAGACCCCGTTGACCTTGTCTGCGCTGAGGTCGAACCCGAGTTTCTGGAAAACATTGCCGCTGTCCTCGATCCACATGTTGCCGCTGGCGTAATTGCCTTCGCGGGTATCCTCGTCGATGTAGGCGCGTCCCTTGAGGCCCTCCTGCTCCCCGCGCAAGGCATTGTCCAGCATGCCGATGATGGCCTCTTCCGAGGGGCCGTCGAGACGGGTCACCCGGAGGATGTCCTTCACCGTACCGGGCAGCCGGTTGTTGAAGAGCGGGCTTGGGTAAAAGCCTTTCACCGGCGTCTCGCGGCGCAGCAGCAGGGCCAGTTCCCCGTCCACCGAGGCGTCGTTGCGGGCCAGGTGGCCTTCCACGAACTGCTCCCCCAGCGCGGCATTGCGGCCCTTCAGGTGCTGCCGGCGGTAGGGCAGGTCGGCCGCCTCGTCGATCTCCTCCGGGGTAATGTAGTAGGGAATCCCGTAGCACATGACCAGGTAGCGGACCTTGGAGAGGAGGAGGGTCACCGCTTCGCGCCCATAGGCATCCGGATCCGCGTCCAGGCCCTCCACCAGCTGTCTTTCCAGAAGCTCGGCCAGGAGCGGGTTGCGGATTGTCTCGATGAATTCCGCCCGGGATACCTTGAATTCCCTGGCTGTTTCCAGGAGCACCAGATTCGTCTCCGGAATATGACGGCGTTCCATGTAGGCGCGGGCCACCCTGATGGAAGGCGGGAAGGCCGCGTTGGCCACCACCACCACGGATTCGGGACCGGGAGAATCCGTCTGGGCGAATAGCCCGGGCGCCCAGATACCGCCCAGGATCAGGGCCGCAGCGACGGTCCTTTTTAGAAGCGAAGGCATGTCAGGCCATCAAATGGAAGCCGGTCCAGGAGGCAAGGCTACAAAGGGCCAGGGTGAGGAGGAGATTCGCCACCGCCCGCTTCCTCTGGCCGCTCCGGAACAGGATGCAGGTCTCCAGGATGAACGTGGAGAAAGTGGTCAGGGCCCCGCAGAAACCGCTCCCGACCAGGGCCCGGGCCAGCTCCGATTCCGGCGGCAGGCCCGCCCAGGCGGCGGCCAGGACAAAGCTTCCGGCCACGTTGACGATAAGGGTGGCCCAGGGAAAGCTGCCCCCGATGGTGCGGCCGGCGAGGGACCGCAGGAGCGCGCCGAGGGCTCCCCCGAGTCCGACCGCGACGGCGACCACGAGGCTCATCGGCCCGGGCTCCTTTCCGCCCTCTCGACGAGCGGGATGACACAGGCCACCAGCAGCAGGGCGCCGGCCACCGAAACGGAGACATTGAGCAGGCCCAGCCACTGGTGTCCTCCCTGCCACAGTTCCAGGGTCTCGAGGAAAAAGGAGGAAACGGTGGTGAAGCTGCCGCAGAAGCCAATCATGAAGAGGTACTTCCCGTGGGGATGCATGCGGTGCTGGATGGCGTAGAGGACGCCCAGGGCGACCGAGCCCAGGAGGTTGGCAAAGAGGGTGGGGAACGGGAAAGTGCCGGCAAATCCCAGGCCGATCCACCAGCGCAGGAGGGAGCCAAGGGTTCCCCCGAGGGCGATGTGGAAAGCGTCAGCCAGGGACAGCTTGGCCTTCACCGGGCAGCGGTCCCCTCCAGTCGGCTGAGGGTCTTCTGGTAGAGCAGGATCCCCTCGGTGAGGGCCCGGGCCATCTTGTCCCGGTAGGCTGCGGAGCCGATGTTGCTGCCTTCCCGCGGGTGCGTGACAAAGCCGCCCTCGACGAGGATCCCCGGCATCCGCAGGTCGCGCAGGACCGTGAAGCGGGCCCGCTTCAGGCCCCGGTCGCTGGATCCGAGGGAATCGGCCAGGCTGCGCTGCACATAGTAGGCCAGAAGGGTGCTCCAGGGCCCGTCCTGCTGCCCGGCATAGTTCCGCAGGTCGCTTTCGTGCAGGTCCGCCCGGGCGCTCGAGGGCTGCTTGAAGGGCGTGAAGGCGTAGGTTTCCACACCCGAGACGCTGGACCGCTCAAGGGCGTTGAAGTGGATGGACACGAAGAGGTCGGCTCCGCGGCGGTTGGCGATCGCCGACCGCTCATCCAGCTCGATGAAAGTGTCGTCGCTGCGGGTCAGGCTGACCTCGAAGCCGTTGGCCTGCAGCAGCCGCTGCAAGCGTTTGGCCAGGTCCAGGGTGAGGGCCTTTTCGCGCAGGCCGAGGGAGGGATTCTGCGCCCCGGGATCCTTCCCCCCGTGGCCGGGATCGATGACAATGCGGCGCAAACCGGGCGGGTTGCCGTTCAGCTGAGGGGTCAGGATGGGCTGGATCTGGTTGCTGTAATCCGACTCGCTGATACAGAGCCGGCCGCGGTGCTCCGCCACCGGGAAGCCCAGATGAACGGGGGTTCCGTTGAGGACCATTTCCCGTTTGTTCAGCTCGAACTCCATCCGGGTCCACTGCGATTCCAGGCGGATCCGCTTGCCGCGCTCGATCCAACTGGTCTTCATTCCCAGCCGGCCGGCGACCTCGTTTGCCTCGAGGTAGGGAAGCCCGTTAATGGTCAGCGCACCGGCGCTGAGCGGTAATATGATCCAGAGGATGCAGTGAAGGAATTTCACTCCTCGGGCTTGTCGATCTCTTCGTTGTACTTGAGTTTGCGCTTCGCCATGGGCAGGGGCGACATGATCATGTTGACATGCCGTCCGCTCAGCTTGGGCTCGCCATCGGCCTGCCCGACATGGCTCAGGTCCTGGGCAGCCTTGGCCAGCACTTCCACGCCGAGGCTCTTGTGCTCGTTTTCCCGGCCGCGGAACATCAGGCTCAGCTTGAGCTTGGCACCCTTGTAGAGGAATTCCTCACCATGGCGCAGCTTGGTCAGGTAATCGTGTTCCTCCGTGCGGACCCGGAACTTGACTTCCTTGATCTTGGAGGAAGAGGAGGCCTTGGCCTTGTTTTCCTTCTGCCGCTTGGATTGTTCATACATGTACTTGCCGAAATCAAGGATCCGGCAGACAGGTGGATTGGCATTGGCGGAAATCTCCACCAGGTCCAGACCCATGGCCTGGGCGGCTTTTAAGGCGTCATCCTTGGACACTACGCCGATCTGGTTTCCATCGACGCCGAGCAGACGCACTTCGCGTGCCCGGATACGTTCGTTCTTTCTGACATAGTTGCCGCGATCATATCGTCCACGGCGACCAGAGTATGGTTTTGGCATTTATTCCTTTTTTGCGTTCAGTCGGGTACTCGGTTGGTTGAAATATCGAACTACCCTTTTAAGCGGGCCCCCGGCCCTTTGACAAGACGGAATGAGCGGCATCGGCAGCCTCAGACTTCCTCCACGATGCCATCCGCCAGGCCGTACTCGATGGCCTCCCGGGCATTGAGGTAGAAATCGCGGTCGGTGTCCTTCTGGATCTTCTCGATCGGCTGACCGCTGGCATCCGCCAGGATGCGGTTCATTTCCTCCCGCAGCTTTTCCATTTCCTGGGCCTGGATGTGGATGTCCACCGCCGCGCCGCGCATGGTCCCCATGATCAGGGGCTGGTGGATGAGGACCCGGGAATGGGGGTAGAGCAGGCGTTTGCCCTTGGTGCCTCCGCAGAGGAAAATGGAGCCCATGCTGGCGGCCAGGCCGACCACGATGATCCGGATCGGGCTGGTGATCAGCTTCATGGTGTCAAAGACGGCCATTCCGGCGGTGATGGACCCCCCCGGGCTGTTCAGGTA
>CAJXMX010000071.1 GCA_913056355.1 uncultured Opitutales bacterium
CCTGGTCGAGGAGCCGCAGGCCGCCTTTATCGCCTGGCTGGAGGCGCATCAGGACCAGCCGGTCTTCGACGGGAAATCCGGGGACGGCCGGACGCGGCGGGTCCTCGTCTGCGACATCGGCGGCGGGACCAGCGACTTCAGCCTCTTCGAGTACGACGGCGAGGCGACGCTGCAGGATGGTGAGGGCCGGGGCCTGCCGGTTTTCGAGCGGGTCGATGTCAGCGATCACATCCTGCTCGGCGGTGACAACATTGACCTGGCCATCGCCCATCAGCTGGAACAGGCCATGGGGGGCACCGGTGAGCTGGGAGTCGACGACTGGAACCTCCTTCTGGGCAGCGCCAGGACCATCAAGGAGGAAGCGCTTTCCGGTAACGGCTCTGAAAACGACGATCCCGACCGTGCCTACCGGGTGGCGACCGGCGGCGGCAGCGGTTCCTCGCTCTTCGCCAGTTCCCGCTCCACGGAGATCCGCCGGCGGGCGCTGCTGGACCTGGTGGAGGAGGGATTCTTTCCGCTTTGTCCGCCCGGTTCATCCCCCCGCGAGGAGGGACAGGGCCTGCGGGAGCTGGGTCTGCCCTACGCCAGCGACACGGCCATTACCCGGCACTTGAGCGGATTCCTGAAAGGACGGCGGATCGATGCGGTCCTCTTCAACGGGGGAACGCTGAAGCCGGAACGCCTGCAGACCCGCTTGCTAAAACAGATCGCCTCCTGGCAGGGTGGGGAAATGCCCGCCAGGCTTGCCAGTACCCGGCTCGACGAGGCGGTCGCCATCGGGGCCGCGGCCTATGGGCGCCGGGCCCTCCTGAGTGGACAGGGATTGATCCGGGCCGGGGCCGCCCACGGCATTTACCTGGAGATCGAGGCGGGCAAAAAAGAGGATGTACGCCATGTGGTCTGCCTGCTGCCCAAGGGAAGCATGCCTGGGGAACGGCATCAGCCGGAGAAGCTGCCGCTGAAAATGCGGATCAACGAACCGGTCGTGATGCGGACCTTCCAGAACCGGCTCCGCCCGCGGGACCACGCGGGGCAGGTCCTGCGCCTGAAGGACAAGGAATTCCATCCCTTGCCCAACCTGGAGACGGTCATGCGGCTGGATCCGGGGCGCTTCAAGGGCCGCCCCAATCAGCGGATCCCGGTCCGCCTGGAGGCGGAGCTGACCGAGCTGGGCTGGCTGGAAATGGCCCTCGTCAGCCGGCATCCGGACATTCGGCCGCCGGAAACCTGGCAACTGGAATTCAACCTCCGCCAGGCCGGCGGGGAGGCGGGGGAGGGCCGGGATCCGTCCGCCGAAAATGAATTTGAGCCGCTCGATGAAAACCTTGCCGTCGAGGCTGACCGGCTGCTGGGCGGCAAATTCGGTCCGGGTCTGCTCAAAGAGCTGGAGACCATCATCGGCCAATCCCGGTCGCAGTGGAATCCCCGGTGGCTGAGACGCTTTTGGACGCCCCTTGGGGAACGCATTACCAGTCGCCACCTTTCTCCCGAATACGAGGTGGCCTGGCTCAATGCGGCCGGTTATTTCCTGCGCCCGGGAATCGGGGTCGCCCTCGATGATGAGCGGATCCGGACGCTGTGGGCGCTCCAGTCCCTCGAGCTGGCCCATCCCGCCGGGAAGCAGAACCGGGAACAGTATTACATCCTCTGGCGCCGGGTCAGCGCCGGGCTCTCGGCTGAGCAGCAGAAGATCCTGGTCGGGGAATCCTGGGACCGGATCACCTCCGGGACCAAGCAGGCCGCGGAAGCCGTACGGATGGCCGGGTCCTTTGAACTGCTGGATCACAAGGTCAAGGCCGGGCTGAAGGATCACCTCCTGGAGCACATCCTGGCCCGGTCCGACCGGCACTGTGAGCCGTGGATCTGGGCTCTCGGGCGCATCCTCAGCCGCTGTCCCTTTCATGCCGGGGAGGCCGCTGTGGTCCCGGACGCCTGGGTCTTGGAGGCATTCGAGCGCCTGCAGGGCTTGCCATGGGAGAGCAAGACCCTGCAGCCCCTCGGCCAGGCCTTCATCTGGGCGGCGCGCCGGACCGGTCACCGCGCCGTGGACCTGAAGACCGGCCCCCGGGAAGCCATTTTGGAAAAGCTGGCCGCCAGCGGTTTGCCGGAAGAAGCGCTGCTGCCCCTGCGCGAGGTGGTCCCGCTTCAGCGGAAGGATGTGCAGCTGCAGTTTGGGGAGGCGCTTCCACCGGGGCTGCAGCTGGATTAGGAACTGCTACTCCTCGGCGGCCCGGCTGGCAAAATCCCGCAGGTAGGACTCGACACTGGCCTGCTCCTTGATCCGCAGCCGCAGCCGGGAAGCAAGCTCATCGGCCGCTTTCTGAATATTGACGCGGGCGGGCTCGGTCAGACGGGCGGGATCCTCCAGAAAAGTGCGCCAACGGTCGAAGAGTTGCTGATCATTGGCCCCGGCGAGGAAGATCAGCCAGGGAAGGTAATACTTGGGCGCCCTGGCGGCGATTTCATGGTAGTGCTCCATGGCCCACTCGACGGTCATTTCCCGGAGGGTGAAATCGTTCGACAAGTCGAAGGCCACATTCGTGAACTCGGTCGAATTGGGGACCGGGCCCAGCGACCAGGCCAGGGCTTCAGCCGCCAGGGCCGGATCATGGACCTTGCCGATGGCGTTGAGCGTGGCCTGCCGGACGATAGGGGAGGGAGCCTCCGCAAACGCCGTTTGGAGGCGGCCCAGAAACGCGGCGTCCCCATGGTAGGCGGTAACCCGCAAAGCGACATTGCGGAGGGAGGCGTCGGCCTGGTCGGGATCTTCAAGGAAGCGTCCGGCCAGTCTCCGGCATGCGGCCACGACATCAGGATCCGCCAATTCGTATCCGAGGGCTCCGTACAACCGGGCCCGCAGGCTGGCCAGGTCCATGGACTCGCCGGGGACCGGATCGAAGCCGATCCGGTCCAGCATCGGGCGGAATAGGGCCCTTTGCCAGGTGTTGTAAACCGGGCGGATGGCGGGGGTAATGAAGGTCTCTTCCAATTCCTGGATGGAGCCGATAACGCTCCTGCAGACCTCCGGATCCGGATCCGCGCTCATGGCGGTCAGCAATGCGAGGTAGTCCGATCCATCCAGCAGGCCGGCATTGAATAATGCCGTGTAGTTGTCCAGTAAGCCGATCCGCTCGACGGATGACAAGGAGGCGGTATGCGGGATGAGCCGCCCGGTGAGCTCCGGACTGAGCTGCCAGCGATAATAACCCGCTTCCGCGGCGTTTGGATAAATCCAGTCCGCCTCCGCAATACCGGGCACCTCGATGAGGGCGGATTTCTCCTTCAGGAGCAGGCGAACCTGGTTTACCTGCCCGTCTTTCGCCCAAAGAATGACGACAGGCACCTGCCATTGTCCGGGCAGAATCGGATCACCAAGGTTGTTGAAGCGACGTTGGGTCAGCCGGACCTGGTCCCGGGATTCAATGGACACGGAAATCAAGGGAATACCGGGATGTTCAATGAAACCGGCCAGCATTCCCGGGATGTCGTCGCCAGAAGCGCTACTGAAGGCCTTCCAAAGGTCGTCCGCCACGGTATTGCCCCAGCGGTGTTTCTGCATGTAGCCCTGCATGGCTTGGCGAAAGGTATTGGGCCCGATCCAGTTCTCCACCATGCCCAGGATAGCCTTTCCCTTGTTGTAGGACAGTTCGTCGATCAGCTCACCGATCTCGCTTTCCGAAGTGACTTCCCTCCGGATGGGCTTGATGGAGGGCAGGGCGTCGCTGCGCATGGCCGTGTGAATCGACCGGACCTGGCGAACATTGATCTGCAGTTCCGGGAAAGCCTGCTCCACAATCAGCTCCGACAACCAGTCGGCAAAGGATTCATTGAGCCAGAAATCATTCCACCAGGCCATCGTGACCAGGTTGCCAAACCACATGTGGGCCATCTCATGGGCAATGATCCGGGCCAGGCCGCGCCGGTGGTCGAGTGTAGCGTTGTTGGATTCCAATAGGAGGATACGATCGGAATAGGTGATCAGGCCGGCGTTCTCCATGGCGCCGAAGACAAATTCGGGCGCGGCGATCTGATCCAGTTTGGCGTAAGGGTAGGGAATGTTGAAGTATTCCTCCAGTCGCTTGAGCAGAACCGGCGACATGCGGGCCGCCTCGGCGGCCAGTGCGCCTTGTCCCTTGGTTACGACAATCCGGCCCGGCACGGACATGCCCTCGACGGGCACGTACTCCAGGGGACCCACCGCCATGGCTACCAGATAGCTCTGCATCCGCCGGGTGCGGGCAAACTGGATCGTCTTCCAGTTGCCCTCAGTCCTCTCCATCGCCGGCGGGCTGTTGGTCACCGCCTCCAGGTGGGCGGGCACGGTCAGGGTCAACTGCCAGTTGATCTTGAAGGAAGGTTCATCCCAGCAGGGAAATACTTTCCGGGCATGCTGGTCCTCAAACTGGGTGAAAAGGTAGGCCTCCCCGCGGCTGATCGTCTTGTAGAGCCCGAGGCCGTCTTTCTGGTAGGTGGCGGTAAATTCCATGACCAGCTGGTAGTTGCCTGCCGGGAGGGGTTCGGGAGCGCTGAGGGTCAGCAACCCGATCGCTTCCCTGGTAACGGAATGACTCAGGGGCGTTGATTTCCCGTCCGGTGAAATGAGCTCGGCCCGGTTAATGGAGGGACCCAGAGCATGCAGGCGAAAGGAGCTGAATTCCTGGTGGGCGATCAGGTCGATCCGGGCACTGCCGGAAAAGTCCTCCGACTCCGGATTCAGGATCAGGGAAACCGCCTGCGCCACGGGCTCAACCTCGCGGGTCAGGCGATAGGGATCGGACCCTTCCCCGGCATGAAGGAGGGAAGCGGAAAAGGAGGCGATGAGGAGGACAAGGCCACGCCAATTTGCTGTTGCTGGCATGGCCCGACTGAATCCGCCCGTCGTACCGGCGGCAAGGGTTATTTACCCGCTACCGGCTCACCACTTGGGATCCCGTTCGCCGACCGCCCACAGCATGCCGCCGTAGATGTGCTGCAGGAATAGCGGATCGCGGTAGCTCTCGGTAATGTGGCCAAGAGATGTGTAGAAGAGCCGCCCGCCTCCCGGTTCATGGTACCAGGCGATGGGATGGAATTCGCCCATGACATCCTGCGGGCGCGGGTAGTAGCTGTCTTCATCCACGGTCAGGACCACGTTCAGGTCCTCTCGGAAGGGCAGCTTGAAGGTGTACCACTCGTCGGTCCAGAGCCACTTTTCCGGCAGGTGCAGACAGGCCGGAAAGTCCGGCGCCTCGTTGGTCATGATCCCGCTCTGCTGGGGCGGATGACAGACAAAGACATTGCCGACCAGTTCCTCCCACCAGGGCCACTGGCGCTCCGCATCCTCGAAGGCGAAGGAAAAGTGCACCCCGACGACTCCGCCGCCGCCGGCCACGTACGCCTGGAATTCCTTGCGCTTGTCATCATCCAACCCGCAGGGGCTGGCGCTGATGAAGACGATCACGTCGTAGGCCGCGAACTCCTGATCGCTGAACGCCTCCGCGGTCTCCACCCAGGTCAGTTCGAAGAAGTGCTTGCGGGCCAGTGCCTCGAACGATTCCCGGGCCACGGGCACGTTGGGGTGGTGCCACTTGTCGGACTTGTCACTGAAAACCAGGGCCTTGAACTGCATGGCCGACAGGCTGCAGGGGGAAAGGATCAGAAGCAAGCCGATCAAAAGGAGCGGCGGGCGCCGGAGGAGAGTCGTCGGGTAATTCATGGTTGCAGGAGTCGCTTGGTTCGAATTTGCGGCGAGGCCGCTTTCATCGGGTGATGGATTACAAGGCCGTTCTTTTTTCGTCAATCCCGTGCGGGGATCGATTGGCCGCGATGCTCATAGCTACCCTTTAAATCGTTTTGACCTGCAATTTGGCCCGCCTCTAGAGTGATTGTTCATCATTCCGCTCTGGAGCATCTCCCTGATCCTGCTGGCTGTTGAATACCCGGGCTCTTCAATCTGATCCACATGTCCTTTGAAATCTGTGTTGTCTTCCTGACCCTCCTGCTGGCGGTGGTCGCCTTTGTCTCGGACCGCGTACGGCACGACCTGATCGGCCTGATCGTCATGGTCGTGCTGGGACTGACCGGTATCCTCGAGCCGGACCAGCTGCTGCACGGCTTCGGCAACCGCGCGGTGGTGACCATCGGGGCCATGTTTGTCCTCAGTGCCGCCCTGACCCGGACCGGCATGGTTTCCGCCCTGGGCTCCAAGCTGACGGAATTTTCGCGAGGCAGCCCGACGCGGTTCCTCGTGTTTTCACTCGTCACCGTCTGCGTGATGTCGGCCTTCATCAACAACACTCCCGTGGTGCTGGTCTTTATTCCCGCCGTCCTGACGGTCTGCGCCAAGGTCGGGATGAGCCCCTCGAAGTTCCTCATGCCGATTTCCTTCGCCTCCATGCTGGGAGGCAGTTGCACCCTTATCGGGACTTCCTCGAATATTCTCGTTTCCTCCATTTCGGAAAGTGCCGGGCAGGGGGCCATCAGCATGTTCGAGTTCTCCCGGGTCGGGATTTTGCTCCTGATTGGCGGAATGGTATATTTGCTCCTTCTCTCCTTTCGCCTCCTGCCCGAGCGGGTGACCATTGCTTCCACCCTGAATCCCGATTCTGCCAAGCAATACGTCACCCAGGTCCACCTCGGCACGGATTCCAACCTCATCGGGCGGACCCTCGGGGAGACGCCTTTCGGGAAATCGAAAGTCTCCGTGGTGGAGCTGATCCGGGGTGAGCGGATCCGGCGGCTGGACCGCCAGACGCCGCTGGAAGTCGGCGACATCCTGCTGGTCCGTGGCGACCTGAACGAGATCCTGGAACTGGACCGGCAGCACTCAGTGACCATCACCCCGGGATCGTCCAGCAGGGTGGGCGAGCTCAAGCGGGTGGAGATGACCCTCTTCGAACTGATGGTGGCCCCGGATTCCAATCTAATCGGTCAGCGCTGCAGCTCAATCGGCCTGCGCGAGGACTACGATGTCTCGATCTTCGCCATCCAGCGGCGCGGACGCCACCATCAGAAGGAAATCGGGGAAATCGAGCTCAAGATGGGCGATATCCTGCTCGTCCGCGGCTCCATCGAGGAGGCTTCGCGACTCCGCAACAGCAAGGATTTCATCCTCCTCGAGGGCGTTCATGAACAACGCGAGGAACGGCACAAGGCCCCCATCGCCCTGGCCACCATCGGGGCCATCATCGTGCTGGCCTCCTTCGGGCTCTTCCCCATCAGTGTCCTCTCACTGGCCGGAGTGGTCGTTGTCCTCGTTGCCAGGCTGCTGACCCCAAGGGAGGTCTACCGGGCCGTCGACTGGCCCGTCCTCCTCCTCATCGCCGGCATGATCTCCCTCGGCGACGCCATGGCCATGACCGGGGCCCTCGACCTCGTCGCCTCCCAGCTGATCGCCGCGGTGGGCTCCCTCGGACCGCACATCACCCTGTGGGTCTTCTACATCATGACCGGTGCCCTCAGCCTCCTTATCCTCAACAAGCCGGCCGCCGCCCTCATGGCCCCCCTCGCGGTCATCCTCGCCCACCAGCTCAATGTCGAGCCCAAGCCCTTCGTCATGGCCGTGGCCTTCGCCGCCTCCACCGCCATGGCCACCCCCATGGGCTACCAGACCAACCTCCTCGTCTACGGGCCCGGTGGCTACAACTTCAAGGACTTCGTCCGCTTCGGCCTGCCCCTGAATATCTTCGTCGGCATCATCGCCTGCGCGGCCATTCCCCTCGTGTGGCCCTTTTGATTGGGGTCGGACCTCCCGTACTCTATGATTTTCAGGAACTTAATGCCTGAATCGCCGGGATTTCTTCCCTTAGGACCGGTTTTTTATGGAACATTATCCCATTTAAGCTCAGGAGTGAATTCTACCTGTACTGCTAGAGTGGGCAAAATCATCGAAAAATATACTCTTTAACAGCTGAAATTCCCCAAAATATTAACTTAAGCCACTCTTTACCAGCTGCTTAGGGAGGTCCGACCCCAATACAAATGACTGCCTTCGGCTATTTTGACGACACCAACAAGGAATATGTAATCACCCGGCCGGACACGCCGCGGCCCTGGAGCAACTACATCGGGAGTGCGGAATTCGGGGGAGTGATCACGAACAATGCGGCCGGCTACACCTTTTACAAGTCGGCGGCGCAGGGGCGGCTGACGCGGTACAAGTTCAACGCGGTGGCGGCGGACCTGAACGGGCGTTTTGTCTACCTGCGGGAGGAGGAGGGCGGGGACTACTGGACCAACTCCTGGGCGCCGGTCTGCAAGCCGCTGGAGGGATTCTCGAGCGAATGCCGTCATGGAAGCGGCTACACCCGGATCCGGTCCCGCTTCTCGGGGATCGAGTCGGAGGTGACATACTTCTCCCCGGTGGGGAAGCTGTACGAAGTCTGGAGCGTGCGGGTGAGCAATGAATCCGGCCGGGCCCGTCGGTTGAAGGTCTTTCCATTCATCGAGCCGCAGTGCAACTGGTATGCGATGGACGACATGAACAACCTCCAGTACAACCAGTACATCGCGAAGACCGAGCTCGTAGACGGGATTATCGACATTGGTTCCAACGTCAACATGCCGGAGGATCCGGAGCACTTCACCAACAAGGACCAGAAGCGGCACACCTTCTTTGCCCTGGCGGGCATCGGTGGGGTCAACTTCGACAGCGACCTGGCCCGTTTCCTGGGCACCTACGGAAGCTACGCGCGCCCGGAGGCGGTGGTCAAGGGAAGCTGCAACGGCTCCACGACCAGCGGGGACAACGGTTGCGGGGCCTTTGAAATCGAGCTCGAGCTGGCCCCGGGAGAGGCCCGGGATTTTGCCTGCGTCTTCGGGGTGGGGATGGCGGCCCGGGAGGGCCGGGCGGCGGTGGCGGCGATGAATGAGCCGGGTAAAAGGGAGACCGCCCTGGCGGCGGTGAAGGAGCACTGGCATTCCCGGATCGGCACCCTGAACGCCGAGACCCCGGATGCGGGTTTCAACTCCATGGTCAACATGTGGGCGCCCTACAACAGCCTGATGACCTTCTACTGGTCGCGCGCGGCCAGCCTGGTCTATGCCGGTGAGCGGGACGGCCTCGGCTTCCGGGACACCCTGCAGGACTTAATGGCCTCGTCGAGCCTGGTCCCCGACGAGACCCGGGAGCGGCTGGAATTGATGCTGACCGGCCAGTATTCGCACGGCGGGGCCAAGCCGGTGGTGCAGCCCTTCAACCACCGTCCCGGCCATGAGGCCTATCCCGACCATTACCGTTCGGACGACTGCATGTGGTTTTTCAACTGTGTCCCGGAGTTCATCAAGGAGACCGGCGATATCGGTTTCTACCGGAAGGTCCTGCCCTTTGCCGACAAGGGGGAGGCCCCCGTGCTGGGCCACCTGCGCAAGGCCATCGAGTTCAACCTCGAGCGCTCAGGCGCGCACGGGCTGCCCTGCGGGCTGCAGGCCGACTGGAACGACTGCATCCGGCTGGGGGAGAAAGGCGAAACGGTGTTCGTGGCCATGCAGCTGCGTTACGCCCTGAGGGAATACATCGCGATATGTGAAATGCTTGAGGAAAAGGACGAGGCGGCCTGGGGCCGCGAAGAGCTGGCCGGGCTGGACCGGAACCTCGAGGCGCATGCCTGGGACGGTGAATGGTACCTGCGGGCCTACCGCTTTGACGGACTCAAGTTCGGTTCCCGTGAAAATGAGGAGGGCTCGATCTTCATGAACCCGCAGAGCTGGGCGGTCCTTTCCGGTCATGCCACCGGTGAGCGGGCGGCCAAGGTCATGGAGTCGATGCACCGGCACCTGGCCACCGACCACGGGGTCATGCTCTGCGCGCCGCCCTACGTGACCACGGATCCGCAGGTCTGCCTGGGCCGCCTCTTCAATCCCGGGATGAAGGAGAACGGGGCCATCTTCAACCACACCCAGGGCTGGGGCGTCATGGCGGCGGCGAAGCTGGGCATGGGCGACCGGGCCTGGGAATACATGCACAACGTCATGCCGGCCAGCTTCAACGACCGGGCCGAGGTGCGGGAAGTGGAGCCCTACGCCGTGTGCCAGAGCACCCACAGCCGCTTCAGTCCGCGCTACGGTGCCGGTCGCGTTTCCTGGCTGTCCGGATCGGCGGTCTGGAACTACGTGGCCATGACCACCGCCATCCTCGGTATCCAGGCTGATTACAGCGGCCTGCGCATCGATCCCTGCATCTCATCCGATTGGAGCGGCTTCACGGCCACCCGCAGGTTTCGCGGGGCCACCTACCGGATCCGGGTGGAGAATCCCTCCGGAAATTGTCAGGGGGTCCATTCATTGACGATCGACGGGGCAGTTGTCGAAGGCAACCTGGTTCCGGTAGCAGAGCCAGGAAGCACGGTCGAGGTCGTGGCGGTGATCGGCTGAGGCGGGAAACGCACCCCCGTTTCCTAGAAGACAATATCCCTCAGCCTGAGGGTCAGTTCGCCATCGACCGGCTTGCCGTCCTCCAGTGCCGGCAGGTACATTTCGGAGGCGATCTCATGGACATTGTCCGCGTTAAGGACCTTTTGCACAGACGGGCTCATGACAACGTCGGTGACTTGCCCCTCCCTGTCGATCTTCAGGGTGATTGTTTCCTTCGTCAGGCCGGAGTACACGCTGTCGGCCATGTCCGGGCTCAGGTATCTCCAGACCCTCTGGGGTGGTCGTGTCTTTCCTTCGTTCCGGGCCAGGTACTGGTAATTCAAAAAGACCCTGGCGTCGGGTTCCGTCATTTCCACATGCTTTGGAGAAAAATTTGTAGCCACTTCGCTCCCGTTGGCGAAGAGGAACAGGTCCTGCGAGTCGATATACATGCCATCCGGAAAGGTGGAAATGAAGTAGTCGAATTTTTGTCCCTCCTGAGAGATGTCCTTCAGGGAAAGAAAATGGAACCATGACATGGTGGGTTCACCATCTGGCTCCTCCTTAAGTTGAAAAATGAATACAATGTGGCCGGTTGGATAGTATTGGTCGGCCTGCAGGGTGAACTTGATGTGGAGTTGGTCCCAGTCGGCATTCGCAAATTGGTCCTCGTATTCATGAACCTGTGAACTCATCTGCTGGAACTCCTGTCCCCGCTCAAAGTACTGGATATCCATCGGGTCCCCAAAGCTCTGTCCCTGAGAATTCTGCGAAAAGTCGGGAAGGAAAGGACTGGCTACCTGGTTTTGTTCGACCATCGCCCGGCGCAGGGCAGCGTCACCGATGGAACTGAAGTCACTGGCCATGGTGGACAGTTCCATCTGCATGCGTGCCGCTTTTACCTGGGGGTCCCTGTTCATAGAGTAGGCGGGTTCGCAAGTGAGGTTGTCTATCCGGGCGTAATGTTCGCTGATCTTGGTTTGCCGCGTATAGGTGATGTTCTTGATGCGCTTGATATCTTCCGCGACAATCTGTCCGTCGACCTTGATCTGGGCCTGACGGTTCCAGACTTTCTCAATCGAGTAGAGCCCGTCATCGTATGGGATCTTCAGGTCGACTCCGACAAAGAAATGATGGTTCTTCGGCATGTCGGGTGGATTTTCTGATTCGACCGGCTCTCCCCCCCGCAGGAATGGGGAGCAGGCAAGGAAAAGGGCCACAAAAGGGAGTAGCTTTTTCATTTCAGGTCATCCGGGTGGATTGTTAAAATGGCATGTTGAAGGGAGGCCCTTCCGGCCGGTCCCTAGTAGACAATGTCGCCCAGCCTGAGGGTCAATTCGCCGGCTACCGGCTTCCCTTCCCTGAGGCCAGGGAGGTAAAGTTCGGAGGATAACTCCTGGATGTTCCCGGGTCCCAGCGCATCCTGTAGCGACTGACCCATCACGACATCCGTGACGATTCCCTTCTGGTCAATCTTCAGGGTGATCGACTCATCCTTCATGTCATCTTTCAGCCTGCTGCTGAATTCGGGGCTGAGGTATTTCCAGGTCCGTTGGGGCGGACGTGTCCTTCCCTCGTTTTTTGCCAGGTACAGGTAATTGATGAAGGTCTGGGCATCGGCCGCGTTCATCTGCACGTGCTTGGGGGAGTAATTGGTGGCAATCTCGCTCCCGTTGGCGAAGAAGAACACCTCCTGGGAATCGATAAGCATCCCGTCTGGATAGGATTCAATCTGGTAGTCGTAGGTTTTCCCCTCCGGGGAAATATCCTTCATGGAGAGGAAGTGGAACCAGGACATGGTGGGCTCCCCGTCCGGTTCTTCCTTGAGCTGGAAAACGAAGACCAGGTGTCCGCTGGGAAAATACCGGTCCGCTTTCAGGGAGAACTTGATGTGCAACAGGTCCCGTGGTGGCTTGGACGAACCGCCACCGTGCTTCTGGACCTCGACACTTTGCTGCTGAAGCCGCTGTCCCTGCTGGTAGTATTCGTAATTCATGGGGGGGGGACCCGTGCTTGGCTCGAAGTTGCTGGCGGGGGCTCCCGGGTCATTGTAGCTGAAGCTGTTGATCGACTCAGCACGGCGCATGGCAACTTCACCAATGGCAAGGGCGTCGCTGGCCATCGAGGCCAATCCAACCTGCAGGCGTGCGGCGTTGACCTGCGGATCCCAGCCCATGGAATAGCCGGGTTCGCAACTGAGATTTTCGATTTGCGCAAAGTGATCGCTGATCTTGCTCTGCCTGGCGTAACTGATTTCCTTGATGCGTTGGATATCCTCCGTGACGATCTGCCCGTCGACCTTGATCTGGGCCTGTCGGTTCCAGATCTTTTCAATCGAATAGAGCTTGTCTTGGTAGGGGATTTGGAGATCGACCCCGACGAAGAAATGATGGTCTTTCGTGGGATCGGGAGGGTTTTCCGAATCCTGTGACTCAGCCCCCATCAGGAATGGGGAACAGACAAGGAACAGGGCAGCAAAGGGTAGTAATTGTTTCATTCGGGGTCATCCGGTTGGATTAATATTGAGGATTAAGGGAGGGCGGCATTCATCGATTCCAGCCTGAGGATATGGGATTCGATCTCGGGTCGGTATTCAATGCGCAAGGCATCGCGAAGGTAATTGATTCCCTCCTGGTAATGGCGCTCCATGAGCGCGATGTTGGCCAGCTCAATGCTGGCCTGGAAGGTGAACTCGGGGATCTTGACAGCTTGCTCAAAGAGGAAGCGGGCCTTTTCCCTGTTGTTCTGACGGGAGTATATCCGGCCGACGCCAAGAAGTGCCTCGCCGTTGAGGGGATCCCGCTGAAGCACCTCGTTGAATACCTCCAGGGCCCCGTCCATGTCCTCGCGGGCTTGATACACCTCTGCACGGATCAGGAGCAACTCGATGAGCTGCTCGGGCGAGACCTGCCCATCCAGCCTGGCCAGGAGGAGTTCCGCCTTTTCGTATGAGCCAAGGTAGACCAGTGATCGTGCATAGCGCAGCAGGTGTTTTGCGACGTCAATCGGTTTCAGCTGAATGGCAGACTCGTAGGTGGCCATGGCCTCGCGAAACAGGCTTTGCTCCGCGTAAAGGTCGCCCAGTAGAAGGATGTCCTCCGGGTCCGCCAGTCCCAGATTGAGCTGAACTTCCAAAACAGTGATCGCCTCAACTTTCCTCTCGGTGGATAGGAGTAAAGAGGAATAGGCCTTCCAGTAGGATTTCGTTTCCGGCTTGAGCTTGACCAGCTCCCGGACCAGCAATTCCGCCCGGTCGTATTGCTTGCTGGTGAGGTACAGGTCGAGCAGTGCCTCGATCCAGTCGCTGTTCAGCGGGTCGGCGGTAAAGGCTTGCTGCAAGGCCGCCTCGGCGGCCAGCGGATTGTTGGTTTCCTTCAGGCAGTAACCCAGCAAGCCGAGGACCTGCGGGTCCTGGTTTCCCAATGTAACGGCTTTACTGAAACAGGGGATGGCTTCCTGGAACTTATCCACTGTGTAGTAGAGTATTCCCAGATTGACCCATGCGCGGAGAAAATCCGGATAGTCCTCGATGGCCGACTTGTAATGCTTTTCCGCCAGGTCGTAGTGTTCGCTGGAGTAATAGACATTCGCCAGGACGTAAGAGAAGGCCGGGCTTTCGGGTTCATCATCGGCAAGCATGGTTTCCAGAATGAGAATGGCCACTTCCGGCTTATCGAAAACCATGGGCAGGACCTGTTCATAGATGGCGAATTCCGTGTCCGTCATTTCCGGTTCCCGATTGAGGAGGAACTGGTAGGAATTCCTGATCATTTCCTGCCCGTCGATTTCCTTCGGACCGGGTGCAGCCCCGGCCTGGGCCAGCCCCAGGACGGGCACCAGGAGGAATGTGATCAAATGCTTGGTTATTCGAATGGCCATGACCTAAACTCCGAAGGGTGAACTTGACCTGGATTTCAGAATGACGCGTTGCCGGATCCAGCAATTTACCTTTTTGCCGTCCTTGATGGCCGGCTTGAAGCGCCATCTTTTAATCGCATCGATGACGACCTCATCGAACGCTGCTCCTCCGGATCCGATCAGGCTCACCGCCTCGACCGTTCCCTCGGTATTGACGATATACATCAGGCGGATTTTGGCAGTCCGGTTTTCCTCCATCATTCTTTCTGCGAATTCAGGCTCCTTCTTGTAGACAGCAACGGGCGGCTCATCGACCTCGGACTTTGAGAACACATGGCGGGCCTTGAATTCCCCTGTGGTGGGTCGAAAGGCATCGGGGGAAAAATCGAAGACCGGTTGGGCGACCGGCGGACTGGTCGCCGGTGCGACCGGGCTTATGGAGTAGCTCAACTGCACGGAACTGTCCATGGGGGAAGCTTCGAGTTCAATAAGACTGGGCGGGGAGGGAACCGGTTGCCGGGTCTGCGGTGGTGGCGGAGGCGGGGAGGGGAGCACGACCGAACGCACCTCGTTGAAGATATCCGCCTCCCCGAGGACTTTCGCCTTCTGGGCCTGGGTGATGCCGAAAAGGATGAGGAAGCTGACAGCAGCGCTGGCGGCAATGCTCAATCCGTTCCTCAACCTGAAGCCGGGGCTGTCCTCGATCTCGACTATTGCATGCAGGGATTTCATGACTCAGGGAACCGCGGCTATGCTGGTGGAAAACTGGATATGCTCGATGCCAGCCTTCCTGGCCTCGGCATACACGGAGGCAAAAACTCCATGACTGCTCCTCCTGTCGGCCCGGATGATCAGCGGTGCTTCCGGATCAAAGATGGCTTGCCGGACGCGGTAGGCCACCTCCTCCACGCGGATTTCCTGTCCGTCGAACCAGATCCGGTCCTCATCGGAAATGGCGATCAGGATGGCGTTCCGGTTGGTGACCTGGGAGCCGCTGACATTGGGGCGCTCCACCTCGATACCCGGGTCCTCGACGAAGACGCTGGTCACAATGAAGAAAATAAGCAGGATGAAGATGCAGTCGATCATGGGAGCCAGTTCAATCTCGACTCCGACATTCTTGCGGACCTCCCTTCCCCTGTAGTTCATGATGCTGACCCTTCCGAGACCCCTTCCTCCAGCTTGATCAAGGTCCCGATGGCCTCGCTCAGCTTGCGCTGGGCGAAGTAAATTATAATAACCGCCGGAATGGCTATGGCAAGGCCGGTCTCCGTGGTGATCAGGGCCATGGAGATGCCGTCCGATAGGCCCTGGATGGTCCGCTCTCCGGATCGGTCGGCGAGGCTGGTGAATGTCTCCACCATCCCAATGACGGTCCCCAGCAGACCCAGCAACGGTGCCGCGGCAACAAGGGCCTTGATGCGGATCATGTTCCGGTCAAAGGATCTGTTAAGCAGGTCCTGACAGTAGCGCAGGCTGCCTGGATCCTCAATTTCCTCCGCTTCCAGGTCTTTCAACTGCCGCGTCGTCTGCCGCATCCGCAGGTACAGGTCGAAGCAACGCTCATACAACAGCAGGGACAGGATGACCAGCGCCACCATCACCAGGCCGCCCTGGGACATTAGTCGGGCCAGGTCACTCATGAAGGCTGTTCTCCTTCGCCGGTTGAACCACCTTTGATCCATTGCAGGTTGTTGGCCAGTTCAATGGAATACTGCTCCAGGAGCGACAGGCGCTTTTCGGTCTGGTGGGACAGGTACCCG
>CAJXMX010000072.1 GCA_913056355.1 uncultured Opitutales bacterium
AGGATCTTTTTCATGGTGTAAGGTTTACAGTTTGGCGGGCCCGGGTGGCTGGTACAATCGAATAATTGGCCGGAAGCTGTAAAGGACGACATGTCAGCTCCCCGGATCCGCCTCAAACAGCTGCTGGATTTCCCTGCGGCCGAGGGAGCGGATGTGCCCGCGCGGAATCCCCTTCAACCGGTACTGGCCGATCTGGACCCGCTTCAGGCGCTTCACGTCATAGCCGAAGGCATAGAACAGCCGGCGGATTTCCCGCTTCTTGCCGTGGTGGAGGATGACTTCGAGGCTCTTCCAGTTTTCGGCTCCCCGGGACCGGAGCGGCCGGACTTTCTCAATCGAAAGGCGCTCGCCTTCCCAGTCGATCCCCCGGATCAGCTTCCGGATATCCCCTTCCTTGAGCGGCTTGTCCAGCTCGACTTGGTATTTTTTCATCACATTGTAGGAAGGGTGGGCCAGTTGCTGTTGCAGGCTCCCGTCGTTGGTCAGCAGGAGGAGGCCCTCGCTTTCCTTGTCCAGCCGGCCCACGCAGAAGAGCCGCTGCGGGCGAAGTTCCGGGGGCAGCAGGTCGAAGACGGTCTTCTGGGCGTGGGGATCGTCGTTGGTGCAGACAAAGCCCCGCGGCTTGTTCATGGCGATGACCACCTTCGGCGGCTCTCGCCGGGGCAGCTTCCGGCCGTCGACCTCGATCAGGTCCCTTCCCGGCAGGCACCGGTCGCCGAGGGTGACCGGGTTTCCGTTGACCGTGACCCGGCCTTCCTCGATCCATTTTTCCGCTTCCCGGCGGGAGGCCAGACCCCGGTCTGCGATGGCTTTTTGGACCCGAACTGGTTTTTCCTCACGCATGTGTCATCCATCTTGTTCAGCTTAATGCTTGTCAAGTGCAGTAAGGGTACTTAACTTTCGATATTCCAAAAGTGGACCAGAAAGTTAATTATCTCATCCCTACCATGAAATCACTCAGTAAAACTGTCGTCATGTCAGTAATCGCGGCAATTCTGGCTCCGGCCATGCTCGTTGCCCAAAATTCCCCAGCTGCCCAGGTCCTTTCCGAAGATCCCGATGGAGCAATCGTCGTTCGTGCCGGTTCCTCCATGGCTGTTGACGCCGGTGACGTGCTTCAAGACGGCGACGTCATCAAGACCTACGGCTCGACCCTCATCGTCAGCATCTGCGATGGGGCCCTGATTACTGTCTACCCCGGTACAGAACTTGTTGTCAGCGGTCTTGGCACCTCGATGGCCAACCTCACGCTGCGCTCCGGTGAAATTCTCGGAGACAGCATGGCCGGTTGCGGTATCTCGGTGTCCAACGTCGTTGGCACGGCCAATATTTCCAACGGTGTCTACGGAGTTGTCCTTTCCCCTTCGGGCAATGGCTGGACCCTGCAGGTGCGCAACCTCGACGGCACGGTGACCTTCACCGGCGCCGACTCCCTGGACAGCAGCAGCATGGCCATCTCCCTGGTTGAAGCCGGGAAGACCATCGATGTTCCGGTCGGCGAGGAAGTCATCATCCGGGGCATTTACGATTCCGGCATGGATGTCTTCGCCCTCTCCACGGGTGGCGCGGCAATGGCCATGATCTCGGACGAGACGGTTGGTGAAATGCGCAACGATGCCATCGAAATGAGTGCCATCGCTTCCACCGGCCCCATGACCGAGCCCACCGCTCCCCCGGAGGAGACCGTCCAGGGCGGCAAGCCCAGTGACGAGGAACTGGAGCAGATTGTCGTCGAAATTCCCTGGGAGGAAGTTGAAACGGCGAGCGGCAAGGGTTGATCCCTGCGCCTCCACGCCCAATCCAATTTAACAAAAACTCCGGTCCGCCATGGACCGGAGTTTTTTTTGCCTGAAATTTATTTCCGGCGGGTGGGGGAATCAGGTACTCAGGTTCCCTGGTAGGCATCCAGGATGCGCTGGTAGACCTCGCTGATCGGAAGCCGGGCAATCTCTGCGGGAGAGAAGCGGTTCTGCAAGGGAGCCGGAAGGCCGTCCAATGTTTCATTGAGGGTCAGCTTGCGGTTGGCCTCGACCTCGTCCACCCGGTCCACGGGCGTAAAGAGGGGCACCTTGCCCAGAACTCCCGGATGCTCCCGGATCATCCGGTAGATGGCCAGCACGGCTTCGCAGAAGCGGTCCAGCTCGGCCTTGCGGTAGCTTTCCGTGGGTTCGACCATGAGGCCGAAGGTTTCCGGCCAGGCCACTGTGGGGGCATGGAAGCCGAAATCGAGGAAAAGCTTGCCGACCCGGGTGATGGCCAGGGCCCGGGGAATCCCGGCGGCCTCGATGCGCTGGAAATCCTCCTCACGCAGGGTCAGGATAAACTCGTGCATGCGCGGCGTCGTGGCGGCCGCCGCCGGCAGGGTGGGATAGGCGGCACGCAGTTTCTCGAAACAGTAGCGGGCGCTGAGGACGGCCATGGCGGTCATCCGGGGAACGCCCTCGCGGCCGAGTCGCAGGAGGTAGGTAAAGGCGCGCACCTTGTGGGCAAAATTGCCCCAGTGACGGTGGAAGCTGCCGATGCTTTTCGGGGCCTTGACCGGGAAGTAGCCTTCCACTCCCTTCTCGATCTGGTAACCGGGAAGGAAAGGCAGCAGTTTATCGCTGACCCCGACAATGGCGTCCCCGGGACCGCCCCCGCCATGGGGAATGGTCCAGGTCTTGTGCAAATTGTTGTGCACCGCATCGACCCCCATGGCCCCGAGGTCGCACCATCCGGCAATGGCATTCATGTTGGCCCCGTCCATGTAGACCAGGCCGCCGGCTTCGTGGACGAGGTCGGCGATTTCCCGGAAACGGCTTTCGAAGACGCCCGAGGTATTGGGATTGGTGATCATGATCCCGGCCAGCCGCTCGCGGTAGGTTTCCACCTTGGCCCGGAGGTCGTCCATGTCGATGGTGCCGTCGGGGGCCCCGGAGAGCAGCACAATGCCGGTCTGGAGCCCGTCCACCCGGCCGCTGCGGTAGCCGGCCATGACGGCGGTGGCGAAATTGGTGCCATGGGCCGAGGCCGGGATCAGGATGACGTCCCGGTGGCCTTCGCCACGGTCCTCATGGTAGGCCTGGAAGAGCTTGAGGCCGACCAGCTCGCCCTGCGCGCCGGCGACAGGCTGTGTCGTGATGCCGGCCAGCCCGGTGATCTTCTTGAACCATTCCTGGATCTCGTGGAGGAGATGCAGCGATCCCTGGGCGTCCTCGACCGGAGCCTGCGGGTGCAGGTCGGTGAAACCGGGCAGGTTGGCGGCCCAGTCATTGATGAAGGGATTGTACTTCATCGTGCAGGATCCGAGCGGGTAGCAGGCATCGTCGGGACTGACGTTGAGCTCGCCCAGCTGGCGGTAGTAGGAAACCACCTCCTCGTGGGACATGGAGGGCAGGCCCAGTTCGCCGGCCCGGCGGTCGGATTCGGGCAGTTCCGGAAGGGAGGGGCTGGATTCCTGCCGGGCGAAGCCGGCGGCGACAAAAGCCTTCTCAAGGTTGTCGAGGCTGACTTCCCGGTCGCTGAAGGAGACCTTGAGCAGGGAGCGGCCACCGGAAATCCGGCCCGAGACATCAACCCCGATATGCAGGCCCGATTGACGGGCCCCGTCAATCAGTTCGGCGGCGGACCCCTCCAGTGCCAATGTCAGCTCGTTGACGAAGGGAGTTTTCGGGAAGGCCAGTTCCACGCCTTTCAGGGAGCACAGGCGGCGGGCCGCCTCGACGACCTGGTCGCGGCCCCTGGCGAAGGCGCGGCGCATGCCGTCCTCTCCCCGGGCCAGGATGGCGGCACCGGCGATCGTGGCCAGGAAGGCCTGGTTGGAACAGATATTGGAAGTGGCCTTGTCCTTGCGGATATGCTGCTCGCGCGTGCTGAGGACCATGACCAGGCAGTGGCGGCCGGCCAGGTCGCGGGCCCTGCCGACGTAGCGCCCGGGGGTCTGGCGGATGGCATTGCGGCTGGATTCGTTGTAGCGGACCCCGAAAAGTCCCAATCCGGGACCTCCAAAGTTGGGCCCGATGGCCAGGTGCTGGGCTTCCCCGACAATCATGTCGACGCCCTGACGGCCAAAATCCGTCGGCGGCTTGAGGCCCCCGCTGCCCAGCAGAGCGGGATCGATGACGGCGATGCTGACGGCTCCGGAATCCGCGGTCAGGTCGGCCAGTCGGTCCACCTGCTCCAGGAGGCCCAGGCAGTTGACCTGGGGAAAGACAATGCCGGCCACCTGGTCGCCCAGGCGCTCCAGGGCCTCCTTGTAGGCGGCGATCCGGGTCAGGCCGGTTTTTTCATCGAGGGGGATCCACTCGACGCGGATCCCGGTGCCGGGAAGGAGGGTTTCCACCACCTCCCGGTCGCCGGGATAAATTCCTTCCGAGACCAGGATGCAATCCGCCTTGCGGCTGAGGCGAACGGCCGTGGCCATGGCCTCGAAAATGGCCGTGGAGCGGTCGTAAAGGGAACTGTTGATGGCCTCGAACCCGGTCAGCTGGCTCATCAGGCACTGGTAGATCCAGTGGGTCATGAGGGTCCCCTGGGAACGCTCGGGCTGATAGGGGGTGTAGGCGGTGGTCAGGTTGCGGATATCGCAGACCGGAGCCACCACGGGCATCACCTCGTAGTGCGGCAGGCCGTCGCCGAGAAAGGATTCCCGGATGGTGTTTTCTCCAGCCAGTTCGACCAGGCGGTCCTGCAGGGTCTCGTAGTCGAGCTCTTCAGGCAGGTCCGGAGCCTCGGCGAAGAGGCAATTATCCGGGATATGGGCATAAAGGTCCCGGAAGCTGTCCACGTCGACGGTGGACATCATATCCCGGATATCCTCCTCGGAGGCTGAAATGTAGTGCCGCAGCTTCTCGCGGGGGAGGGACTCCGGGTCGAAGGGGAGTGGGTTGGATTGACCTTGTGCCATATCGCTCAAACGTTGTGGATAGACTGATTCCGAAATCAAAGCAATTATGGCCAAGCTGACCCCGAATCCGCAGAATGCAAATCCCGCCGGCAGTTCAACCGGCAATTTCCCCACTAAAATGGGCAAGCGGGATCGGGTTGAATTCCTGCTTCAGGAATTGGACCGGGAGTTCCCGGAACCGCCCATTCCC
Organism: uncultured Opitutales bacterium; assembly: GCA_913056355.1. Taxonomy (GTDB): domain Bacteria; phylum Verrucomicrobiota; class Verrucomicrobiia; order Opitutales; family Oceanipulchritudinaceae; genus Oceanipulchritudo. The sequence goes on from CAJXMX010000072.1 coordinate 5,076, forward strand.
CTTGACCACAGGGATGCCTACACGCTGCTGATTGCGGTCCTGCTGAGCGCCCAATGCACCGATGAACGGGTCAACCAGGTGACCCCGGTCCTGTTCAAACGGGCCGATAATCCGGCCGGCATGAGCCGCCTTCCCGAGGCCGAGATCCTGGAAATTGTCCGGCCCTGCGGGCTTGGTCCCCAGAAGGCCAGCGCCATACACCGCCTGTCCGGTATGCTCATGGAGAAGCACGGCGGGGAGGTCCCGGCCTCGCTGGAGGAACTCGAGGCCTTGCCCGGGGTGGGGCACAAGACCGCGCAGGTGGTCATGGCCCAGGCCTTCGGTGTTCCCTCCTTTCCCGTCGACACGCACATTCACCGGCTGGCCCAGCGCTGGGGATTAAGCAGCGGAAAATCCGTCCAGCAGACGGAAAAGGACCTCAAGCGGCTCTTTCCGGAGGAGACCTGGAACCGCCTGCACCTGCAGATCATCTATTACGGGCGCAGGTATTGCACCGCGCGGACCAAGTGCGACGGTACCGGGAACGCCTGCCCGGTATGTCCGCGGCTGAATGCCGGACGCAAGACCGCTCGCAAGACGCGCAAGGCCTGAATTTGACCGTTTGGCGGGTTTGACCGCAATCGGATCCGGGCGCTTATCCTTGGTCCATGCCATCAAGGAAAGGATTCTGCCCGGAGTGGACCTGGTGGATCCGGGCCGGCGAACGCCTTCAGCTGGGTCTGGACCTGAAGCGGGTTCTCGATCCCGGGCCGGCAGCCCGGCGCCTCCATGCCCCGCTGGCCCGCATCATGGAGGACCTGGAGCAGGGTCACGGCCTGGTGGGCGCCTTTCGGGAGGCCGGGCTGATCCTGCCCTCGGCGGTCTGGAGCCTTCTCCAGGCCGGTGAACAGACGGGACGGCTGGGGGAGGCCATGCGGGAAGTCGGGGAGCGCCTGCGCGAGCGGCAGCGCCGCCGCCGGGAACTCGCCGGCCAGCTCTGGTATCCCGTCCTGGTGGTAGCCACGGCTTTCCTGGTGATGTTGATTCTGCTCCTGTGGGTGATTCCACAGATGCGGGAGGTCAGCCAGTCCATGGGTGACGGGCAGCAGCTTCCCTGGCTGACGGAATACATCGGCTGGATTTACGGCGGGCTGATGCTGGCCGGACTGGCTGTCGGTCTGGGTCTCCTCGGCGGAGCCGCCGTTTTTCGCTGGAGGGGCCGGAGCAGCCTGGGCTGGTCCCGGCTGGCTGAGGAGCTGGTCCGCAGAATTCCCCTGGCCGGTCAGATCCTGTTCCTGCAGCGGGAGGCCACCCTTCTGCGGCAGCTGGGGACCTGCCTGGAAGCTGGAATCACCCTCCCGGCAGCCCTTGGCATGGCGGAACTGGAGCGTCCCGGCCGGTGGGAACGGGCCCAGCTGGAGGATTTCCGGAAACGCCTGGTCCTCGGGGCGGGCCTGGAGGCCTGCTTCCGGGACTGCCGCCTCCTCTCCCCGGAGAACGTCCAGATCCTGGCGGTCGGGCATGAGTGCGGCCGGCTGGACCATTACCTGCAACGCCTGGCCGTTGAACTGGAGGAGCGCGTCTCCTGGCGGCTGAGCCAGGTGCTGCGGCTGCTTGAGCCGCTGCTCCTGCTGGGGCTCTCGGCCGCCGTGGGGATCCTCCTGCTGGCCTACATGCTGCCGATGGTCCGCATGATGGAACAACTTGCCTGATGCGTCAGATGGATCATATTCGGGGCATGCAGCATGAGGTCCTGATCCTGACCACCGGGGGAACCATTGATAAAGTCTACTTCGACGCCAAAAGCACCTATTCCGTTGGGGATCCGCAGATCGGCGAGGTGCTGCGTCAGGCTCATGTGACCCTGCCGTACCGGATCGTCTCCCTGATGCGCAAGGACAGCCTGGACCTGACCGGCGAGGACCGGGAGCTGATCCGCAAGTATATCCAGACCAGCGAGCATTCCCTGGTCCTGGTGACCCATGGTACCGATACCATGACCAAAACCGCAGCGGCGCTGAAAGGAATTCCGGGCAAGACCATCGTCCTGACAGGTGCCCTGATGCCGGCCCGTTTCAAGGACAACGATGCCATTTTCAACATCGGTTTCGCCCTCGGGGCCCTGCAGGCCCTGCCGGAGGGGGTCTACATCTCCATCGGGGGCTGTATCCATGATCCCTCCAGGGTTCGCAAGGACCGGCAGCTGAACCGTTTCATCGAGATCACCAACGGGGAGGACCAAGGAAGGGATTGACCTTTCGGCCCGCCTGCATTTGACGAGCCTGCATGCCTATTTACGAATACTTCAGTCCAGACACCAACCGGATCTATTCCTTCCTGGCGCACGGTGTGGTCGGGGCCGGGGTCATTCCACGCTGCCCGGACGGCGACCGGTACCGGATGCAGAAAATGGTCTCCAGCTTCGCTGTTATCGGGCGGGCCAGGGAGCCGGGGGCGGAACCCGGCGGTGACGATTTGGACGATCCCCGCATGGAGGCCGCCATGGCCGAACTGGAACGCGAGATGGCCGGCATGGACGAGGAGAATCCGGATCCCCGCCAGATGGGGCACCTGATGCGCCGCATGATGGAGATCACCGGCGAGAAAATGCCGGGCGTCATGGAGGAAATGGTCCGGCGCCTGGAAGCCGGGGAGGATCCCGACAAGCTGGAGGAGGAGTACGGCGACCTGCCCGAGCTGGAGGAATTCGGTGCGGAAGACGCGGGTGGAGAGGAAGGTCCGTCCGGCCGGACCAAGGCCCTCTTGCGGCGTCTCCGGCGGGAACCGACCCGCGATCCCGAATTATACAAACTGGGAGACTACCTGCCTGCCGGGCAAAGCGCCACCGGCCAGGCTCCCTCCTGATTTGAACTGGAATCCATCCGGGTGAAGAGACCAAGCGCCAACCAGGCATCGCTGATAATCCTGATCGGTATCTGGTGCCTGATGGCCTTTCCCTCGCTGTATCCGCCCCGGTCCAACCTTCCGGTGCTCGACCTGCTGCCGGACCTGGACAACGCCTGCCGCCTCCTGGAACAGGGTGAGATCCCCGTCCTCGGATGCGTCAGCAGCTTTGGCGGTATCAATCCCCCGGGTGCGACCCTCCTCTTTGTTCCCGGCCTCCTGCTGTTTCCCCACGATCCCTTCATGGCCCTCAAGATCGGGGCCGTCCTCATGGTCGGGGTTTTTCTTTTCGGCCTGTACTTTCTTTGCCGGCTGCTCCGGAGTCCCTGGCCGTTCCTCCTGGCCGGGCTCCTTTTCGCCGTCTCCTTTGATGGATCCTTCTATGCGCGCAGCATCTGGCCCCGGGCGCATCCGGCCTTTGCCGTGTGGTTCGCGGTCTTCCTGGTCCAGTGGATCCAGGACCGCCGTCCCCGGGCCCTTGGCGCGGCAGTCCTGGTCTGGATGCTGGGCATGTTCAACTTCATGGAGATGGCGCCCCTTCTGTTCGCCATTCCCGTCCTTTTTATCCTCTACCGGCCGCCGGTCCGGTTGCGGAGCCTGGTCCTGTTTGTTGTCATCGGCCTGGTTCCCTGGACGCCTTACCTGGTTTATCAAATGAAAACGGGCGGCTCGGACCTGGTCCGCAACGTGATGGAGCGGGAAAAGACCTGGGACAAGATGCCGGTAGTCCGTGAAGTCCTGGCCAATCCCGACCTGAGGATCATCGGGGAACGTCCCCGGGGCTGGAATCCGGACTGGAGCCTCTCCCCGGATGTCCCTCGGACCGGTTCCCCCGGGGCCGGGCCCGACCGTTCGGGCCGGTTGATCGAGGATCCCCGCCTGGGCCGGGTTTGGATGCGCAATGCGACCGTGACCATGTTCAAGGGGGAGGGAAGGAACTTCCGTTTACTCGATCAGGGCGAGACCTGGTGCTTCCAGCGAAGACGGGATGGCGTCCTCTTCATGAAGCGGGAGGATGGCTGGACCGGCCAGCCTTTCGATTACCTGGTCTGGAACGGGGAACCGGTTCCCCGATCAGCCCTGCTGGACGGGCTGGTCGCGGTCTCGTTAATGAAGAATTTCCTGCTCCCCCGCAATCCGCTGGTGCCGCCATTGCTGGGGTTTTCCCTGGCCCTCGGGCTGGCCTGCACCCTGATGCCGGCTTTTGCCACCGCAGCGGGAAAGAGGATCCTCCTTCAACTCCTCTGCGGGTTGGGTATTTTGTCCCTGGTCTTTGCCTTTTACATCGGTCCGGTCAGCCTTGCCGGCGGGATCAGCCTCGGCCTCTCCCTCGGGTTGATCCTGGTGCCGGGGATGCACCTCCTCGGCAAGGGGCCGCATTCCTGCGGGGAAAAGGAGTCCCGCCTGACGGGGGTCGTTTTTGTCTGCCTGGTGGTGCCTCTGCTCCTGACCGTCGCGCTGATTCCGGCCCATGAATGGTACGAGTCGCACCGCCGGTTCTACTGGCTCTCCGCCGGTCTCTTCAGCCTCCTGGCGGTGGCTTTCTGGCAGTACTTCCAGGGCCTGCGCCGGGGCCGGATGCTCTATCTCCTGACAGGACTGGTGCTGGTTGTGACCTGCGCCGTATCCTCATGGGACAGCGGTCGGCCGAGGGCATTCTACCTCAGCCTGGCCGCGGACGGCAGCCAGCACCCGGCCTACGATGTCATGGAATTCCTGCGACAGGATATGGAAGCCAACGGCCTCCGCGGCGCCTCCATCGGCTACGACATTTCCTTTCCCCTGTGGATCATCTCCCACCGGGAAATTTACGGGAAGGATTACAAGGTGGGCTGGGATTACGACCTGGTCCTGCAGCAGCGATACGGCATCACCAACTCCAACCGACTGCCGGAGGGCGTTTCCCCCGGGGATGACTACCGCATTGTCGAACTGGACCGTTCGGTATCCCCCTACAACTGGCCCAATTATTTCGATCTTTCCGGTTATCCGCGGATGGAAATCCGCAAGGTCTGGGATCGCTACGCCCTGCTCAAAAAGGTTTCCCCGGAGGATTGACGGGTCCCCGGCTGGTCCTGACACTGCCTTCGCGTCTCCTCATGAAGAAGTTCATTTTCGGGTTTCTGGTGTTGTTCCTGGCCGTGCTTTGGCTCGGCCCGTTGCTTTTTGTGACCGGCAATCATTCCCGCTCCCGCCAATGAAAATGCCGCCACGTATTGATTTTCCGCCTACAGCCATTCTCCTGATGCTGGTCCCGCCTCCCCCGGGCGGCCGGGTCTTCCTGCGCCTGCGCATCGAACTTCCCTGATCCAGATCCATGCCGAAACCGTTTGCCATCGCCCTCTACGCCTTCATGGCGGCCTTTTTTGGAGCCTTTCTGGTCTGGCCCATGTGGCAGGTCATCCAGGGTGGCTTTTACGATCCGGACGGCTTCACCCTGGCCTACATCCTTGAGGTATTCCGGAATCCGATTTACCTGGAGGGCCTCCTTAACGCCTTCGGGGTGGCCATCTTCACGACCTTATTCGCCCTTCTGATCGCCCTCCCGCTGGCCTTCATGACGGACCGCTACGAGTTTCCCCTGAAGAAGCTGTTCTCGGGTGCGGTCCTGCTTCCGATCATGCTGCCCCCTTTTGTCGGGGCCATCGGGGTGAAGCAGATCTTCGGTCAGTTCGGGGCTTTCAACGCCTTTCTGCAATCGGTTGGAATGCTGGGACCGGAGCAGGCCATTGACTGGATCGGACGGGGCCAGTTCTGGGGAGTGGTCCTGGTCAGCGCCTTCAGCCTTTATCCCATTCTCTACCTGAACGCCGTGGCCTCCCTGGCCAACATCGACCCGGCCATGGAGGAGGCGGCGGAGAACCTCGGCTGCCGGGGGCTGAAACGCTTTTTCCGGATCACCCTGCCCCTGATGAGGCCGGGATTGTTTGCCGGCTGCACGATTGTCTTCATCTGGTCCTTCACCGAGCTCGGGGTGCCGCTCATTTTTGATTATTCCCGGCTGACCTCGGTCCAGATCTTTTACGGAATCAAGGATATCGGGGGCAATCCCTTCCCCTACGCCCTGGTCACCGTGATGCTCTTCTTCTCGGTGCTCTTCTATGCCCTTGGGAAAGGCCTCTTCGGGCGCAACACCTTCTCCATGATGGCCAAGGCCAGCCACTCCGCGGAGCCGCGCCGCCCGGGTCTGGCCGGTCAGCTCCTCTGCACCGGCTTATTCCTTCTGGTGACCTTTGTCGCCCTCCTTCCGCACCTCGGGGTGATCCTCATTTCCTTCGCCGGCGACTGGTACAACAGCATCATCCCCGAATCCTGGACCCTGCGCAATTTCGAGCTGGCCCTGGGACACAACCTGACCGTCCATTCCATCCAGAACAGCCTCTTTTATGCCGCGGTGGCGACCCTTCTCAACGTGATCATCGGGGTCGGCATCGCCTTCGTGGTGGTCCGTTCACGCCTCCCCGGACGCAATGTCCTCGACTCCCTGGCCATGCTGCCCCTGGCCGTCCCCGGGCTGGTCATGGCCTTCGGTTACCTCGCCATGAGCCAGGAGGGAAAGGCCTTCGGGTTCATGAACGCGGTCGAGAATCCAGTCTACCTCCTGATCATCGCCTATGCCGTGCGGAAGCTGCCCTTTGTCGTCCGCTCCGCCGTGGCCGGCCTGCAGACGACCAGCGAGACCTACGAGGAGGCGGCCCAGAACCTGGGCGCCACCCCGCTCAGGGCGGCCTTCCGGATTACCCTGCCCCTGATCCTGGCCAATCTCCTCGCCGGGGCCCTGCTGGCCTTCTCCCAATGCATGCTGGAGGTTTCGGATTCCCTCATCCTGGCCCAGAAGTCCCATTTTTATCCGATCACCAAGGCCATCTACGAGCTGATGCAATTCCTTGGCGATGGGCGTTACATCGCCAGCGCCCTGGGGGTCTGGGCGATGGCTTTCCTCGCCGTGACGATTCTCGCCGCGAGCAGCTTGCTGGGCAAGAAACTGGGTGCTATCTTCCGGGTCTAGAGAATGCCTGTCCGCCAGTTCCAGTTGGCTTTGCTGTTGATGGCCGTCCTCCTTGGCGGCCTCTGGTTCTGGCTGCACCGGATGGATCAGCCGGTCGACGAACCCCGGCCGGCCCAGGCTGCGCCGGAATCCGTGGCGGATCCGGTTGCCGCGCCAGACATGGCACGATCCTACACGGAAGGGGCTTCCGCTCATTCCCTTCCGGATCTCCCCGAGGGGTCCATTCCGGGTGAATTCACCGTCCAACTGCCCGATCCGGGTGCCCTGGAGGTGTTCCTTGAGGCGGCTGAAGCCCGGGGACTGCGCATCCTTGGCGTCATCGATGAACTGGGCATGGTCCGGCTGGCCGGGCCCCGGGAGGTACTGGAGGAGATCCTTGGACCGGATGTCTCCTTCGAGAATAATTTCCGGATGGAAGCGCCCCCCGCGCCCGATCCCGACTTCTGGGAGAGTGACAGCCTGCACCCTGTCATGTCCCGGGTCCTCCAGTTTCTGGGAGTGCCCCCGGGGACCGACCTCTCCGGTTGGGGGCAGGGGATTACCGTGGCCGTCCTCGACAGCGGCTGGCTGGATCACCCGGGTATTCCGGCTGCTCAGGTCCGGCAGCTGGACCTTCTGGACTCGGCAATGAACGGGACCTTCGCCGGGCACGGAACGGCAGTCGCCGGGCTGGTGGCCAGCCTTTCTGAAACGGCCCCGGGCCTGGCCCCGGGAAGCGACATCCTGTCGATCCGGGTCCTCGACGCGGAGGGGCAGGGGAATTCCTTTACCCTGGCCCGCGGCATTGTCGCCGCCGTGGAAAACGGGGCCGACGTGATCAACATGAGCCTCGGCGGTTACGGGGATTCCCAGGTTCTGCGGGCCGCGGTCCAGTACGCCACTGACCGTGGCGTGGTCCTGGTCGCCTCGGCCGGCAACGACGGCGCCGGACAGCTGACCTATCCGGCCGGCTATCCCGGGGTGATCGCGGTGGGGGCCGTTGATGCCCTCGGCAACCGGGCCCCCTTCTCCAATTACGGGGCGGCCCTGGACCTGGTGGCTCCTGGGTTCCGGGTCAGTGCCCTCTGGGGTGACGGCGGGTATATCCTGATGGACGGCACCTCCGCGGCAGCGCCCCTGGTCTCCGCCGCCGCGGCCCGTTTGCTGCAGGAAGATCCGAACCTTGGTCCCGACGGCGTGATGGAGGTGCTGCTCTCCCAGGCCAACGACAAGGGCCTCCCCGGTGTGGATGTGCAGTATGGTGCGGGGGTCCTCAGCATGGACCGGCTGGAGAACCGGGAAACGCCCGGTATCTACGATGTCGCCCTGGCCGATCTCTATCCCGCCCTGGAGGAGGCCGACGGCGCCACGGTCCCGCTTTATGTCACCGTACAAAACCGGGGGACCGAGCTGCTGGCCCAGGCCAACGTCACGGTCACGGTCAATGGAACCGACTTTTATTACCGTTTGTCGGGACTGTCACCCGGCGCCGTCGACAGCATCCTCCTGCCGGTGGTCCCCCAGAACCTGGCTGGCGGGCAGCAACTGACGGTCCAGGCTGTGGTCCGTTTGCCGTCCGGCGACGAAGACAGCCGTCCCCTGAACAATGCCGGCCGGATATCCCTTCGGCTGGGTGGGGAAGATTAACCGAAGCCGGCCAGAAAACGCTTGCCATGCGGAATTCGCTTTGAGAACTTCGCCGGCTCTTTTTCCGTGTGCCATGGGGGTGCGCGGTGAAAACATGAACCTCAAACCGCTTCCGGGAAACTCCAGCCCGGCAAGCTGATTCAAAGGAGTACTAAAACAACATGTCATCCGTAATGGAAGAACTGCTGGCCCAGAGCCAGTTCGAGAGCCTGGTTGAAGGCTCTATCATCAAGGGCATCATCACCGAAATCCGGGACAACGAAGTGATCCTGGACATCGGTGCCAAGGCCGAAGGGGTCGTCCCCGCCTACGAATTCATGGACCTCGGCGAACTGCAGGTCGGTGAAGAGATCGAGGTCTTCCTCGAGCGTCTCGAGGATCGTGACGGCAATCCGGTCGTGTCCTACGACAAGGCCCAACAGAAAAAGAACTGGGAGAATATCCTTTCCCAGTGCGAGGAAGGATCCGTCCTCAGCGGCCGGGTCAAGACCAAGGTCAAGGGCGGCCTGGTGGTGAACGTCGGGGTCGACGCTTTCCTGCCGGCTTCCCAGATCGACATCCAGCCGCCGAAGAACCTCGACCAGTACGTGGGCCAGACCTACGATTTCAAGGTCCTCAAGATCAACACCGACCGCAAGAACATCGTCATTTCCCGCCGGGAACTGATCGAGGAACAGCGCCTCGAAAAGCGCCGCTCGCTGCTCGAGACCATCAAGCCGGGCGACATCTGCCGCGGCACGGTCAAGAACATCACCGACTACGGCGCCTTCATCGACCTCGATGGCCTGGACGGCCTGCTCCATATCACCGATATGAGCTGGGGCCGCATCAGCCACCCGAGCGAGCTGCTCAAGGTGGGTGAGGAAATCGATGTCATGATCATCGAAGTCGACCGCGAGCGCGAACGCGTTTCCCTCGGCCTCAAGCAGACCACGGAAAACCCGTGGGAAGGCATCGAGAACCGCTATCCGGTCAATGCCCGGGTCCGCGGCAAGGTGGTCAACCTGGTTCCCTACGGGGCCTTCGTCGAGCTCGAGGAAGGTGTCGAGGGCCTGGTCCACGTGACCGAACTGTCCTGGGTCAAGCGCATCAACAAGCCCAGCGAAGTGCTCAAGGTGGGTGAGGAAATCGAGGCCGTCGTTCTCGGCATCCAGAAGGATGACCAGAAGATCAGCCTTTCCGTCCGCCAGCTGGACCCGAATCCGTGGGACATGGTCCGCCACAACTACCCGGTCGGGGCCCGCGTCCGCGGCAAGGTCCGCAACCTCACCAGCTACGGCGCCTTCGTCGAACTGGAAGAGGGCATCGACGGCATGGTGCACGTCTCCGACATGTCCTGGACCCGCAAGGTCAACCACCCCTCAGAGGTGGTCAAGAAGGGCGACGAGATCGACGCCATCGTCCTCGACGTGGATCCGGAACAGCAGCGCATCAGCCTCGGCATGAAGCAGCTCACCCGCGACCCGTGGGACGAGATCGACACCCACTTCAAGATCGGCGACCTGGTCAACGGCAAGGTCAGCAAGATCACCAGCTACGGCGCCTTCATCGAGTTGAAGGAAGGCATCGACGGCCTGGTGCACATCAGCCAGATCAGCGAAGACCGGATCGAGAAGGTCAAGGACGTCCTCAACCAGGGCGACGAGATCAAGGCCCGGGTGATCAAGATCGACCGCGACGAGCGCCGCATCGGCCTCAGTATCAAGGCCGCCCACTACGACGAAAGCCAGCTGGCCGCCGAAACGGCCGCTTTCGACAACCTGGGCAGCAACGAGCTGACCAGCCTGGGCGACATCCTCGACGAGGCCACCCGCGAAGACTAAGCCTCTTCCGGCTGCCAACTTTCAGCCCCGATCCGTCCCGCGCCTGCGGGACCGGATCGGGGTTTTTTTATTCCCCGCCGAGCAGCCAGGCCGTTGCCGGCTGATCATCCCGAGGCAGGCAATCCAGCTTTTCGGCAACCGGCAGGTCCGGATAGACTTCCCGTGCAATGTAGAGGACATTGCGGATGTAGCCGTCCTGCCATGCGGTCACCTGTTCGTAGGGCCAGCTCCCGGAATCGCAGGCATAGGGCAGGAGGAATGCCAGGGCACCCTGCAGGCTGGACCCCGATTCGCTGACGTGGTGCAAAAGGTCGATGCCGACCGAGTCGGCGATCAGCCCGAGCTTGAAGAAATGCTCCAGGTTCTCCGTGCAGTAGCTCCAGGTGCGCGTGCGGGCCAGTTCCCTCGGCTGGCGGCCGTCGGCCTGGATTTGCGACCCGATCCGCGGGAGGCTGACCGTGGCCAG
>CAJXMX010000073.1 GCA_913056355.1 uncultured Opitutales bacterium
AGGAGGAGCCAGTCCGGCGCTGGGTGGCCCTGAAGGTGGTCAAGCCGGGCATGGACACCCGCAAGGTGATTCTCCGGTTCAGCCTGGAACGGCAGGCCCTGGCCCTCATGGACCATCCCGGAATCGCCAAGCTTTTCGATGCGGGGGCCACCAAGAGCGGCCGGCCCTTCTTTGTCATGGAACTGGTTTCCGGTCTCAGCATCACCCAGTTCTGCGACGAGCAGCGGATGACCGTGGCCGACCGCCTGACCCTTTTCAGCCAGGTTTGCGAAGCCGTGCTGCACGCCCATCAGCGGGGCATCCTGCATCGGGACCTCAAGCCGGACAATGTTCTGGTCAGCGGGACGGACGAGAATCCCTCCCTGAAGATCATCGATTTCGGCATTGCCAAGGTGTTGCATGCCTGGGGGGTGGAAAACACCACCCGGACCACGATGCTGCCTTTCCTCGGCACGCCGGCCTACATGAGCCCCGAACAGGTATCCATGGATGGGAGCGACCTGGACACCCGGACCGACATCTATTCCCTGGGCGCGCTTCTTTACGAATTGCTGGTGGGCCATCCGCCTTTCGACCATGAAACCCTGATGAAGGGCGGTCTGGAGGAAATGCTGGAAACCATCCGCAAGCAGGATCCGCTGGCTCCCTCGTGTCGATTCAGCCGCTTGCCCGAGTCCGAGCAGCAGGCAGTGGCCGAGGCCAGGCGCACCACGCCGGCGGAACTGATGAGGACCCTCCGGGGAGACCTGGACTGGATTACCCTGAAGGCCCTCGAGAAGCAGCGGGAACGCCGGTATGCCAGCGCCGACGGATTGACCAAGGATATCACCTGTCACTTTGAGCACCGCCCGGTCAGCGCCGCCGCCCCCAGCCGCAAATACCGCCTGGTCAAGCTGATCAAGCGCAACCGCCGCCTGGTCACGGCCACCTCCCTGGCCTTCGCCCTGCTGTTGGTGACGACGGTGCTGGTCTCCTTTTCCGCCCACAACGCCCGCGACATGGAGCAGGTCGCCAGCCAGGCCGAGCGGCAGTCCCACCAGGCCATGGTGGCCATGCATGTCTCTTCCGGCATGACCGCGGCGGAGGACATGTCCTACGACCGGGCGGTCCTGTGGTTTGCCAATGCCGCCCGCCTGGCCGGCGAGGGCAACTACCAGCAGGAGGTCAACACACGCCGGGCCACGGCCTGGCTGAGCAAGGTTTCCGTCCCCATCGGCGCCTTCAAACTCGACTCGACTTTCCGGCAATTTGAATTCAGCCGGGACTCGCGCTACCTTCTGGCTGTCGGGACCGACAACAACTGGCAGCTGTGGGATGCCCGGATCCAGGAGCCGGTCCCCCTGGCGGTGGATATCCCGGAGGTCCGGGTCGGTGCCTGGAGTCCGGAGGGAAACCGCCTGGTCCTGGTCGAACCGGACGGCAGGGTGCAGGTTCTTGATGTCGGGGCGGGCCGTATCCTGCAGGACTTCCGGATTGATCCGGTGCCCTCCAGCGTCGGCTTCATGCCGGAGTCGCCCTTTGTTGTCTTCGGCAACGACGCCCTGCACGTCCTCGACCTGAAGACCGGGATCTTGCACGAGAACCTCGGCTTCGGGGAGGCACCACTCGTCGAGCTGGCCTTCGCCGGCGACGGCAACCGGTTCATCGGCGGCAGCAGCGCCGACCTGGCCCAGGTGATGGAAATCAAGGGCGGGATTCCCTGGGATGTCAGTGGAGGCCAGGTCTTTCCCCACCGCCATGCCATCCGGGTGGATTCCTGCACCAGCAAAAGCAATTACCGGGAGGAATTCCTGGAGGAGCCGGTTCTCGCCGAGCCGGCCCTGGCCCTCGGGGGAACCCGCCTCCTGACCCGGACCGGAACCTACGAGATCACCCTCTGGGATGCCGGGACGGGGGAGGCCCTGCAGCGGGTGGAGGACGTCTGTTGCAGTTGCCGGTTTATTACCTGTCCCCGCGCCGACCTGATGGCCTGCGGGCTCCATGGCGGCAAGGTCGGTATCTGGGATATCGCTACGGGAATGCCGCGGCAGCTGCTGCCCTCCCGCGGGGCCTGCGTGCTGGACATCGCCTTTGGCCACGAGGGACGGTACCTGATTTCAGCCGATGCCAACGGCATGGCCCGCCTGTGGTCCATCGAGAATGCCATGCAAATCCAGTCGCCGCTTCACCACTGCACCGATGTGGATCGCGTCGCCTTCGCCCGGGACGGGAAACGCGTCGCCACCAGCCAGTCCGACGGCCTGGTGCGGATCTGGGAAGTCCTGGATTTCGCTCCCGACGAACATCATGAAGCGACAGGGGAATATCCTACCTATGTCCGGATGAACCGGCAGCGGGACAAGTTCGTCCTGACCCGCGAGCCGAGCTGGGATCCCTGCCGGGATGCATGCCTGAGCCGGGTTACCGTCTATTCGGCCGCCGATGGCATGGCGGAGGGCCCTTCCGTTTTGTTCAAGGGCTGCGTGGAGGCGGCCTCCTTTTCACCGGATTCGGGAATCCTGGCGGTCGGGGTGGGGCAGCCCGGAGGTTCCGCCCCGGGACATGTCGGTCTCTATGAAACGGGGACCATGAAGCGCATTGGCGACGGCCTCGAGCTGCCTTCCGGTCCCGGTTCGATGGCCTGGAGTCCGGACGGGACCCGTATCGCCGTCATTTGCCGGACCGGCGAGCTTTGTGTCTTTCGTCCCGATGAAAGTCCGGAGGTGGAGTGGACCTCAGCCCCCGTGATACCCAAGTCCCGGATCAATCCCATGACCTTCTTCACAGGTGACGGGCGGCTTCTGGTCTGCCTTGACTCGGATGGACGGATCTACGTCCGCGAGGCTACCAACGGACAACTGGTCTATGCCCCCCTGTCGGATGACCCGGAAGGCTTCTGGTCCATTACCCTGTCCCCGGACAGCCGGATCCTGGCCTCCACAACCACCAGCGGCAAAGTCATCCTCTGGGACCTCGATCAGGGAGTCCGGCTGGGAAAGCCCATGGAGCATCCCGCCTGGGTCTATCACAGCCATTTCAGTCCCGACCAGAGCCTGCTGGCCACGGCTTCACACGACGGCAAGGTGCGAATCTGGGATTGCCGGAAGGGAGAGCCGGTCTCCGGGCCCCTGGCGCACCCCAACGAGGTTTACGATGCCGTCTTCACTCCGGACAATCGCTGGATCCTGACCGCCTGCCGGGACGGAAACGTGCGCATCTGGGAGCCCGGCAGCGGCCAGTTGCTAGGACCGCCGGTCCATGTCGGGACACAGGTCTTCAATGTTGAAATTACGGCCGACGGCGATCACGTGGTGGCCGGTACCCTGGGCAAGGATACCCCGATCCTCGACCTGGCCTCGCTCCTGCAGGAATCGACCATTTCCGGGGACGACCTGCTGCTCCTTGGGGAAGTGGTCTCCAGTTGCACCGTGGAGCAGGGAGCCATACGCGACCTGACCACCTCCGAGTGGCTGGAGCGATACGAGCGGCTGCGCCAGCTGAATCCCGGCTTGCTCCGGCTCAGCGCCAACCGGGAGCCGCATCCTCTCCACATAGACAAGGCCGGCCAGGCCGGCGTCCTCCCTGCCGCATCCCCGGTGCAGGCCGCGGTACCGGCCGCCGAGGCCGGGAATCCCTGCCTGGCCTGTGGCAAGTGCTCCCGCTCGGATTGAGCGGGATTGGCCTCCGGCCCGCAATCGGCCCCGGCCGGGATGGTTGACTCCCGGTACCGGGATAGCTATAAGGCAGCTCCTCTCTATTTCTGTCTGAATCGATCTATCGCCATGAAACCATACTGGAAAGTTACCATCTTCTATCTCCTGTTCGGTCTGATCTGGATTCTCCTTTCCGATCTGATCAGTTTTAATATCGCCCAAAACAATGAGGAATTGACCATAATCCAGACCTTGAAGGGCTGGTTTTACGTCATTCTGTCCGCCGGCTTGGTCTTTGTCCTCACCCGGAGAACATACCTGCACCAAATTGAGCGCGAGCAGGGAATTCTCGATACCTTTCACAAGACGGTCGAAGGAGCCCACCACATCCTGCTCAATTACCTGAACCAGATGCAGCTGGTTCTCGTCGAGGCGGAGCGCAGCAAGGACTTCGACCAGGAAATCGTCAGGATTGCCAGGCAGATCAGCCGGGAGGCGGAGAGCGAACTCCTTCACCTGCGGCAGATCGAGTCCGTCACCTGCGAGAATATCGAAAAGGCGATCTACCGGAACTTGCCGATCCGGGAGGAGGCGTGATGGATCCGCCCGAGGAGGATCTGCAAAAGTACACCGAGGCCAACCGGGTCATGTGGAACCTGACCGCCGGGATCCATTACAAGGCCTATGTCGAGGAGCTAAAAAAGAAACTCGCCGATCCCGGATACAGCACCCTGGACGCTGTGGAGCGGGAAGTCCTTGGCCGGACCGGACTGGCCGGACTGGACGTGGTCCAACTGGCCTGCAACAACGGACGGGAGCTGATCAGCCTCAAGCGGGCGGGCGCCCGCCGCTGCCTGGGCATCGATATCAGCGAGCAGTTCATCGTGCAGGCGCGCGGGCTTGCTGAAATTGCCGGTGCGGAGGTCGAATTCCTGCAGGCCGACTTGATGCGGCTGGGGAACGCTTACGACAAGCAGTTCGACCTGGTCTACATCACCATCGGCGCCCTCGGCTGGCTGCCGGACCTGAATGCCCTGCTGGATCTCATCACCCGTTTGCTGCGTCCCGGGGGCAGCCTCTTCATTTATGAGATGCACCCCATCCTGAACATGTTCAAGTCGGGTGACTCGCTGGAGCTGGCCCATTCATATTTCGAGACCCAGCCCTATTACGAGGCCACCGGGGAGGATTACATGGACCCGGACAGCGTCATCGAGGCCGGTTCCTACTGGTTCCAGCACAAGCTGTCGGACATTATCGGCGGCTGCCTGCGACACGGGCTGCGGATCACCTTTTTCGAGGAATATCCGCACGACATCTCCATGGTCTACCGGCCCCTGGAACAGTTTGCGGTCAAACCGCCTCTTTGCTTCGCCCTGACCGCGATCAGGGATTGAGATCGCGGCTTCAGGCTTCCGAGGTGGTCGGGTCGATGATCTCGGAGACGGCCGCGATGGTATTGGCCGGGAATCCTCCCTTCTCGGCGTGAAGGCGGACCATCTCCTCGGAGGGGGCGATGTAGACGCAGTAAATCTTGTCCTTCGTGACGTAGCTCTGGACCCATTGTATTTGCGGGCCCAGTTCGGAAAGGACTCCGCAGGATTTCTGGGAAATGGCCTGCAATTCCTGCTTGGTCAGGTCGCCGGCGCCCGGGATTTCTCGCTCGATCAGGTACTTGGGCATGGGAATGCTCCTTGGTTTCGGAATTAGTGGTGTATCTGTATTGGATTCAGGGATACGAGCAATCGAGCTGTCCGGAACTTATCGCCGGATTCCGGATGCCAGGCAATCAAATATTGCGGGGCCGTTGAATATTGGCAGCGGTTCTGATCCGGCGGGGCTCAGGGAACCAGGCTGCGCCAGAAAACCGCCTCCGAAGGCTCCGGGATGATCCACGGGCTGGCCGGCTGGGGAATGACGGTGCTCCAGGTTTCCAGGTCGGGGCTGGTCTGCAGCAGGCCGCTGAACTCAAGCTGAGTCTGGCCCGCGTTGTTGCCTGTCAGGATGATGCCTGCTTCCCCGGTCGGCTTGATCCGGCGGAGGCGGCCGTCGTGCTTGTTGCTGATGTATATGCGCCCGGGAGTGTTCACGGAGAAGCGCAGGTCGGTCCTGCGCACCGCCTCCAGGCCGCGATCGCCACGGACGGCGTTGATCATTTCGAGAAGGGTGGCTGGCTGGCCCTCTTCATCGAGCAGGGACAGGAGGGAGAGCCCGTCCTGGCCGCCATCGAGGGGATCGGCATCCACATCCAGGAGAAAGACGGTCCCCATGGGAAAATCCGCCAGCATGAGTTTTCCCTCCAGTTCGGGGATGCCCGTGCCGCGGGCCACTTCCCCGACCGTGACCGCCCGGTTGGAACGCGTCGTGGCCGGCGGGTCGGCCACCGTGTTGGTGTGGTCGTATTCAGCCACCGGATCGGTCATCCCGGCGGTGTCCCCCGAGAGGTAGGGAAAGCTTCCCTCGCGGGCGCTCCATCCGTAGTTGGCACCGTTTGCGGCCAGGTTGATTTCCTCGACCGCATTCTGGCCGATATCGGCGATGTAACAGGCCCCGGTACGGATGTCCCAGCCGTAGCGCTGGGGATTGCGCAGCCCGTAGCAGTAGATTTCCGCCAGGGTCGAGGGATCCCCGTCGGCGGCCAGGGCGTTTGCCGCTACCAGCCCGTAGCGGCCGTTTGCGGAGTTGTTTCCGAGTGGATCGATGCGCAGAATGGCGGCAAATGGATTGGAGGGATCCTGGCCGTTGTCGAGGGGGTCGTCCCCAAGACCGCCGTCGCCGATGGCAACATGGAGGTTGCCGTAATCCGGGTCTCCCGGCGCGGCCATCGGATTGAACGAAAGCAGGCCGGCGTTATGGTTGCTGTAGGGCTGCTTGAGCCGCAACAACTCACGATAGGGGTGTTCCGGATCGGCGGGAGTGAAAATGGGGGATTGCGGGTCGGCGGCCTGCCATTCAAGAAGCAGGGTATGGAAGCTGGTGCCGCCTCCCGGATCAAAATCCGGTGTCCCGGAGGTGTTGGAATCGCTGTGGATTGTATAGAATTTCCCATTACCCGGAGCGCCCGGTTCATGAAAGTCCGGGTGGAAGGCGAAGCTCTGGAAACCCGGTTCTCCCGTGGACCGCACGGACAGCTCCGGGTAGTCGCGCAGGTCCAGGTATTCGCTGACCTCGCCGCTTTCGCCGACCAGGTAGAGCGGTCCGTCCTGGTCATTGGCGAACAGGCGGCCAGCCGGATCGAGGGTGACCAGGTTGATCCGGGGCGGATCGCCGGGCAGGGAATCGGGAAAGACCGCCACCGTCTCCAACTGCACCTCGATCCCGCTGACGGGGATTGGAGCGGAAAAATAGTCCTGGGCCGTCATCCTCACGTTTCCGGCCAGGACCGCCAGCGTTGCCGTAATGGACCATATTCCCTTCATGCCCCCAATGTTGCCAGCCGCGGCGGCTTGTCAAAATCCACGCCCGATTCCCGGCCCGCCTGCTATTTGCCGGGTGCTCTGGAAATCCAGCCGGGATTCCTTAACTTATTGCATGTTGCAGAATCAGGAAACACTCAGGGAGCTCATGCCGGTCCTGCTGCCGCTTGCGGTGGCGCTGCTGGTATTGATACTCGTCATGGCCGTTGTCCGCAGGATCCGGGCCAGGCTGATCGGCCTGCGGCCCCAGCACGAGCGGGAGATCCGGATGACCTCGAAGGCCGTAACCTTTGTCGCCTTCGTGATCATCGTCATGGCCACCCTGGAATCACTCAATGTCCCGCTGGGCAACGTCTGGACGGCCGTGTCCACCATCCTGGCCCTGGTGGCCATCGGCTTCGTGGCGGTCTGGAGCATTCTCAGCCACATGACCGCCTCGGTGGTCATCCTCCTGCAGCGGCCCTTCCACGCCGGGGATCGCCTGCAGCTCGGGGACGAGGAATACGTGGGGACGGTCCTGAAGACCACCCTCTTCTACACCCACGTCCGGGACAGCGAGGGCGGGGTATCCCTGATCCCCAACAACATCCTTTTCCAGAAACGGTTCCGGGTCACTCCGCCGGAGCGGGTGAAAGCTCCAGAATAAGGGCCGAGGAGGCGGGCACCGGCAGGCTGCCTTCCAGTGGAACGACTTTCCCGGTCATGGGATCGGTGCCGCTGGCATAGCCCTCCAGCCGCTCGGCAAACCGGTCCAGCGCCAGGGTTCGGCCTTTCGGCTCCTTGTTGAGGGCGACCATGACCGCCTCCTTTCCGGTGTAGCGGAAATACACATACACACCGTCCGCCGGGGCAAAGTGCATCAGCCGGCCCTCGTGGATGGCCCGGTTGCCTTTCCTCCAGTTGAGCAGCCGGCGCAGCCACTCCATGGTTGCCTGCTGCTCCATGCTCAGGCCCTTCCCGGTAAAGGCGTTGGCTTCACTGTCCGGCCAGCCGCCGGGAAACTCGGTACGGATGACCCCGTGGTTCTCCGGGTATCCGGTGTTGGACATGAGAACCTCCGTTCCGTAGTAGACCTGGGGGATTCCGCGCATGGTCAGCAGCAGCGCCAGGCCAAGCCGGAAGCGCGCCGGGTCCTCATCGACCTGGGTGAAGAACCGGTCCATGTCGTGGTTGTCGAGCAGGGTGACCAGGTTGTCCGGGTCGGGGTATAGAAAATCGAGCGCCAGCTTCTCGTAGAACTCGATCCAGCCCTTGCCATGGTCCTCGGGGTGGTTGAGCGCGGCCTTGAGGGCGAACTGCAGGGGGAAGTCAATCAGGCCGGGCAGGCAGGTCGAGTAGCCGTCGGCATTGTGCTTGCCGCGCTGCCAGTAGGAGACGATGGCCGGCTCCCCGGACCACTCCTCGCCGACCATGTTGAAGCCGGGATACTCCTCCATGATGGCGCAGCTCCAGTCGGCCATGAAGGCCTTGTCCGGATAGGGCCAGGTGTCCATGCGGATGCCGGACAGGCCCGCATACTCCACCCACCAGATCGAATTCTGGACGAGGTAGTCGGCCAGCAGCGCATTGCGCTGGTTGAGGTCCGGCATGGCGGTGACGAACCAGCCGTCACTCATCAACCGCCGGTCCCGTTCCGAGGCGTGGAGGTCCTGGTTGGTGGTCCGGCGATGGTTGGAAATGCGGATCTCATCCGGAAAGTTGATCCAGTCCTGTGAGGGCAGGTCCCGGATGAACCAGTGTCCCGTGCCGCAGTGGTTCACCACCTGGTCCATGATCACCTTGATGCCCCGGGCCCCGGCCTCCCTGACCAGTTGACGGTATTCCCCGTTGCTTCCGAAGCGGGGATCGACCTTGTAGAAGTCGGTGATGGCATATCCGTGGTAGGACTGCTCCGGCATGCTGTTTTCCAGGACCGGGCAGATCCAGATCGCGGTGAATCCCATCCCCTTGATGTAGTCCAGGTGCTGGCGGATTCCGGCCAGGTCGCCTCCGTGCCGGCCGAAGGGATCCTGCCGGTTGGCCGGATCGCCCATGCCCTCCACATTGTCGTTGTCCGGGTTGCCGTTGGCAAAGCGGTCGGGCGTGATCAGGTAGATGACATCCGACGGGCCATAGCCCTTCCGCTCCGACGAGCCCGGCTCGCGCTCCCACAACGGGAGGCTCCGGTGCAGGACCCCCTTGTCGCCATCAACAAACTGTATTTTAAGCTCCCCGGCCGGGCAATCCGGGTCCAGTTGCAGGTACAGGAAGAGGTAATTCGGATTTTCCGTGCGCACCACCCGGTCCAGGCGGACTCCCTGGTAATCCACCTGAGGCTCAAGGGTTCCGACCAGCGGGCCATGGACCAGCACCTGCAGCTCCGGGCTGGCCATGCCGGTCCACCAGTTGGCGGGTTCCATCCGCTCGATGCGGGGTTCCGCGCAAAGGGAGGCGGAGTGCATGAGCAGGACCGGAAGGAGAAGGGAGAATAGGGAGTTT
Organism: uncultured Opitutales bacterium; assembly: GCA_913056355.1. Lineage (GTDB taxonomy): Bacteria > Verrucomicrobiota > Verrucomicrobiia > Opitutales > Oceanipulchritudinaceae > Oceanipulchritudo. The sequence goes on from CAJXMX010000073.1 coordinate 9,527, forward strand.
CGGTTCATCGGGATAAGGATTAATGGAGGGAGGTAGTCTGCCTCCATATTGCGAATCGACAATCCCCCCAGCTATCCCGCAATTCCCGACTAAACTTCAACGGCTTGGACATTTCCTATGTGCTTTCAGTACCTGAAGCAAACAGGAATTTCGTACTGTTTTTGATTCTCTTGCTTGTCATCTTCCGGACGCTTCCTCAACTTCCGTAGAACCCCGACTATGAAATACCTGTTCCTGATCCTGATGTCCCTCGCAAGTACCCTCAGCATGGCCGATACCCCCGGTAAGCTGCATGCCCTGATCATTGACGGCCAGAACAACCACACCGTCTGGCCCAAGTCCACAATGATGATGAAGCGGTACCTTGAGCAGAGCGGACGCTTCACCGTCGATGTGGCCCGGACCACCTTCACCTGGAAGGGTGACAAGTGGCTGCCGGAGTATCCCCTTGAGGACGGAAAGGAAAGGGAGGACCTGCCGGAACCCAGGCCAGATCCGCATTATGCCCCCGACTTCAGCAAGTACGACGTGGTGATTTCCAACTTCGGCTGGCGGGCGGCCTCCTGGCCGGATTCCACCCAGTTGGCATTCGAGAAATACATCGCTTCCGGTGGCGGTTTTGTCTCCGTGCACGCGGCCGACAACTGCTTCCCGGAATGGGATGCCTACAACCGCATGATCGGCCTCGGGGGCTGGGGTGACCGCGACGAGAAGGACGGTCCCTACGTCTACATCGACCAGGAAGGCCGGGTGGTCCGTGACAATACTCCCGGACGGGCGGGATCCCACGGCCCGCAGCATGAATTTCTCATTACCATCCGGGAACCGGACCACCCGGTCACCCGGGGAATGCCGAAGGAGTGGCTACACGCGCAGGACGAATGCTATGACCGTCTGCGCGGCCCGGCCAGGGACATGACCATCCTGGCCACGGCCTGGTCCTCCCCGGACATGAAAGGAACCGGGCGCAACGAGCCGATGCTGATGGTGGTCGACTTCGGTCAGGGCCGGATCTTCCACACCACCCTCGGGCACGAGGACTACTCGTTCGAGGGAGTCGGCTTCATCACCAGCTTCCTGCGCGGGACCGAGTGGGCCGCGACCGGGGAGGTCACCATTCCCATCCCGGATGATTTTCCAACCGCCGGTAATTCCACCTCACGCCCCTTTTCCAAGTAAGCCCTCCAATATTCACTGATTCATGAGCACCATCAAGCGACGCACCTTCCTCAAGAACACCCTCGCCGCAGGCACAGGAGCCTACCTGCTCGGCCTCGCCCCCGGCTGCCAGACCTCCGGGACCAAAACCGTCACCAAGGGTCCGGGCAACAAGCTGAACGTGGGCTTTATCGGGGTCGGGGGACAGGGATCCGGGCATGTCCGGGAAATTTCCCAGACCGAGAACCTGGTCGCCTTCGCCGATGTGGACGACGAACGGGCCGGCGAAATCTACGCTGAGTTTCCCCAGGTCCCGCGCTACCGGGATTTTCGGGTCATGCTGGACCGCCACGGCAAGGAACTGGACGCGGTCCTGATCTGTACCCCCGACCACATCCATTTTGTCGCCACCCTGGCCTGTATGGAGCGGGGAATACACGTCTTCACCGAGAAGCCGCTGACCCACAACATCTGGCAGGCCCGGACCCTGATCAAGGCCGCCGACTATTACAACGTGATCACCGCCATGGGCAACCAGGGCCATGCCACCGAAGGGATCCGCTATATCAAGGAATGGTATGACGCCGGCGTCCTCGGCGAGGTCCGGGAGGTGCTGGCCTGGTTCAACGGACCGGACATCGACGGCTATTATTTCAAGCGCCCGGACCAGTATCCGCTCCCGGCCATGCCGGTGCCCGACCACCTCGACTACGATCTCTGGAAGGGACCGGTGGTGACCGACATTCCCTACAATTCCGACATGGTGCCCATCAAGTGGCGCGGGCATTTCGCGTTCGGCTGTGCCGAGCTCGGGGACTGGGCCTGCCACACCCTGGACGGCCCGAACTGGGCCCTCGACCTGGGAGCTCCTGTAGCGACGGAACTGTTACGGCACGAGACGAAGTTCCCGACCCGCTATGCCCCGGACAAGTCGGTCGTCCGCTTTGAGTTCGCCGCCAAGGGAGACCGCCCGCCGGTGACCCTGACCTGGCACGACGGCGGCATCAAGCCGGAGAACCGCCCGGAGTGGGGGCTCGAGGAGCTGGATGGCAACGGCATGATCATGGTCGGCAGCAAGGCCACCCTGATGACCGGAGGCCGCCCCAACAGCCCGCGCCTGATTCCCGAATCCGACTGGATGGACTTCCGGAAGAACATGCCCCCCAAGGTGATCCCCCGGGTCAAGGGCAGCCACGTCAAGGAGTGGACCAGCGCCATCAAGGGCGAGGGACCGATGCCCGGATCCGATTTCGCCTACGGCGGCAAGCTGACCGAGCTTAGCCTGGTCGGCGTCCTGGCCCAGCGCTTCGGCGGCCGTATCGAGTACGACGAGGACAACATGCGGATCACCAACCGCCCCGAGCTGAACGCCTTTATCAAGGAGCCGGTCCGTCCCGGATGGGAAGCCGGCGACAACCTCTGGGTGTAGGTTACCAGACCGGGATCGGCTCCATGTCCAGGTCGTGGTATATCCGGTAGGGCACCACATCCCCGAACATGTAGAAGGGCCGGAAGCGGGCCTGGTAGGTGTAGTCCGGTTGCGGGGCGATCTTGTAGATGCCGGGCTGTTCGTCCGGGACCAGCCACGCGTCGAAGTCCTCCGGCTCGGGCAGGGAGGGAATCTGCTCGAAGACCCAGTCGTCCATGGCTAGCGCGACCGGGCCGCGGACAACAGCCACCCGGCGCGGGTGTTCCTTGTCCACGGGCACCATCCGCGGCTTCATCGGTATCCGGATTTCCACGACATCCCCCGTCTTCCAGGTGCGCTCAAGATCCGCCCAGTGGCCGGCAACGGCCTCGACATTTACGTCCTCGCCGTTCACGGAGACACGGTAATCCTCCGCCCATCCTGGAACCCGGAAGCGCAGCTTGAAGCGGGAAGGCCGCTCCATGGCCAGGGTCAGGGTGCTGGTCTCGGTCTCCGGATATTCGGTCTCCTGGCGGAGAATGACGTCGCCTTCCGGTCCCTCCCAGCGGACCTGCGACGGCACATACAGGTTCACGTAGAGGCTGTCCGGGGACTTGTAGTAAATGATGTTGTGGAAGTCGGCGATGCACTGGATGTAGGTGCCGGCGCAGCAGGCGAAGGTGGAGACCTTGTAGACCTTCATGCCCCCGGTGACCCGGTAGTCGGAGTAGTAGAAATGCTTCCCGTGCTCCTTGATCGGGAGTGAGGAACCGATCCCGTTGTAGAAAAGCTGCTCCATCCAGTCCCCGTAACGGGATTCCCCGGTCAGGGTGGTCAGGTAGCGGGTCATTTTGAAGCCGGCCCAGGTTCCGCAGACGGTCTCGAAGCTGGCGTTGCGCGCTTCCAGGCTGCGCCCCAGGGTGCCGTCGGAGGGAACGATGCGCTCCATCGGGCCGAAGCCACCGGTGGCGTAGCACTGGTGGTCCTGAAGGAAATCGTAGCCGTTGCGGAGGATGTCCAGGTAATCCCCGTTGCCGCTCATGGCGTAGGCCATGGCCACGCTGCTGAAGGAGTTGACGTGGCTGTAGGCGTGCACCTCGGCCGCGTCCTCAGGGTCGGAGGTGTGGAGGAACTTGTTCCAGTAGTGGGGATGCAGATACGTTCCGGCGAAGGACTTGATCCGCTCGTCCCCGAGGATCCCGTAGGCGCGGTAGAGGTTCTCGGCGAAGGTGTACCATTCGCCCGGCGATCCGCTGGTGCGGTCCGGGGTCTCCAGGATCCGCTCCTCGGTGTAGTGGTCCATGACATAGTCCAGGGTTTCCGCCAGGAGGGGGCGGGTATCGACATCGGCATAGAGATACAGGTCGACCAGCCCGCAAAGGAGCTTGTCGTAGGAATAGAGCCGGTCCATGTGGGGATTGAGATCCTCGTCGATGGTCTCCTTCCATCCCTCCAGCAGGCGGATGGCCTTGGCCCGAATTTCCTGGTCGCCCGTGGCCCGGTAAATCCGGGCCATGCCGCTTAGCCACTGTCCGAATATCGGGTCGCTGTTGACGCGGCACCAGCCGCCCAGCACCTGTCCCGGAGCCGGGAGTCCGGCCCGTTCGCGGTATCCATGGAGGATGTCATCCTCGGACACGCTCATGAAATAGTCCCGCCCGGCCAGGAACTGGTCCTTCCAGCGGCTGTCGAGCAGGGTCACGTTCCGGTAGTCGAAGGGCTCCATGACCGGTTTGACCGCGTCCGCGGCCGTGACAACAGGAGCGGCCAGCAAGGTCGCGGCCAGAAAAGACAGGAAGTTGTACCGCCAGCGGCGGCTTCTTGCGGGGAAATGAGACGGGATATTCATGGTGCTTTGGCGGTTACTTGATGACTTCAATGTAGTAGTGGTTTGTCGGGTACGTTCCGAGCTCGACCTCCCAGCCGGGCTCGAGGCGGCGGGCCTCCTGAGGTTCGCCGACCGGCCGGCCTGCCCCGTCGAGGGGATGGACCAGGACCGCCACGGCGCCGTCCAGATCGCGGATGAGCAGCCATCCGGTAACGGGCTGGATGAGGGTCGGTCCCTTGCCCCATTCATCCCACAGGGTGCGGCGCGGATTCCACACCGATCCCGTGTTCTGCCATTCGTCGCAGGCGGTCAGGAGAAGTTGGCGCGAGCGCCGGATGGGCTCGCCGCTCAGGGAGGAGAGGGTGATGGCGCAAAAGTCGTTCTTCACCTCCGGCTTGAGGTGGAAGGTGTTATGCGGGTTGGCGTTGACGAAGCCGACGATGGCCTGGCTGCGCGGCGTATCGATGGTGACCAGCCCGTTCTCCCCGTCCTCGACATACCAGGCCAGCTGGCCCGTGTCGGACAGGTAGGGCGGGGGAGGATCCGCGGGGAATTCGGTCATGGCCTCGCCCTCGAGGGCGCCGATCCGGTTGCCGTGGCGGAGGGGCATGGACTTCGGGTAGCCGGGCGTGAAGTAGGGCCGGGTGCTTTCCGGCAGCCGCATGGCCTCGTTGACCTGCTCGCGGGAGTAGGTGCGGACAAAGGTTTCCTCCGCGGGGGCGATGTCCGGACGCCGGAACATCAGCGCCCCGACCCGCATCTGGACCATCTTGACTGGGTCCAGGGTGACGTCGAAGTAGTCGCTGACAAAGTCCTCCCAGTCGTCCCCCGGCTTGGTCTCGAAGGTGTAGAAGTAGATCCCGTCCCAGTCCTGGAAGGCCGCGTAGGCGGCCAGGAGGGGAATCATCTCCGCCGAGTACTCGCTCGGATTCGGGTGGTTGACCTCGCTGACCGTGAAGGGCCGGCCCTCGAAAGGGGAACGGGCCAGCTTGATGATGGTGGAATCGAGGGGATCGTTGACCATCGGGGTGTTGCGCCGGCCAAAGGCGGCCGGGTGCTGCCAGTAGACGTGGGCATCGATGAAGTCGAGCTGGCCGTTGGCCCGCATCATGGGCTGGTTGGGAATCCAGTAGGTGTGGTCGGCATTGCCGATGACCAGGGATTTTACGCCGAGGTCCTCCTTGATATACCGGTACATCCCCATCAGGAAATCCGTCTCCACCTGCGCGTAGAAGTCCGCCTCGGCATGGAAGCGCAGCCTGGATGCGATCGTGAAGTCGCCTTTACGCAGGCGCGGTACCAGCGCATCGGCACCCACGCCGGACTCCTTGCGGATGGTGGCGATCTCTCCTGGGCGGGGATGGTCCCGGAGCCAGTCGTTGTACATGCGGGTCAGCTTTTCCTCGTAGAAGGGCGTCAGGTCGAGCTGGTAGTTGGCACCCCCCTCCACGCGCTCGCCGCGCAGCCAGTTGCGGAACCAGAATTCATAGAGGGAGTTCTCGTTGACGATTTCCACCGTGGCCACGGCAGGTTCCTCGGCGTAGGTGTTTCCGGTGTAGGGATTGCGGTGGGTCAGCAGCATCCGCGCGTATTCCTTCTGCAGCTCCAGAAGCCGTTCCCCGATGTAGTCGAATCCCTTGTACAGGCGGATGATGTCCGAGTCCGGCACCTTGTCCCCTTCCTTGTAGCGCATGCCGACGTTGAGGTTCAGGTTGGAATAGATGCCACGCTTCTTCAGCTCGGCAATGAAGTAATCCAGCCGGTCCAGCTGTTCGGGGACGAAGTGGCGGG
>CAJXMX010000074.1 GCA_913056355.1 uncultured Opitutales bacterium
CCCGCCGCCCCATGCGCAGGATGAAAATGAAAAGGGGGGCCGCCAGTCCGCAGGCAATTCCCAGGATCAGGAAGGAGGGAATGGATTGGGCGGGAAAATCAAAACTGGCCTGGAAACGGTAAAGGGGCTCCGGATGCTCAAGGGTGCGGGTGGTCAGGGTGGCCGCCATCGAGGAGAGGAGCAGGGGACCGAGGCTTTCCATGGCGATTGAGCCGAGAATAATCTCGGCCACGAAGAGGGCACCGGCGATGGGCGCGTTGTAGGCGGAGGCGATGCCCGCCGCCGCCCCGCAGGCCACCAGCAGGCGCAACCGCGGGGGAGGGGCCCGGAAGATCCGTCCAAGGACGGAGGCCAGGACCGACGAGAGCTGGACCAGCGGACCCTCGCGTCCGATGGCCTCGCCGCCGGCGATGGAGAACATGGCCGCCCCGGACTTGGCCAGGCTGGGCCGCAGGGGAACGTCGCCATTGCCGAGGGCGATGGCCTCCATGTAGTCGGTGGCCTTGCGCCGGTCGATACGCCGGCCCAGCTGCATGAAGAGCCCGGCCAGGAGGCCGCCCACGGTGGGGACCAGGATACGCTGCCAGCCCGGCATGTTGCGGAAGGTCTCCACGTAGGGTCCCGTCTGCTGGCTGAGCAGGAACTGGATGGCATGGGTGGCGTACTGGAAGCCGATGGCGGCCAGGGCGCCGACAATTCCCACCACGATGGAGAGCAGGAAAACCTGTTCCCGGGGACCCGGGCGCCAGCGGGCCAGGAGTCGCAGCAGGAAGTAAACCCGCGTGGTATGCGAATCACCCGCCTTGGCTGCTTCCTCGCTCATACCCGGGCCAGGCAACGATTGAAGGCCTCGAGGAACGCCGCCTCATCCTTTGCTTCCAGTAACTGTTCGGTGAGCTTGGTCTTGCGGAAGGCGTGGGTCAGGTCGCGCATGGTGGCCAGGTAGGGATTGATGGCGCTCAACGGCACGACAAGGAGAAACACCAGCTGCGCCTCCTGCACCTGGCTGCCCCACTGGATCGGCCGGGCCAGCCGTCCTGCGGAAATGACCAGCTCCTGGCAGGCTTCGGTCCGTGCGTGGGGAAAGGCGGCCAGATGGCCGAAACAGGTGCTCATTTCACCTTCCCGCTCAAGGATCTGCCGGAGGATCCGGTCGGCGTCCTTCAGCGCCGGGAATTGGCGGATTGGCTCCAGCAGCTGCCGGATTGCCTCTTCCGGCCTCTGCGCCGCCAAATCAAGCTGCAACGCTTCCAGTCGAATTCCGCCTTTTCGCGCTTTGTCCACCATGTCGGAAAAGGGATAGGGCATGCTCATGGCCTTGGCAAGGACAGCGCGCATCTTTTGAGCCAGCATGCGGAATTCCCGGTTCGGCCGACAAATGTTGAAATGGGAGCCGCCCCGGCTAGGATGTGGAGCATGCAGGAGTACGGGACCAAAGCCAGGGAGATGGATGAGCAGGACGCGCTGGCCGGCTTTCGCAAAGCCTTCGGCACGGTTTTGGATGAAGTGATCTACCTCGACGGCAACTCGCTTGGACCGCTGCCACGGAAAACCTTGCTCATGCTGGACCACAAAGTGCGCGAGGAATGGGGGCAGGGAATGATCCGGTCATGGAATAAAGGATGGTTTGACCTTCCCCTCCGCCTGGGCCGCAAGCTTGCCCCGCTCATCGGGGCCGGGGAGGATGAGGTGATCTTCTGTGACTCGGTGACGGTCAATTTCATGAAGCTGGTTGCCGCCGTGATACAGAGGGATCCCCACCGGACGCGGATCGTGACCGATGACCTGAATTTTCCGTCCAACTTCTATGCCCTGGACGGTTTGCTCAAGGGGAGCGGGAACGGAAGGGAAGTCCTGTATCTGGAATCCCCGGACGGCATTGAGCTTCCGGCCGACCTGTTCCGGGATGCCATTACCCAGGATACCGCGCTGGTAACCGTCAGCCATGTGGCCTTCAAGTCCGGTTACCTGCATGACCTGGAGGCTATTTGCGAGATCGCCCACAGCAAGGGAGCCCTGGTCCTGGCCGACCTGAGCCATTCCGTCGGCGCGCTGCCCATTCACCTCAACGAATGGGGCGTGGACCTCGCCGTCGGCTGTTCCTACAAGTACTTGAACGGCGGCCCCGGCGCACCGGCTTTCGTCTTCGTCCGGAAGGAATTGCTCGAGGAGCTTCCCCAGGTCCTGACAGGCTGGATGGGCTGCGCCGATCCCTTCGGGTTTTCCCGGACCTATTCACCCGCGGCCGGGATGCGCAGGTTTCTCGTCGGCACTCCGCCCATTCTTTCCCTGCAGGCCATTGAGCCGGGGCTGGACTTGTTGCTTGAGGCCGGTCTGGAGCCCCTGAGGAGGAAAGCCGTTCAGCTCTCGGAATTCCTTTTGGAGATGTATGAGGATTGGCTGCAGCCATTGGGATTCACCCTTGGGAGCCCCCTGTCCCCGGAGCGGCGCGGCTCCCACCTCTCTTTCCGCCATCCCGAGGCCTACCGGATCAACAAGGCCATGATCGAGCCGCGCAACGGGGTTCCGCCCGTTGTCCCGGATTTCCGCAAGCCGGATAACCTGCGCCTGGGCATGGCCCCCTTGTATCTGCGGTTTCATGACATTTACAGGGCGGTCCAGCGGGTCGTCGCCATTGTGGAGTCCCGGGAGTTCGAGTATTTCAGCCATGACGGACCAACAGTCACCTGAAGCGTTGAAACTCCTTCATCTCGGGGATTCCTACACCTGCGCCGAGGGAATCGACCCCGCCAACGGCTGGCCCGCGCTCCTTGCCGAATTCATTCGGGCCACCGGCCGTACGGTCGGCAAACAGCGGATCATCGCCCGGACAGGCTGGACCTCGGGGGAACTCCTCGAAGCCCTTGAAGAACAGGATCCAGGTGAGGGCTGGAACCTGGTGACCCTTTGCATCGGGGTCAACAACCAGTACCGGGGACTGTCAGTCGATACCTTCCGGGACGAGCTCGGCCAACTGATCCGGCGCGGACGCGAAGCATCCGGAGATCTTTGGCCGGGGCTGCACTTGCTGTCCATTCCCGATTGGGGCGTTTCCCTTTTTGCGGAAGGCCGGGACCGTCGGCGGATCGCAGACGAGATTGACGCCTTCAACCAGTGCCTCTTGTCCTGCGGCAGGGATTCGGAGCTTCCGGTTCACGACCTGGCCGCCCTGAGCCGGAAACTGGGTGCCCGGACCGGCGCCTTCGCTTCCGACGGCCTTCATCCCTCGGAAATCCAGCACCGGATCTGGGCCGAATATATTTTCCGCGGGATCTTCAGCGCTGAATGAGAATCTTTCCAGGCGCCTTCCTGCGGGATTGATCGCGGGAGCGAGTTGCTTCAACAATCATCAACAGTATGCGAAGAGACATTTTCAGGGACCTGTACGGGAGCGATGCCGAATCCGGCTTGATGCTGGAGGCAGGATGGCCGGAATCGGTCACCCAACTGGGGAATGGTTCCATTGCCGTTCGCCTGCCGATGCGGAAACCGGGAACCGGTAATGATCCGGCCCTGCGGCTTGACTTGCGGATCGAGCTGCTGGAAGGCGGCCTGATGCGCCTGCGGGCCGGTTCGCAGCCGATCCCGGATGCTTCTGGATCCCCCATGATCGAATCCCTGCCGGCGACTCTGCCTCTGGACCTGGCACAGGTTCCGGAGGGCGGATGGGTGGCCACCGATTCCTCGGGAGTGGTCAGGATGCAGTTGCTGCCGCCGGCCCCGGTCCGCGACAAATGGAGCGACCTTCTTCCGGCCCCGGCCCCGCGCCTTGAATTCACCCTCTGGCCGGACGGGCAGACCCCTGTCTGCCTGGCCTCACATGATCATTTCTTTCCGGCCAAGGTGGATGGGATCGCCATGGGCGCGGCCATCGATCCGGCGGGAACCCCGACCGCCCTCGGCTGCGGAATCGCCGTCGAGCCCGGGGAGGCCCTTTGCGGGACCGGTGAGCGCTTTGCCCGCCTGGACCTCAGTGGACGGACCATTACTCTCGAGAACGAGGACGCCATGGGGGTCAACAACACCGCCGCTTACAAGAATGTCCCCTGGGTCCTTTCCAGCCGTGGCTACGGGGCTTTCATCCACACCAGTCTGCCGGCCAGGCTGTCCCTGGCCGACCACTCCAGCCGCTCATGGCAGTTCGCCGTGCCCGACGAATCGCTTGACCTCTTCCTCATCGGGGGAGGGGATCCGGAGACCGTCCTGCGCAATTACCGGAAGCTGACCGGCGTGCCGCGTCCGGTTCCACGCTGGAGCTACGGGATCTGGATGAGCCGCATGACCTATTTCAGCGCGGAGGAAGTGGAGTCCATCACCCGGCGCCTGCGCGAGGAGGACTGGCCCTGCGACGTCATCCACCTCGATACCGGCTGGTTTGCCAAGGACTGGATCTGCGAGTGGGAATTTGGTGACAGTTTTCCGGATCCGGAAGGCTTTCTCAAGCGCCTCAGGGAGGACGGCTTCAGGGTCAGCCTGTGGCAGAACCCCAACATCCTTCGCGAGTGCCGCTGGGTGGACGAGCTGCTGGAGAAGGGATTCCTTGGAAAACTACCCGACAAGTCCGGGGAGCAGGAGGATGCCTCCGACTTTTCCGCCCGGGAAATTGTCGGGCAGATCGACTTCTCCAATCCGGAGGCCACGGCCTGGTACCGGGAGAAGATCCGGCGGCTTTTGGAGATGGGCGCCGAGGCCATCAAGACCGACTTCGGCGAGACCATCAACATGGAGACCGGGTATGCGGGAATGTCCTCCCGCGAGCTGCGCAACCTGTATGGGCTCCTGTACCAGCGCGCTGCCTCAGACGAGACCCTGGCGGTCAACGGTCACGGCCTGGTCTGGGCCCGCGCCGGCTGGACCGGTTGCCAGCGCTATCCCGTCCACTGGGGAGGCGACTGCGCCTGCACCTGGGACGGCATGGCCGCCTCCCTGCGCGGGGGCCTGCACATCGGACTCTCCGGGTTCGGATTCTGGAGCCACGACGTCCCCGGCTTCCACGGCCTGCCGGATTTCATGAATTCCCGGCCCAGTCCGCTCCTCTACCTGCGCTGGACCCAGTTCGGGACCTTCACCTCCCACTTCCGCTATCACGGGACCAGCGAGCGCGAGCCCTGGTTTTACCCGGAGGTGGCGGAGGCCGTGAAGGCCTGGTGGCGGCTGCGCTACGCCCTGGTTCCCTACCTGGAGCAGGAAGGGGAAGCGCTGCGCTTAACCGGACGTCCCTTCCTCGCCGCCCTTTGTTTCGAGGATCCCTCCGACCCGACCAACTGGCGGATCGACGACCAGTTCATGGCCGGACGCGACATCCTCGTGGCCCCGGTCATGAGCGATTCCGGAACCCGCAATGTCTGGCTCCCCGCCGGCGAATGGGTGGACTTGTGGACCGGCGAGGTCCATGCCGGCCGCCAGTGGCTCTATGCTGTGACGCACGCTCCGGAGACCTGTCCGGTATACCTGCGCAAGGGGGCGGAGATTCCCGTCTATCCCGGAGCAATCCGGCATACCGGGGAGATGGACCCGGACAAGGCGGTCAAGCTTGTCGTGAACGATCACTACAAGGGAATCCGCGGATCCCAGCTGGGCGGTCTTTTCGAAATCCTGAATTCCTAGCCGCTGCGGTCCGGTCCGGCCTTACAGCGTCGGCCCGGAATAATCCAGGTACTCCTGCATGATGTAGACCCCGTTGCGCCCCACGGCGTTGAGCAGGGGATTGATTTCCTCCGGCCTGACGTTGACTACCTGTATCGATTTTCCCGCTTCAAGGATCTTGCGGTACATAGGGTACCAGCGCTCGTTTCCGCCGCTCTCGATCCCGGACTGCGGGGTCCACTCAATGGCGTCGAGGGACTCGATCTCCAGCAGCGCGTCGAGGTGACAGATGGCCTGGGTCCCGTCGAGGTGGTACATCGAGTAGTCCAGCCAATCGCACTGCCGGGTCAGCTCGGGCAGGACGAAACGGCGGTACATCCCCGGGGAGAACATGGCCGAGGCGTCGCACTGGAGCTTGGCCACCTTGCCCGGGGCCCACAGGCGGAAGGCCCCGAAGGCGGAGCTGCCGTCCTCCAGCTTGATGATGTCGTAGATTCTTTGATACGCCTCAATCCAGGCGTCGGTGATCTGGCGGATTTTTCCCTCAACCCATTCCGGAGCCTCGAGGAGGTCCACCATCAGGTTCTGGGGATCCCGCAGGGAGGAGAGGACGTCCACGTTCTCCACCAGGTCCGGGCAGCCGACCAGGTACTTGCCGCGGGCCAGCTTGACGCTGGCCTTCAGGGTGGCCTCGGTCAGCTGCCACCAGGGATTGGCCGGGTCGAAGACCAGTTCCGGCGTTTCCTCCACGTCCTCCAGTTCGTGCCAGCAGGGATCAAACCATACAGTGGCCGGGCTGAAACGGGGCGTGCAGCCGAGGAAGAGGCAGGTCGATCCCGGACCCAGGTCCGTGTCCGCGATGGGCAGGACCTCGTAGGGGAAGGCGCTCCGGCTCAGCCAGTAGTGGTTCCACTCCGCCCGCAGCTCGGGCAGGGTGTACAGGGTGGAGCCCTCCGGCGGGGACTTCGGCCGGCTGGTCTTCTCGTGCGCGGGGCCGTCGGAAACCGGCGGATTCCAGCTCCCGATAATGACCCCTTTGCGGTCCCACCAGTTGGTGAAGCGTTCCTGTGTTTCCTGCCAGTTATCCTTCCATGCAAGCATGGACGGATTGTTTAGGAGGCCGGCTGGAAAGGATCAACGATTGTTTCACCGTTTTTGAGGAAGGGCACCCCGTCGAGGAACAGCTTGTTGGTCGAGGGGTCCACAATGGGACCGGCGGCGTACTGGCTGAGCATGACCCGGCGCATGTTTTTCGTCAGGTTGGCCCCGCTGCGGTGGAAGCAGACCGAGGAAAAGACGGCAATGCTGCCGGCCGGGACGGTCACCGGGTCGCCCGGGTCGTCCCCGAAATAGCCGACCATGTCATTCAACTCGGGATCCTTGACGTGGGTCACCCGGGTCTTGATGCCGAGGCGGCTATAGGGAAGGAGGTAGACCGTGCCGTTCTCCTCCGAGACGTCGTCCAGGGCCGCCCAGCAGGTGATGTAGGGCGTGTGGTCGAAGGGAAGGTAGCCGGAGTCCTGGTGCCAGGAGAAGGGCAGGCCCTTTTCCCCGGCCTTGACCACGAACTGGTCCAGGAAGAGGGTCGCGTCCTCCCCGATGGTGGCCTTGCAGATGTCGGCGTAGATGTCGCCGAAAATGAAGTCGTGCATGACCTTGCTGGTCCTGCGGGTATAGGCGATGAAGTAGCGCTTCCCCTTGTGGGTGATGCCCAGGTGGTCCACGCCCTTGGCGTCCATCTCGGCGTCTTTCTCGGAGATAAAACGGTCACATTCCCCGCGGACCGCTTCCAGGACATCGTCCGGGATAACCTTCTCCAGGATGAAGAAGCCTTCCTCGTGGAACTGCTTGATCTGCTCGGGGGTGATTCGGCTTTGGGTGGCTGTGCTCATATTGGTTTCCTGCTTGTTGAATTAATCTTTGGGCTTGTTGTTGGTTCTCATTTTACTGGTAAATTTGTCTTTAATCTTGGCAAATAATGGCAATTTGTTCTCATTTTCTACTGATATGCCCTTTGAGAAGCTGCAAATCCCCATGGGCCGGGCCGGCTGGATCCGATCCTATTCCCCGGCCGACGGGGGCCAGGTACACCTGCACGCCCACCGGGAACTGGAGGTGAACCTCATTCTCAAGGGGCAGGGGAGCTACCTCATCCAGGGAGGACGCTATGCCATTGAGCCGGGCAGCCTCCTCTGGCTCTTCCCCGGTCAGCCCCACCTCCTGGTCGAGGCGTCCCCGGATTTCCTGATGTGGGTCGGCGTCTTCCGGCCCCGCCTGGTCCGCAACCTGACCGCATCCGCCGCCGATCCGGAGATCCACACCCTGCAGGATCAGGATCCCGGGGAGGTCTATGTCCGGACCCTCAAGGCCGACGGTTTCAAGTTCCTCGACGGCCTGTTCAAGGGGCTCCACACGGTGGCCCCGGGTGATGACGCCTACTTCAACCACGGCCTCGGTTACCTGCTGCGGAGCAGCTGGGAAGCCGGCCTGAAGGCCCGTCCGCTCATTTCGGTGGCAAGGGTCCACCCGGCCGTCGAGCGGGCCCTGCACCTGCTCCAGCAAGGGGATGAAGGTTCCCTGTCCGAGCTCGCCGCACGTTCCGGCATCAGCTACTCCCGTCTCTGCAACCTCTTCACCAGCCAGATCGGCGAGACCCTGAACCAGTTCCGCAGCCGGATGCGACTCCGGCGTTTCCAGGACCTGGCCGCCGCCTACCCGGACCGGACCCTCCTGGACCTCGCCCTCGATGCCGGATTCGGCAGCTATGCCCAGTGCCACCGCATGGTCGTCCGCCTTACCGGCGAGCCGCCGCGAGCCCTGCGCTGAACCGGGCTCTCAGACACCGATCGGGTCCCGGGCGAGGTACACTTCCTTAAGGTACATCAGGACCTTCCGCAGGCGATGGTCCACCAGGGAGTAGACCATGAACTTCTCTTCCCGGCGACACCGGATCACCCCCGCCAACCGCAGCACCTTCAATTGCTGGGAAATGTTCGAGACCTTGTCCGCTCCCAGGATCTCCGCGATCTCGTTCACGCAGAAATCCCCCCGGCTCAGGATGCAGACGATCCGGAATCGCTGCTTGTTCGACATCAGCTGGAAAAGGTCGATAACCTGTCCGCACATTTCCTCACTGGCTTCGAATTCGCTTTGCAGCTCCTTTCCTACATCGTTTAACATGTTATATATCATTAAACTGTCCGGGCGGTTTTGGCAAGCCCCGGAGCTGGAGATCGGGGAAAGAAGTGCTTGAAGGCTCTATTAATTTTTCTCACACTGCATATACTTTTCTATAAATATTCCTTATGAGCGACCAAGAGAGCAACGAAGCGGCGGACCCGACCAGCCGGGAAAGGATAGAGGCCCTGCGCAAGAGCAAGGCGGCGATGCGCCAGGGGGGTGGTGAAGCGCGGCTGAAGGCCCAGCGGGACCGGGGCAAACTGGGGGTCTGGGAAAGGATCGAGTATCTCTTTGACGAGGGCAGCTTTGTCGAGGTGGGTGGCTTTGTGGAACTGCGCAGCGAGCATTTCGAACTGGGGAAAAAGAAGATCCCGGGTGACGGCGTGGTAACGGGTTTCGGCCGGGTCAACGGCGAGCTGGTCTATCTGGCGGCGCAGGATTTCACGGTGCTGGGCGGATCCCTCGGGGAGATGCACGGGAAGAAGGTGGCCACCCTGCTGGACATGGCCATCAAGGCCGGGGCGCCGGTGGTGATGCTCAACGATTCCGGAGGGGCCCGCATCCAGGAAGGCATCGGGTCCCTGTGCGGCTACGGGGAAATCTTCTTCCGCAACACCCGGGCCTCGGGTGTCATTCCGCAGATCAGCGTGATCATGGGGCCCTGTGCCGGTGGAGCCGTCTACTCGCCGGGAATCACCGACTTTGTGGCCATGGTCAAGGGGACTTCCAACATGTTCATCACCGGTCCGGACGTGATCAAGACCGTGACCGGGGAGGAAGTCAGCAAGGAGGATCTCGGGGGGCCGGACATCCACATGGGCCGGTCCGGCGTGGCGACCTACATCGGGGAGGACGACGAGTCGACCCTGGACTGGGTGGTCAGGCTGTTGAGTTACATTCCGCCGAACAACCTGGAAACGCCGCCGGTGGTGCCGCCGGTCAACCGCCTGGCAACTTCGCCCGGGGGCATCGCCGACCTGGTGCCTTCCAATCCGAACAAGGGCTACGACATCCATGATGTCATCGACCAGCTGGTGGACGCCCATTCCTTCCTCGAACTGCAGGAGGAATACGCGCCGAACATTGTCGTCGGGTTCAGCCGTATCGACGGTATCAGTACCGGGATCATCGCCAACAATCCCAAGCACCTCGCCGGCTGCATCGACGTCAACGCCTCCGACAAGGCGGCCCGCTTCGTCCGGTTCTGCGACGCCTTCAACATCCCCCTGCTGACCCTGGTCGACGTGCCGGGATTCCTTCCCGGGGTGGACCAGGAGTACGCGGGGATCATCCGTCACGGAGCCAAGCTGCTCTATGCCTACAGCGAGGCCACGGTGCCCAAGCTGACGGTCATTCTCCGCAAGGCCTACGGGGGCGCCTACATCTGCATGTGCTCGAAGCACCTCGGGGCGGACATGGTGGTCGCCTGGCCGGGGGCGGAGATCGCGGTGATGGGACCCAAGGGGGCGGTGAATGTCATTTTCCGGAAGGAAATCGCGGGCAGCGAGGATCCCGCCGAGGCGGCCCGGCAGAAGGAGACCGACTATATTGAGACCTTCGCCAATCCGCGGATGGCGGCTTCCCTGGGCTATCTCGACGATGTCGTCGAGCCGGGTCAGACAGCCCATGTCATCCGCCAGTATCTCTGGTCGCTGAGCGACAAGCACCAGGAACGTCCGCAGCGCAAGCACGGCAACATACCCCTTTAAGCGATGTTCAAGCGAGTACTGATAGCCAACCGCGGCCTGATCCAGGCCAATTGCGTCCGGGCCGTGAAGGAGCTGGGCGCGACCGCCATTGCCGTCTTCGAGGAGCAGGACCGGGAGACAGCCGGGGTCCGCAATGCGGACGAGGCCTATGAGCTGCAGACCCGGGACGCCAGCCTCCGGCCTTACCTGGACCTGGAACAGATTGTCGGGCTGGCCGAGAAGCTCGAAGTCGACGCGGTCCACCCGGGCTACGGCTTCCTGGCCCAGAACGCGCGCTTTGCCCGCGAGCTGGAAAGCCGGGGAATCCGCCTGATCGCGCCGCGGGTGGACGGGCGCTTCAACCTTTCCAACAAGTACATGGTCAAGGAGGCCGCCCAGCGGGCCGGCCTGCCGGTGGTGCGCGGAACGGAACTTTTCAGCGACCGGGAAGCCCTCGATGCCGCGGTCAAGGCCGTCGGCCTGCCCCTGGTGATGAAGGCCACCCACGGCTATGGCGGCATCGGGATGCGGGTCCTCAAGGACAAGGCCAAGGTCGAGCGCGCCTTTGACCACATCCAGTCCACCTCACACAAGTTCCTGATGAATTCCCCGGAGGTGTTCCTGGAGGAGTACCTGCAGGGGGCGCGTCATGTTGAATTTCCCGTGCTGCGGGACGAGCGGGGCCGGACCCTTGTCTTTCCCGAGCTGGAATGTCCCGTCCAGCGCCGTTTCCAGAAGCTGCTCATCGAGACCCCGGCCCCGCACCTGGAGGCGCACATGCGGACCCGCCTGCAGTCGGAGGTGCGGGTCCTCTGCGAACGGATCGGGGTCTTCGGCCTGGCCTCGGTCGAGTTTCTCATCCATGAGGGCAAGCCTTACTTCCTGGAGATCAACGGATACATCCAGCCTTCCCACACCGCCACGACCCTGCTCACCGGCGTCGATCTCCTGAAGGAACAAATCCGTCTGCTCTCGGGTGAATCCCTCGACATCGGGGAGCTCCAGATCCGGGGGGACCGGCATGTCATCGGGACCTACATCTTCGCCGAGGATCCTCTCGACAATTTCGCCCCTTCCCCGGGAGTGGTGGACCGCCTTTACCTGCCCTTCGGGGAGGAAGTCTTCATGCAGACCTCCATCTTCAGCGGGGCCAATATTTCCCCGTTCTACGACCCGATGGTGGCCAAGCTGCTGGTCCGCGGGCGCACCCGCAACGAGGCCATGCTCAAGATGGGCATCACCCTGGACGAGTTCTTCGTCGAGGGGGTGAAGACCAACATTCCCCTGATGCGCGGGGTCCTCCAGTCGGAGGCCTTTCGCGAAGGCAGCCTGACGGCCGAGTTCATCGCCGAGGCGGACAACCGTCGCCAGCTGGTCGACAGCCTCAAATCCGGCAAGGATTCCGAGATTGCCGCCCTGGTGGCCGCCCTGGCCCTGCACCGGGACGGCGAGACCCTGAAGCGCATGGATGCCCTCGTTGCCGAGCAGGGCTCCAGCTCTGTCCTCGGTGCCGCCACCCGCTGGTTGAAACCCCGTAAAAACCGTCCCCGTCTATGAACTACAGCGTCCATTGCGAAAAGAAGCACTCCGTCTCCATCGACCGCAAGGCCGACCTCAACAAGGCCTTCGGGATAGCGGTGGACAAGAGCCAGTACACGGTGGCCATCCGCAAGGTCCAGGAGGACGGCAAGATCAAGACCCTGATGATCGATCACCGGGTGGTCCCGATCGAGGTCGAGCGGCGGGGCGACGGCTTGCCGGTGCGGGTCTTCCTGAAGGGCATTCCCTTTGACGTCGAGATCGCCAAGATGGCCTCCACCCGGTTTCGTCCGCCCCTGCCGGAGCGGGAAATCAGCGGGGAGGTGCGGGCCAATCTGCCCGGCCAGATCGTGGCCATCATGGTCCGGGAAGGGGAGTCGGTTCCGGCCGGGGCCCCGCTGGTCATCCTCGATGCCATGAAAATGGAAAACGAGATCATGGCCCCCAAGGCGGGCCGCGTCGGAAAAATCGCGGTCAGCCGGAACGAGGTCCTGGCCAAGGGGGACCTGATTCTGGAAATCGAGTAGGGCGGCGCCGGCTCAGTTTGCCGGGGGCGGCATCTGCCGGGCCAGCTGTTTCAGGCGCTGGCTGTCCGGAATGGCCACCAGGGCCCTGGTCAACTCCTCGCGGGCCATCTCCATGTCGCCCGTCTGCCAGTAGAACACAACCAGGTTGTACCAGGCGTTCTCCATCCGGGGATCGTACTGGACGGCCTTCTGCAGGGAGCTCAGGGCCTCCTGTGAACGCTGCATTTCCGCCTGCAGGAGACCGAGGTTGAAATAGAGGATGGCGTTTTCCGGTTCCAGCTTGAGGGCCCGGCCAAACATCTCCAGGGCCGCTTCATTTTCCCCGAGGGAATTGAGCTGGATGGCGGCCAGGCGGTAGGCGTCCGTGTTGTACTGGTCGAATTCGGGGGCCCGCCGGGCCAGCAGAAGGGACAGCTTGCGGTCCCCGTGGGACTGCCAGTAGCTGGACAGGCGCAGGGCCCCCATCGGGCTGTCGGCGGTGTGGCTCAGGTACTCCCGCAGTTCCTCGTCAAGCGGCTCCGGCAGGCCTTTCATCTCCGGCGTGGAGAGGGCGGCGGAGATGCGGACGCTGCGGAGCGGATCGGTGTACAGGGCCTGGCGCTGTTCGGGGAAGACGTTCTCCATCCCGACCAGGCGGATGGCGGCCGAGCGGACCATGGGGTCCGGGTCGCCGACCATGGAGAGGAGGAGGTCGAAAGCCTCCCGGTCGAACTCGATGTAGCGGAACATCGCTACGTAGGTGGCCTTCCAGAACCGGTTCGGCTCCGTCCGCACGGCCTCCTTGAGCCGTTCCCCCGCGCCGGGCTTGAAGTCGAAGAGGTCGCGCATGAGCCGGGCCTTCTTCCTCCGGTCGGCGTTCATGTCCGGGCCGTACCACTGTTCCGCGTAATCCATGTTCCACTTGTCGGACTGGGTGTCGTGGCATTTTGAGCACACATTTGGAATGCCCATCTCGATGGTCAGGCGCGGATCCGGGATGCTGAAGGAATGGTCCCGGCGCGGGTCGCGGCCCATGAACCTGGTGATGGGCATATGGCACTCGATGCAGAGGTTGCCGGTCGATTCCGCCGGGTGATGGCTGTGCGCCACCGGGTCGATCTTCGGCGCGTCCTTCAGGCCGCTGCCATGGCAGCGCATGCAGAGGGCGTTATTCTCGACCGGCAGGATGAATCCACCTGAATGCGGATCGTGGCAATCCATGCAGGTGACCCCGGCATGGCCCATCTTGCTCATCATCAGGGAACCGTAGACGTAGTTTTCCCCGATCACCTGGCCGTCCGGATGGTAGAGGTCCCGGGTCTCCATGGTGGTCAGGTGGAAATGGTCCTCGTAGGCGTCGCCGGCCACGAAGCGGTCCGCGGTCAGCTGGTCCCGGCGGGAATGGCAGATGGCGCAGGTTTCCATGACCTGCTGCGGCGAGAGGGTTTCATCGAAATCATTGTTCCCGTTGCGGACCTGCGACATGTGGGCGTCCATCTGCGGATGGCACTGGTTGCAGGTCACGGTCATGCGGTCCCATGTGCGGTCGTAGCTGTCCGTCAGCGGATCGTAGTTCTTGTGGTAGGCCGTCATGTGGCAGTAGGCACAATTGGCGTCCCAGTTCATGCCCTGTCCGGTCCAGTGGCCCCATTCCCCGGGCATGCGTGGTGTTTCCTCGTGGAAGCTTTCGAAAACGGAAAACCATTCCTTCTCCTCCACGTCCCATGAGACATCCTGGGTCTGGATTCGTCCATCCGGGGCCAGCAGAAGGTACTGGATCAGGGGCCTCACCCCGATGGTCCCGACAACCGGCATCTCCGGAATTCCGGGTTCCTTGAGGACGATGGTGTCGCCCTTCCGGAACCAGCGGATATTCCGGATATCCAGCAGTTCGGTGCGCTTGTCGAGGAGGCGTTCGCGGTCGACCGGCTTCAGCGGGGCATTGGCCATGAAATGGTCGGATTGCCGCCATTTCTCCATTGCCTCCCGGTGGCATTCCAGGCACTGGGCCGGATCGGAGGCCGGTGTTCCCGGAGCGGCGAACTGGTCCAGGACCGGCTGCAGTCCGGGAAATTCGCGGGTCGCCTCCCTTTGACGGTTATGGTTGTAGGCAAAGATGGCGGCCACCAGGGCCAATGCAGCGACAGTGCCAAGTAATAGCGTGGTGCCGTGTTTACTCATGAGTCAAGGTCGGGGGGCCGGCTCCAGTCGACTGGGCCGAACTCGAAACGGTAACGGAGCCGGGGCAACACCACCCGTGGCCAGGCCCGGGCGAAGTAGCTGTGGGCGGCCTCCCATTGGCCGTCTTCACCCCAGCCCCCATGCAGCAGGTGGACCCGGGTCGAGTCCATGGCCAGGCCGACCAGGTTGACATCCACATGGGTCATCTGTTGGCGCACATCCTCCAGGTGGGGCGGGGCGTTCCAGGTGAAGGAAATGAAAGTGGGTTCCTGGAGGGCCAGGATGTGCATGCCTTCCGATCCTCGTTTGCCTTCCGGCGCATCCGGGTTGAAATAGATTTCAAAGGCGCCCCCGGGCTCCATCTGGATGCGCACCTCCGGAGCCATGAACGACTGCAGGCCCTCCTCCGTCGTCCAGCATTGCCAGACCCTTTCAATGGAAGCGGGTACAATAATCTGGCAGTTGATGTTTCTGCTTTCCTGGCTCATGCGTCCTCCCAATTCCTGCAGCGTTTAAGGGCTTTCGCCCAGCCTTTTCGATTGTTTTCTGTTTCATCCGGGGATTTTTCCGGATCGAACCTCCGGTCCTCTCGCCAGTTCCTGGCGATTTCCTCCCGGCTATCCCAATAACCCACCGCCAATCCGGCCAGGTAGGCCGCACCGAGGGCGGTGGTCTCGACACACTCGGGCCGGATCACGGGCAGCTGCAGCAGGTCCGCCTGGAACTGGAGCAGGATCCCGCTGCGGGAAGCCCCGCCGTCCACCCGCAGCTCGCGCAGGGGCTGGTCCATGTCATTTCCCATGGCCGTGATCAGGTCCGCACTCTGGAAGGCGATCGACTCCAGGGCCGCGCGGCACAGGTGAGCGCGGTTCACCCCGCGGCTCAGGCCGGCCACAATGCCCCGGGCCTGCGGATCCCAATGGGGCGCCCCCAGGCCGGTGAAGGCGGGGACCAGGTAGGCGCCGTTGGAGTCCTTGACAGTGGCCGCCAGCTCGTCGCACTCGG
>CAJXMX010000075.1 GCA_913056355.1 uncultured Opitutales bacterium
CGAGGCCGACATGGCAGGCGTAGGATTCAAAGGCATTGAGGGTGGGGGTGTAAAAAGGGGACAAGATCCGGTAACCGCCATTTTTCCGGATCCGCAGGTAGAGGGTCTCTCCCTTCGGGTCGCAGGCCGGCAATTGTGGAATGTACTTCAGGATCCGGTTCAGGGCCGGATCCCCGGCGCACAGGAGGGCGCCTCCGGTCTGATCCACGAAGCCCCCGAATTCCAGGGTGCCGATGTAGTTGATCCACTTTGCCGGCGTGCGTGGATCGGTGATAACGTATTCTCCTGAGGGATCGTCGAAGTGGCCAAATCGCATTTTGTGGGGATGGTATGAATTGAGATAACGGGTTAAGCTTGGAGGCACGATTCTGAACCAGGGCCGGACGTTCAACAAGGCATACTTTCATTGAAAAACGCCGCCTTTTTATTGAATAAATGAACAGAAACGTGTAGCACAGGGGTTTGGTTTTCCTCATTCCTCTCTCTGCCCATGACCCATTCCGAGAAGCCCTTCATCTTTCCTTCCAAACGGGCCCGTATCGAACAGCCAACCATTATCGTGGCCTTTGACTGGTTTGACGAGAGGATCTACCGGGGGATTTTCAATTATGCCAAGGAGCATGGATGGCACATGTCTCCCTATCTGCTTTCGGACCGGATTGTGCCCAACGGCTGGCCTGCGGACGGGGCTATCACCTGCTACGGGGCCAGCCTGGCGGAATTCATCGATCACCTCGACATGCCCGTGGTGGATGTGACCATCCACCAGATTTCCCGGAAGATTCCACGCGTGGTGGTCGACAACCACAAGATCGGGGAGATGGCCGCGGATCATTTCCATTCCCGCGGCTACATGAATTACGCCTACTATTCATGGGCCGATGTCACGGTGAATGATGCTCGCCGGAAGGCCTTTTTCGAGAGCCTGATCCGGCTTGGGGTATCCCGGGAAAACCTTTTCGAGATCCAGCAGAGCCCGGTCGAATTGATGCGGGACTGGCACCTTCACCAGATGGATATCTTCCAGAAGCTGAGTGACCTGCCGCGTCCGCTGGCCGTTTTTGCCGGCCAGGACAACCTGGGGGCGACCCTGATTGAGATTTGTGTCCGGAACGGCATTCACGTGCCCGAGGAAGTGGCGGTCCTGGGCGTGGACAACATCGAGTTGCTTTGTGAGAGCGCCGTGGTCCCCCTATCCAGTATCCGGACCAACCTGACGGAAGTCGGCTACCGGGCGGCCGAACAGCTGGATCGCCTCATGCAGGGGGAAATTACCAATGAGGAACCGGTCAGGCTGGTCGCCCCGTATGGTATCATCCGGCGGCAAAGCACGGATGTGCTGGCCGTGACCCATCCGGCAGTGATCAGCGCCATCCGGTTCATCCGGGAGAATTTCGGGCAGCCGATCACCATCGGGGACATCTGCGACTATACCGGGCTGTCCAAGCGGGGGTTGGAAAAGGCCTTTCACAGGCACCTGAATCGTTCACCGGCGGCGGAATTGCGTCGCCTGCGGATCCAGAATGCCAAGCGGATGCTGACCGAGAGCAACGACAAGGTCGAATACATTGCCCAGTGCTGCGGCTACAGCAACAGCTCCAACCTGAGCTGCGCCTTCAAGAAGGATACCGGGCTGTCCCCGCGAGGATACCGGACCAAGTACCGCCGCCAGGAGCGGAAGCGCTGAGAACCCGCAGCCCGCGGATCAGGGCAGGTAGTCGTCGATCACTTCCTGGACCAGGGTCGGCTGTCCGGTTTCGTAGTCCCGGACGGCAAAGCCGCCCTTGTAGTCCCAGACCGCCCAGCCGATTCCGTACGTCCGGCACTGGTCAAGGACAGTGTGGTACCAGGTGCGCATGGACTCCTCGTCGGCCGTCTTGTAGACACCGAATTCTCCGAGGTGCAGCTCGACATTCTTTTCCCTTGCCCACTGGACCAGGGTGGCGAATTCCTCCTCAACCCGGGCGATGGTCAACTTGTCGCCGATTTGCCCCTGTCCGTAGAAATCGTCCCGGGCGTATTCGCTGATATCGGGGACAATCCCGGGGAAGTGGATCCGGGGAAAGTCGGAACGGGTCCAGCCGACCCAGGAAGCCCCCTGGTGGGTGAAGATATGCGGATCGTAGTAATGGACTGCCACCACCACATTGGGGTCGTCCAGCAGCGGGCTCAGGGCGTCAACGGTCTCGAAGCGGCCCCAGCGGTTGGAACAGACCAGCACCACCCGGTCCGGGGATACCGCGCGAATGACCTCCAGGGCCCTGGCGTAGAAGGCGGTGACCAGGCTGGCGTCCTCGGCCACAGGCTCGTTGAGGATCTCAAAGCGCAGTTCCGGGCCGATGCCCTGGAAGCGATCAGCAAGAACCCGCCATAGGTCCAGGGCTACCCTCTGCAGCTCCGGATTGGTGAAAAGGCTGGCGTCCAGGTCGCCCGCGAAGGCGGTCCCCGGGAGCTGGTGCATGTCCAGGATGACGCAGATTCCTTCCTGGCGCGCCCACCTGAGGACCTTGTCGATCTCGGCCAACCGCTCCTCCCGGACAGAGCCGTCCCCGTTCAGGAAGTTGGGTCCGTCGATGGGCAGTCGGATGTGATCGTACCCGCGGTCGGCAATCCAGGCCATGTCCTCCCTGGAAAACCGGCTCGGATCAGCAAACCGGTTCTCGGCTACCTGCGACAGGTAATGGCTGATATTCACCCCATGCTGGTAGGACGCGGCAGGCGGCGGAGGAAGGTCGGTGGACTCGGGGGTTGCCTCCGGACTGGAGCTGCAACCGGCGTTGGAGACAAGCAGGGCGGCGAATCCCGCAAGCAGGGTAGCCGCTTTGCAGAAGGGCGTGTTTTTGGGGAACATGTCGGATGGGGATTAAGGCTGAATAATATCCCGGACCTCCGCCTAGCGCAGCTTGACCGGCAGGACCACCGCCTGGTCGACCCGCTTGCCGTCCTTGATGCGCGGCAGGAAGAGCCATTCGCCGAGTCGCTTGGTCAAGAAGACCTGGAGCTCGGGGCTGACATCGTCGGGGAACATGAAATTGTCGACCGTGCCGTTGGCCAGGATCTCCATCCTGACCTTGATCAGGACCGGGCCGTCACCTTCCGGCAGGAGGGACGGATCCGGCATCGGAATGGGCATGAAGAAGGGGGCCGGATTGGCATTTCCGGAGCCGGCACCGGCCATATGCCGGGTCAGGGCCAGGGTGAAAGCCTGCCGGGGGGAGGCCTCCTTCAGTTCGGGGTTACCGGTGTCGTAAAGTTCCATTCCCGATTGGAAGAAGTGCAAAGACCATCCGGAATCGGGAAGGTTCCTGGCTTTGAAACGCAGTGTGAGGTCCCTTGGATCGCCGGTCAGGGTGCCCACCCTGGTATACCTGCAGGCCGGTTTCTCCTTGCCTTCCGGAGTATAGACCAGGACGGCATAGACGTCCTCGATTTCCTGGCTGCAGCTCACTTCGGTTTCCAGCACCAGACCGTTGTCCGTCCGGTCCTCCTTGACCGGGCCCACTGTCACGCTGACGTTGTTGATGGAATCAGTGGGCCTGACCTTAACATTGTTCTTGGGGCTTTGCTGAATCTCGCGGTTCATCACGATCAAGGGGATGCCATTTTCAGCGACACCGACTACGGGATGTAACTGGTCCTCGCTGTCGTAGGCTTCCAGCACGTAGCTCGGGAAGGTCTTGAAATCGGCCGCGGTGGCCAGTTGAAGGCCCGCCAGAAGGGCCGTGCAGAGCAGTATAGGGTTTTTCATGATAATTTTCCTCTAAGGTAGGACGACTTTCTTCCGCGGGCGTTGGCCCGCGTTAATGACTCTCTTAACAATAGCATGGTCTGTTGGCAGCGCCAGTCGGATTCCGGACTCATGCCCCGAGGACGGCCTCGACGGAGACCTGTTCCCCGGCCTCGGAAACCGGGATCCGGTTCCCCTCGACGGGGACCCCGTTGACCGTGAGCCGCTTGATGCCGCGGCAGAGCCCGGACGGATTCCTGACCGTGATTTCGTAGCGGGCTCCCCGATACTCGCGGCTGACCTTGAATTCCGGCCAGTCTGAGGGAATGCAGGGATCGACCACCAGTCCGTCGTAGCCGGGCTTGATGCCGGCGATGCCCTGCATGATGGAAAGGAGGGTCCAGGCCGCCGTGCCGGTCAGCCAGGCGTTCTTGGCCTCCCCGTGGTTGGCGGCGGCCTTGCCGGCGATCATCTGGGAATAGACGTAGGGCTCCGACTTGTAGCGCTCCTGGTCCGGTTGGGCGGCCGGGCAGATGCTCTTGTAGTAATGATAGGCGCGGTCGCCGAGGCCCTCCTGCATCAGCGCCAGGTGGATCCAGGGATTGTTGTGGCAGAAGATGCCCCCGTTCTCCTTGTAGCCCGGCGGATAGCTGGAGACTTCGCCCAGCTCCTCGTGGTATTCGGCGTAGGGAGGATCGAGGATGACGCAGCCGTGGTCGGTCATGAGGTGCTTGTCGACGCTGTCGAGAGCCTGCCGGGCCCGGCCGTTTTCCCGGCCGGCGCCGCCAAGCAGGAGCCAGCCCTGGCTCTCGATGAAGATCTTGCCGTCCTTGTTCTGCGAGGAGCCGACCGGATTGCCGTTGGCATCGAAGGCGCGCAGGTACCATTCCCCGTCCCAGCCTTTATCCTCGACGGTCCGGAGCATCTTTTCGCGGGCGGCGTCGACCTTGGCCGCGCGGGGATCCCCGGTCTCCCGGTAGAGGGCCGTCAGTTCGCGCGAGGCGACCAGGAAGAGGCCGGCGATCATGAGCGACTCTGCCACCTTGCCGTCGGTGCGGTGGGGGGCCGTCTGGAAGGATTCGTTGGGCTCGGTGGAAAAGCAGTTCAGGTTCAGGCAGTCGTTCCAGTCGGCGTGGCCGATCAGCGGAAGCTCGTGCGGCCCGAGGTTGTCGAGGGTGTACTCAAAGCTGGTCCAGAGGTGGTCGCCGAGGGTGCCCTGCTTCTCCTCCTGGTCGGCGTAGCCGATGTTCTCGTCCAGGATACCGAAGTCGCCGGTCTCCTTGATATAAGCGGTGGTGGAGAGCATCAGCCAGAGATGGTCGTCCATGAACTCCCCGCCGATGTCGGCGTTGCCCTTCTTGGTCAGCGGCTGGTACTGGTGGTAGCAGAGTCCGGAGGAAAGCTGGGTGGCGGCGATGTCGAGGATGCGCTGGCGGGCCTTGTCGGGGACCATGTGGACGAAGCCGAGCAGGTCCTGGTTGCTGTCCCGGTAGCCCATGCCGCGTCCGATCCCTGTCTCGAAGAGGCTGGCCGAACGGCTCAGGTTGAAGGTGGCCATGCACTGGATCTGGTTCCAGACGTTGCCCATCCGGTTGACCACCGGGCAGGGGGTTTCCAGCTGGAAGTGGGAAAGGAGCTCGGTCCAGTCGTCATTAAGGCGGCTGAAGGCCTGCTCGATCTTGTCCTCCGTGCCGTACCTGGCGATCAGCGCCTCGGCCGGTTTCCGGTTGATGGATCCGTCCGGATTCCACTTCTGGTCCTCCGGGACCTCGACATAGGCCAGCATGAAGGACAGCTTCTTCGATTCGCCGGGGGCCAGGGTCACCTTCAGGTTGTGCGAGCCGATCGGGTTCCAGCCGGAGGCCATGCTGTTGCCGGCCCGGCCGTTCCCGATGACCACCGGGTTCTGCAGTCCCCGGGTGTTGCCGAGAAAGCTGAACTGGTCGGTGTCGAAGCCGGCGATGTCCTCCGTGGAGTGGAAAAGGGTGTAGTGGCTGCGCCGCTCGCGGTACTCGGTCTTGTGGTAGATGGTGTTGCCGTGGACCTCGACCTCGCCGATGGACCAGGTGCGCTGGTAGTTGGTGGCATCGTTGTTGGCCTCGTAGAAGCAGAATTCCACATAGGAGGTGAGGGTGAGTTCCTTCGCCTCGCCGGAGTTGTTGGTCAGCTCCAGCGACCACAGCTCGACGGTGTCCTCGCGGGGAATGAAGAAGCGCAGGTCGGCCCGGACCCCGTTCTTTTCCGAGCGGAACTTCGTGTACCCGGCCCCGTGGCGGCACTCGTAGGCGTCGAGGTCGGCCTTGGCCGGCTTCCAGGTGGGGCTCCAGACGGTGTCCCCGTCCTTGATGTACAGGTAGCGCCCGCTTTCATCCAGGGGAACGGTGTTGTAGCGGTAGCGGGTGATCCGCCGCAGCTTGGCGTCGCGGAAGAAGTGGTAGCCGCCCCCGGTGTTGGTGCAGAGCCCGAAAAAGGTGTCCTGGCCGAGGTAGTTGAGCCAGGGCAGGGGGGTGTCCGGGCGCGTGATCACGAATTCGCGCCGCTTGTCGTCGAAGTGTCCGTATTCCACAGGTAATCAGGGTTTAGGTTTATTAATGGGGGGATATTGAGGCGGTAGAAACTGGCAGAAACATACCATTCTTTTCAACCGGATTTACCGGTGATTAAATTATTTCTTAGGATGCTTTTTGGTACTTTTCGGCAATAAGGGCCCAGTATTCAGCGGCTCGTATCTCCTGCAACAGGGAATCCCGGGGACAGGGATTATATTGGCGTTGCGACGAGATTGCCTGCGGGAGTGAATTTCATTGTTGGGCAAAAGGGGCTTGCCAAGGATGGATGAAAGACCCCATAACCTTACCGAACCGCCTAACCAAGGAGACTGGATGCTGAAGGAGCCACGTATCGTATCAATTATGAACACCCTGAACATGGGGTGCGGCGTGGCCTGACGTTTCCGGGAGAGCAATATCTGCCCGATGAGGCCCGCCGGAAGGAGCGGGCCTTTTTGTTTACTGGAAGTCCCGCCCGGAGAGCGGGATTTTTTGTTTTAATGCCAATGACAACGGAAGAGGACAGTAAAAAGGGCCGGACGGTCCGGGAAGTGGCGGGCATCGCCTGGGGGCTGATGCGGGGCTTCCGGCTGCGCTTTGTCCTGGCCATAGCGGCCATGCTGATGGCCACGGCCTTCCGCTACATGGTGCCCCTGGTGGCCAGCGGGACGATCGACTTTGCCCTCGGCAGCGGCAACGGGACCAGCCGGGTGGTGGATTTCATGGAGCGGTTCGTGGTGCGGGACTGGCTGGCCGGCCACCTGTGGGCGGCCGGGCTGGTCATGGTCGGGCTGACGGCCTCGGCCGGTCTTTTCAACTTCTTCAAGGGAAAGCTGGCCGCGGAGGCATCGGACGGCATTGCCCGGCGTCTTAAGAACCGGCTCTACGACCACCTGCAGCGGCTTCCCATGCGGTTCCACGACCAGGCCGAGACGGGCGACCTGGTGCAGCGCTGCACCTCCGATGTGGAGACCCTGCGCCTGGCCATCAGCACCCAGGTGGTGGAGGTCAGCCATGCCCTGATCCTGATGGGGACGGCGCTGCCGCTGATGTTCCTCCTGGATTCGCGGATGGCGGTGGCCAGTTTTGTCCTTATCGGGCCGATCATCCTCTTTGGCTACTTCTACATCAAGCGGGTCCGTCGCCTCTTCCAGAAGTTCGACGAGGCGGAGGGGAAAGTCACGGCCATCGTGCAGGAGAACCTGACCGGCCTGCGGGTGGTGCGGGCCTTCCGGAGACAGGACTACGAACTGGAGAAGTTCAGCCATCCCAACAAGGAATACCGGGACCTCGGGCTGCGCCTGATCCGGTTGATGGCGGCCTACTGGTCCATCTCCGACCTGGTCGCCCTCTCCCAGAACGCCATCGTCCTGGGCCTGGGGGTACATTTCATATCCCAGGGAAGCCTCACGGTGGGGACCTTGTTCGCCTTCATCATGCTGCTCAACCTCGTGCTCTGGCCGGTCCGCCAGATGGGGCGGACCCTGACCGAGCTGGGCAAGTCCTTCGTCTCCATCGGGCGGATCCAGGAAATCCTTGAAGAGCCGGAAGAGGACCGCCTGCCAGTGACGCAAGCGGAATCCGGCCGGGGGCACATCGTGGCCCGCGACCTGACCTTCTCCCACGGCGACGGGCAGGTGGCCCTGCAGTCGGTCTCCTTCGAGGCCCGGCCGGGCGAGACCCTGGCCATCCTGGGGCCTTCCGGATCCGGCAAGTCGACCCTCATGCACGTTCTGCTGCGCCTCTACGACTACCAGTCCGGCAGCCTGACCTACGACGGGGTGGAAATGAAGGAACTCGACCGCCACTGGTGCCGCCACCAGTTCGGGACGGTCATGCAGGAGCCTTTCCTCTTTTCCAAGACCATCATCGAGAACATCCGCCTGGGGCGCCCCTCGGCCCAGGAGGAGGAGGTCATGCGGGTGGCCGAGATGGCCCATATCCACGATACCATCCACCGTTTCCCGGCCCGTTACAAGACCCTGGTCGGCGAGCGCGGGGTGACCCTCTCGGGGGGGCAGCGCCAGCGCGTGGCCCTGGCCCGGGCCCTCCTCCGCGAGGCCCCGGTGCTGCTCCTCGACGACGCCCTCAGCGCGGTCGACACCGAGACCGAGGAATTGATCATCTCCGCCCTGAAAAAACGTCATGGAAAAATGACGACACTGGTCATCGCCCACCGGCTCTCCACCCTGGCCCATGCCGACCGGGTGATCGTCATGGACAAGGGCCGGATCATCCAGTCCGGCACCCACGAGGAGCTCTGCGCCCGCGGCGGCCTCTACCGGCGGCTGTGGGAGATTCAGTCCAGGGTCGAGGGACAAAGGACGAAGGACGAAGGACAAAGGACAAAGGTCCAAGGCCTGGAAACGGAGGTGGAGCCGTGAGCGGGACCATGGCAGTGGCGCAGGCGTCCCGCCTGCGCACGCGGTATGGTTCGACACCCGCAGGCGGGACGCCTGCGGCACTGCCAGAACTGCACCGTTCAGGGAAATTACGGAGGGACCATCATGCACGTTGAAGAAGATACCTTCCATGACCGGCTGGACTGGGGCCTGTGGCGCCAGGTCTTCCGCCATGCCCTGCCGTACAAACGCTACGTCATCGGCCTTTCCGTGGCGGCGGTGATCCTGGCCATCTGCGATGCCAGCTTTGCCCTGATCACCCGCTGGGCGGTGGACGATGTATCGGCTGCCGTGGAGGCCGGGGAATCCTTTTCCGCATGGCCTTATGTCGGGGCTTACCTGGGCCTGGCGGTGACCCTGGCCGTCGGCGTGCGCAGCTTCATTA
Source organism: uncultured Opitutales bacterium (assembly GCA_913056355.1). Classification (GTDB taxonomy): domain Bacteria; phylum Verrucomicrobiota; class Verrucomicrobiia; order Opitutales; family Oceanipulchritudinaceae; genus Oceanipulchritudo. Next base: position 9,064 of record CAJXMX010000075.1, read on the forward strand.
TATTTGCCGGGAGCCTGAGCCACCACATGAGCCACGATGTCCGCCGGGCCACCTTTACCCGCATCCAGGAACTGGAAATGTCCTACTTTGACCACCGGCCGACCGGATGGCTGATTTCCCGCCTGACCAGCGACTGCGACAAGCTCTCGCGGATCATCGCCTGGAGCCTCCTGGACCTGGTCTGGTCGAGTTCCCTGATCGTGGCCATTTCGGTGATCCTGCTCAGTCTCAACTTCAAGCTGGGCCTGATTGTAATCGGGGTGGTTCCGCCTTTGCTGGTGGTCAGTTCGTGGTTCCAGAAAAGGCTCCTCCTCAGCTCCCGCGAGACCCGGAAGTACAATTCCTTCATCACCGCGTCCTTCAGCGAGGGACTGCAGGGATTGAAGACGACCAAGACCTTTGTCCGGGAGGCGGCCAATCTCGACGAGTTCAAGGGGCTCTCCGACAAGATGTACCAATTCTCGGTCCGCAACGCCCTGCAGTCATCGGTCTTCATCCCGATCGTCCTGACGATTGGCAGCGTGGCCGCCGGGACGGTGCTCTGGGTCGGCGGCGGGGACTACCTGGCCGGAATGCTCAGCCTGGGGACCCTGATCGCCTTCATCTTCTACGCCGGGCAGTTTTTCGAGCCGATCAACCAGATCGCCGCCATCATGGTCCAGCTGCAGGGGGCCCAGGCCGCCGGCGAGCGGGTGCTCAACCTCCTGGCCACCGAGCCGAAGATCCTGGACAGCGAGGAGGTACTTCGGCGCATGCGGGATAACGGGCCGGAAGTCCGGGAATCACCGGAGCTGGCGCCCGACGGCCATGCGCATTTCATCGGAGAGATTGAATTCCGCAAGGTGGACTTCGCCTACGAGGACAAGGAGCCGGTGCTGACGGACTTCAACCTCACCGTCAAGGCGGGCCAGACCATTGCCCTGGTCGGCGCCAGCGGCGGTGGCAAGAGCACCATTGTCAGCCTCCTGGCCCGTTTCTACGAGCCCAGCGCGGGAGGAGTCTACATTAACGGCGTGGAATACCGGCAGCGCTCCCTCGACTGGTACCAGTCGAACCTGGGCATCGTCCTCCAGTCCCCGCACCTGTTCGCCGGGACGGTCAAGGAGAACATCCTTTATGGCCGCCTCGACGCCACGGACGCGGAAGTCGAGCAGGCGGCGCGGCTGGTCAACGCCCATGCCTTCATCGAGAAGCTGGAAAACGGCTACGACACCCCGGTCGGGGAGGGCGGTAACCGCCTCTCCACCGGCCAGAAGCAGCTCGTTTCCTTTGCCCGGGCCATCCTCGCCAACCCGCAGATCTTCATCATGGACGAGGCCACCTCCTCCATCGATACCGAGACCGAGGCCCTGATCCAGAAAGGGCTGCACGCCATCCTGCACGGCCGGATCAGCTTTGTCATCGCCCACCGGCTCTCGACCATCCGTTCCGCTGACCGGATCCTCGTCATCGACAAGGGAAAGATCATTGAAAGCGGCTCCCACAGCGAGCTGATCGGGCACCGCGGGCACTACCATGCCCTTTACACCCGGCAGTTCCGCCGGGAGACGGAGGCCCAGGTGATGGACCGGGTGCGCGGATAAGGACCGCTCTGGCTTGTACAGCCGGGCATGATGCCCTATCATGCGGGGCATGGTTGATGAAAATGCTCAAATCTCCCTGGACGGCCAGGTCGGTGTCGTGACCGGCGGCGGCCGCGGCATCGGGCGGGAAATTGCCCTCCACCTGGCCCGGGCCGGAATGAAAGTGGCCGTCACCGCGCGGACAGAATCAGAGCTGGAGGAGGTTGTGGAGACCATCACTTCCCGGGGCGGCACCGCCATGGCCCGCGTCATGGATGTCCTGGACGGGAATTCCGTGGAGCAGGCCTTCGCCGCGGTCGTCGACCAGCTGGGCCCGGTCGATCTCCTGGTCAACAATGCCGGCATCATCGGCAAGGAGGGGCAGCCCTGGCAGGTCGACCTGGAGGACTGGTGGCGGGTCATGGAAGTCAACGTCAAGGGCGCCATGCGCTGCTGCCAGGCCGTTCTTCCCTCCATGGTCCTGCGCGGAAAGGGGCGCATCATCAACATGGGCAGCAACGCCGCCTTCATCGAGATTCCGGTCACCTTCCCAATCGAGAGCGCCTATCCGGTCAGCAAGGCCGCCCTGGCGCGGCTGGGCGAAGTGCTGGCCACCTACACCAAGGAGCATGGCATCCCGGTCTTCACGATCAGTCCGGGAATGGTCAGGACGGAGATGACCAAGGTCTTCAATGAGGGGGAAAACAAGATTCCCGACGATGCCTGGACACCGGTTGAAAAGGCCGCCGAGCTGTGCCTTTTCCTGGCCGGCGGCCGGGCGGATGTGCTGACCGGTCGCTACATTCATGCCCGCACCGACGATGTCCGGGAAATGGTCCGGCGGGCCGATGAAATCAAGGGTCGCGGCCTGCACCGGATGAATTTCCCGGCTCTTTGAGCCCCGGGATTCTTACGCTTGCCGGGGACGATGGTCCGCGGGTACAGTTGACGCATGTACAAGCGAATACTCCCCTTTTTCTGTATCCTGTTCCTGGTCGCCGGCATGACAGCCGCCGATCTCCCGCCAGAGTCCAACCGGATGCGGCCGGACCACCTGCCCACGCCGTTTAGCGCGGAGGAACTGAAGGCTTGGAATGTCCCCGGGTACCAGACCACCTACCTGGTCGAGGCGGAGGGTCGCGAGCCGTTGACGGTCCTGACCCAGTGGCTTCCCTCGGAGGGGGGCAAGGGAGTCTTCGTGAGCCAGGAAATGAGCTCCAGGGGGGAGCTCCTCGGCAAACCCCAAAAGGCCTCCGCGGATTGGAAGGAGCTTCAGTCGCACGCCTCCTTTCCCGTCTCGGCAACCCAGGTCAGCACCGTGGAGATCGAGGTTCCGGCGGGCAAGTTCACCTGCTGGCGCTACGATGTGGAGCGTCCGGTTCCGTCCGGGGAAGGGGAGCCCAAAACCCTTGTCATGAGTTTCTGGTTTGCCAGGGACCTGCCCGGTCCTCCGGTCCTGATGCAGCACCGGCTCGAAGGACGGGTCACCATGACCATGACCCTCCTGAGCCACAAGCGGCCAAAGGGCGGCAAGGGCTGAGGGAAGGGGTCATTCCTCATCCGGGATGAAAGTGATGCAGATCGGATGGGGCACCACGATGCTGGATTGCGGCTGATAGGTCAGCAGCCCGGAGTCCGGGTCAATGGCGAACAGGCCCACGGTGGAACCGTCCTGTCCGCCGCAGAGGAGCCACTTTCCGGACGGCTCAATGGCAAAGTGCCGGGGCCAGGACGTCCTCGCCGGCTCGATCTCCAGCAGGGCCAGCCGGCCGGTCTCCGGCTCATAGCGAAAGACGGAAATGGAATCGTTTCCCCGGTTGGAGGTGTACAGGAATCGGCCGTTGGGATGGAAAGACAGCTCCGCCGCGGTGTTGCGGACTTCCTGCTCCTTGACGGACTCCGGTAGGGTGGGGACCACGTGGCGCAGTTCCAGGGTGCCGGTAGCTTCGTCCCAGGCGTAGGTGGACACGGTCAGGTCCAGCTCGTTGAGGACCATCGCGAAACGTCCGTCCGGCGAAAACTTCAGGTGCCGGGGCCCGGATCCGGGGGGAGCCGGCGCTTTCCGGTGCGGGATCAGGCGGGGCGCCTGCCGGTCCACTTCGTAGACGTGGATGGCGTCCGCCCCCAGGTCGCAGATGAGGACATAGCCTCCATCCGGGGAGAAGGTCACGCAATGGGGCCGGGCCTGATCCTGCCGCTCCGGATCGACCCCGGATCCCCCGCCCTGGTCGATGACCTGGCAGTGAGGTTCGGGGGATCCGTCGGATTGTAGTGGAAAAACAACTATTTTACCGCTCTTGTAATGGGCCGTGACCAGCATCCTGCCCCCGGGATCGACGGCCAGGTGGGTGGCCTGGAAGCTGTCGGTGGGCTCGCTGTTGAGGTGGCTCAGCTCCAGCCCCCCGGGCTCCCGGTCCATCCGGTAGGCGTTCACCTGCTGCTCCGTCGATCCGGGCAGGGCTCCCGCGGAGTACAGGACCGGCAGGGCGGGGTGCAGGACCTGGAACCCGGCCGCCTTAAGCGGTGCCGCCAACTCGACGCCCCGGCTCCATCGGCCCGTCTGCTTATCCATGGCCGTCAGGTAGATTCCCCGGCTCTCCGGACTGCCGTCGGAGCCCAGCAGGACCGTCACTTCCGTTGCGTGGGCCGCAAGGCTGAGCGAAAGAATCAGGATTGGCGCGATGGAGCGAAACATGCCTCCATAGAGTCACGGTTTTCGCTCGGGTTCAATCACCGTCGACATCCCTCCATGCGCTTCCGGGATCAGGATCGGGGGCCGGCCCGCCCGGTGGCGGATCCAGTTGATCGAACGGTGCACCTTCGGCATCCGCACCAACCGGACCTCCAGATTCCGCTTCCCCGGAAAATCGATCAGGCTCAGCCCGATGACCATCGTCAGCAACCCCTGGCCCGGCAATACCAGCATCAGCAACCCCCCCGCGATCAGCAACGCCCCCAACAGGTTCTTCAGGACGTGCAGGACTTGCCGCAAGGGGCTCCTTTTCAGCGGTCCCCGGTCGATCCGGACAAAATAGTCCGCCGGCATGTAGGCGATGATCAACGGAATCATGACCAGCGATCCCACGAAAACCAACAGGCCCGTCCCGGCCATCCAGGCCAGCACCACATCATGCTTCTCGATCCATTCCAATAGCGGCATCTCCTCCACAACCTAGCACGCCCCCTCCGCTTTCCGCAATCCCGCCACGCCACTTCCTCCCGCTCCCACCACTCTTTCCCCGTTTTTCTATAAATTTTCCTTATCCCTCCGTTTACCGTTGACAGGAGATCTAACGTGCAATTGAGACTCAGTCACAATTATGAAGTGTGGATTAGCAAACAGATGGAAAGCGAATGGAAACGCGATGCGACTGCTCCTGGCGGGCGGGCTGCTGCTGGGGGGGACCCTGCTGGCGGAGACGCCGTCTCCGGAGGAGATGTGGGCCATCATCCAGCAACAGCAGGCGGAGATTGAGCGACTGAGGTCGCTGGTGGAGGAGAGCCAGGGGGAAGCGACGGCTGCCCGGGGCGCGGCCGAGGAGGCGCAGCTGGCGGCGACTGAAGCGCGCACGGAAAGCCGTCAGGTCCAGGCCCGGGTGGAAGCCACGGCGCTGGCGGTGGAGGAGATGGGAGAATCCAGTGGTGCCGGTCAGGTCGGCTGGTGGGACCGGACCTCGATTGGCGGCTACGGTGAATTGCATGCCAACTTTTACGAGGACGCCAGCGACGCGATCGACTTCCACCGCTTTGTGATTTTCCTGAATCACCAGTACAACGACTGGATCGGCCTCTACAGCGAACTTGAAGTCGAGCATTCGATTGCGGGAGACGGCCAGAACGGTGAAGTTGAACTGGAGCAGGCCTTTATCCGGATGGACTGGACGGACCGCTTCAGCACCGATGCGGGTCTATTCCTGATGCCGGTGGGGATACTCAATGAGATACACGAACCGAACACCTTCTTCGGGGTGGAGCGGAACAACATCGAGAGCCGGATCATTCCGTCGACCTGGTGGGAAGCCGGGGTCAAGGGGACCTGGCGCTTCGGCAACGGGATTGCCGTCGACGGGGCGGTCACCTCGGGCCTGGACATGAGCCCGGCCGGGGTGATCCGGGGCGGACGGCAGAAAGTCTCGGAAGCGATCAATGACGTTCCGGCCTACTCGGGAAGGATCCGCTATACCGGGATCCCCGGACTGGAAGTGGCCTTCTCGGCCTTTTACCAGGACGATATGGCGCAGTCCGACCCGGCCGACATCCAGGGCCTGCTGACAACGGCCCATGTCGACTACCGCAAGGGAGGATTCGGGATCCGGGCCCTTTATGCCCGCTGGGACCTTGACGGAACCCTTTCCGCCGATGCCGAGGAGCAGTTTGGCTACTACCTGGAGCCCTCCTATCGCTGGACCATCGATGATTTCTTCGGGGACATCGGGGTCTACTTCCGCTACAGCAACTATGAGTACTTCAGCAGCCGCCTCCTGGAGAACGAGATCTACGAGATCGGCCTCAACTACTGGCCGGTGGAAATGGTCGTCTTCAAGGCCGATCTGCAGGACATATCCCAGTCCGACCAGTACGGGAGCAAGGGAGACTTTGCCTTCAACCTGGGAGTGGGCTACCAGTTCTAGCGTGAATGATTAACTTTCGACCAGTCAGGATATTAGTAAGCCTGGCCGCCGTCAGCCTCGGGTGCCTGTCCGAGCTGGCGGCGGACCAGGTCTTGCTGGCTCCGGAGGACTTCATCCGGCAAAGTTTTGCGGAGGAACCGGAGAGCAAGGTCATCTGGCTGGACAGGGAATTGAAAGAGGCGGCGAACGAGATCCTCGGCCACGGCTACAAGGGCCTGCGGATCCGCTACTGGCAATCGGGAGACCGCACCGCCTGGGTCCTTGACGAAATCGGCAAGGTCAAGCCGATCACCGCCGGTTTCGTGGTCGATGACGGCGTCCTGCAGGAGATGCGGGTCCTGGTCTACCGGGAAAGCCATGGC
>CAJXMX010000076.1 GCA_913056355.1 uncultured Opitutales bacterium
CCCGCCGCAAGGCGCGACCGACCCGGTGACGCAGGATTGTGCACAGCCAGGGCTTCAGCTTCTCCGGCTCACGCAGCTTGCCCAACTGTTGCCATGCCGTCACGAAGGCTTCCTGGGCCAGGTCCTCGCTCTCGCTGATGCTGCCGGTCGTGGCATAGGCCAGGGAGCACAATAATCGCTGGTATCGCTCGACAATCCGGGCAAACGCCTCCCGGTCGCCGCCCAGGCAGGCTGCCACCAGTTCCGCATCCGAATCGCCGGTCCTTTCGGTCATCACCTTCGTAGAATTAAACATGGTCTAACCTACAGGTGCCCAAAAAACCAGACCCGGTGACAAAGTTTTTTCGGTTTTTTTGCGTAATTCTCCACCCCGGTTCCGCTTTAGCTTAATGAACCCGATTGAACCAACTTCAGAAAGAGGATTACCGATGAAACAGACAAAACAAGCACACAAGTCCGGTTTGGGATATGGTGCCGTCACCATGGCTCTCATCAGCCTGGTTTTTTATCTGGGTGCCGCATCTTTCACTGAGGCAAAGAGTGAAGATAAGCATCCCGAATTCAACTTCCCGGCCTTCGAGGTGGAAGCGTATGGCTTGGATATCGCCACGCCCGAACCCATCAAGATCGTGACTCCCTGGGTCGGCAAGCGTTTGAGGGGCACTGAAATAACCATGACCTTCCATATCTCGAAGTCCGGTTACGTGACCCTTATCGAGGATGATGCCTCGCGTTATGATAACGATGAATTCGAGCTGGCCTGCATCTTGCACCGCAAACTGCGCCAGTGGCGCTTTGAACCGGCCCGGGACAGGAATGGGAATGCCATCACCGTCAAGGTGGAAATGCCGGTCAAGGTGGTTCCGAAGGGATCGGTTCCCGCCAGCGAAGTGGCCTGCATCGCCCTGAAACATCCTGTTATCGTAGCGATCGCCCAGAAGTGAACAGGGCTCCCTATTCAGCCGGATTAAAAGATCACCACACATGAACCCCGCAGCAGCCTGCGGGGTTCATTTTTTCCGGGCCTTGTCCCGGACCAGGCCCGCGGCCACATCCGCGGATGGGCCCCGGGTGCGGGAAGAGGATGGTTCCCGTTGTCCCGGGGGACTCTGTACCATCAAGGCGCAGATTGGGTGAGGACGGGAACCGGCTCCAGCAGCTTGCGGCGGAAGACAAGGGAAGCACTTAGCATCAGCAGGCAGACCACCCCGCAGCCAACCATGGCCAGGACAACGGCGGCCAGGGTCTGCGGCAGGAGGGTCGATCCCGCGCTGAGCAGCCCGGCGCAGAAGAACTGGAAGGATCCCAGCAGGGCTGCCGCGGTGCCCCCGCTTTCGGGAAAATACTCCAGATAGCAGGCCTGGATGTTGGGACTGATGGCGCCCATGGCCCCGATCGTCAGCATCATCGGCGGGACAAAGGCATAGACACCCCAGTCCCCCAGGGAGGCCAGGACCAGCCCCAACATGCCGAGCAACTGGATGGACGCCGCCATCTGCAGTATGTGCAGCGGGGCCATCCGCGAGAGGAGGATTCGGTTGAGCATCAGGAATCCCAGCATGGCCACTATGTTGGCCGCAAAAAGCATGGAAAAGGCGGTCTCCGACTGCTGGAAATGATCCTGGTAGATAAAGGAGGCGTTGGTGACGAAAATCATCATCGCCGAGAAGCCGGCCGATTGCCAGACCACGAAGAGGAAGGTCGGCCCGCGCCCCAGGACCGAGCGGTAGCGGGCCAGGAACCCGAGGCTGACCGGCGAGCGAGGGGCCGTGGGGAGGCCGCGGAAGATGAAGCGGGCCGTCATCGGGACCAGGAAAATGGCGTAGGCGGCCAGGGACAGGAAGATGAAGCGCCAGGATCCGAGCTGCAGGAGAAGGTTCCCGATGCTGGGGGCCACCGCCGGCGCGCAGACCATGATGAAGCCGATCAATGAGAAGAGCTTGGCCGCCTCCCGGCCCGCGACGCGGTCCCGGACCAGGGCCGGGACCGAGACCAGCACCCAGCCGGCCCCGAAGGCCTGTACCACCCGGCCGCCCAGCATGACCTCGATTCCCTGCGCCGCGGCAATCAGGAAGCTGGCCAGGGTGTAGACCACCAGGCCGGTGACGAGGATCTGCCGCCGGCCGAAGCGGTCCGAGAATGCCCCGCCCAGCAACTGGCTGAAGGCGATGGTGAAGATGTAGACGGAGACACTCAGGGCCACCGCCTGCGGCCCCACTCCGAGGTCGCTTCCGATACTGGGAAAAGCCGGAAGATAGGTGTCCAGCGAGAACGGCCCCAGCATCATGGTCAGGGCCAGCGCGAAGATAAGCGTCAGCGGAACAGGGGATTTGGACATGGAATGCATCCAGACCTATCAGTCCAGAGACGGATAGTCCAGATAGCCTTCGGGTCCCGATCCGTAAAAGGTTTCCGGCTGCGGCTCGTTAAGGGGAGCCCCTTCCTCCAGCCGGCGCGGTAGGTCGGGATTGGCAATGAAGAGCTGCCCCCAGGCCACGGCGTCGGCCAGATTGTTGGTGACCAGCTTCTCCGCCGTCCGCAGGTCCAGTCCCTGGTTGGCGATCAGCGGTCCGCCAAAGGCGGCCTTGAGCTGATGGCTCAGAACCGGCGGCTTCTGCGTTTCCCGGGTAAAGATAAAGGCCAGGCCGCGCTTGCCCGCCTCCCGGGCCACATAACTGAAGGTCCGGACCGGATTCGAATCCCCCATGCTGTGGGCATCCATCTTCGGCGCCAGGTGCAGCCCCACACGGTCGGCCCCCCAGACCGAAATGGCCGCGTCCACCGCTTCCAGCATCAGGCGGGCCCGGTTCTCGATGGAACCGCCATAGGCATCCGTCCGCTGGTTGGTGCTGTCCTGCAGGAACTGGTCCAGCAGGTAGCCATTGGCCCCGTGCAGCTCCACCCCGTCAAATCCCGCCTTCTTCGCGTTCTCCGCCCCGCGGCGGTAGGCCTCGACGATGCCCGGTATCTCCTCCGTGGCCAGCGGCCGCGGAGTCACAAAGGGTTTCATGGGCCGGATCAGGCTGACATGACCGGCGGCCGCAATCGCGCTCGGCGCCACCGGCAGCTCCCCGTCCAGATAGACCGGATCCGAAATCCGCCCGACATGCCAGAGCTGCAGAAGAATCCGTCCGCCGGCCTCGTGCACGGCCCGGGTAACCTGCTTCCAGCCCTCCACCTGCTCCTCGTTCCAGATGCCCGGCGTGTCCGGATAGCCGACCCCCATCGGGTCCACCGAGGTGGCCTCCGTGATGATCAGGCCCGCTCCCGCCCGCTGACGGTAGTACTCCGCCATCATCGGCGTCGGTACCCGGCCTTCCCCCGCCCGGCAGCGAGTCAGGGGCGCCATGATGGTCCGGTTCGGCAGTTCCCAGGCCCCGATTCGGACCTTTTCAAAAATCGGTGATTGTGTCGCGATACTCATAGTTTGATAGGAGTCGAACTTACGGGGACCCCCTCTTCCGTCAAATCTTTAGTTTGATTTCGATCGAACAATGCGCATACCTTTATTCCAGACCCCGATGAAGCACTACACCCATCCAGACCTCAGCGACGTGACCCTCAACACCGCCATGCAGGCCCTCGCCGATCCGGCCCGGGTGGCCATCCTGCAGGCCGTGGATCGCTCGGAAAGCGGGGAAATTGCCTGCAACGAGATCCCCCTCGAGCTCAGCAAGGCCACCGTCTCCCACCATTTCGAGACCCTCCGCGCCGCCGGACTGATCGAAACCCGGGTGGTCGGCACGAAGTGTCTCTCCTCCCTCCGGCGAAAGGAATACGAGGAGCGCTTCCCCGGCCTGCTGGACCTGGTGCTGCAGGCTTGATCGGGGTGGCTTGATCGGGGTCGGACCGCCCTTTCTCGTTGATTATAAACAACTTGACCTAGAAAAATTGGGCCAACCATAGCCTTAAAGGGGCTTGATTAGCGGTAAAAACGCGGTCTAAGCGCCACGTTACTCACCCAAAATGATAGTCAAATGGACCGGATAAGCTCAATTTTTGGTAAAAAATCAACATTAAGTAATTGATTATCAGTCACTTAACCGGGTCCGACCCCGTTCCGCGCCTACCCAATCACCATATAGAGGACCGCTCCGACTGCCAGGACCGCGATGCAGAACCAGGTGACCAGGTCCTGGAAGCCAATCGATCCCGATCCGTGGTCGTGATGGTGGCCGCCTTGGTCCTGTTGCTTCTGATGCTGGCGGCGCAGGTAGAGCATGACCGCGGCGCCGGCGACGGCGGCGAGGTTCAGGTAAAAGGAGTAATCGAAGGCAAACTGGGCGATGTCCTCGACCCGCTTCTCGCTTTCGGGAGTCAGGCCGGTGAAGAAGAACCCGTAGTGCAGGATCAGGGCCGTGGTGACGACTGATACGTACATCACGCCGGCGATGTAGAGGGCGACCCGCCATCCGTAGTACTTGGCATTGACCTTGACCAGCGGCGGCACCATCAGGTCCGAGTAGATGAAGCTCATGATCCCGGCAAACATGACCCCGCCGGCATTGAGGACCGTGGCCAGGGGAATGTTCCCCATCGAGCCGATGAAGGTGGCGGCGGCGACCAGGGGAGCGACAAGCGCGTTCTCGAGGGCGATCAGGAAATTGCCCGGATCCTGACTGGCCGCCTCCGCGAGGAAGATGGCCTTCCAGAAGGAGTCCGGGACAAAGACCGCGACAAAGCCGGCAATGGTGAATCCGATGAGGATTTCCTGCCAGACCATCTGCCATTCCATGACGAACTTGTTCCCGACCATGCACCAGCCCTTCCAGCTGCGGATGCGGTCGCGCCAATCGAAATCCTCTTCCTCCTCCCCGCCTTCCTCTTCAACCTTTTCGCGGGCCGCCTGCAGCCATTTCCTCGGATAGGTCAGGCGGATCAGGAAGCTGCTGATGGCAATCAGGATCAGTCCCCCGACGATCTCCGCGGCCAGGAACTGCCAGCCCAGGAAAATGAAGATCAGGATCCCCAGCTCGATGACGAGGTTGGTCGAGGCGAACATGAAGGCCACCGCGCAGATAAAGTGCGCGCCCTTCAGCACCAGCGAACGGGCCGTGGCCAGGGCGGCAAAGGAACAGGAGCTGGAGATGCACCCGAAGGCCGTCGAGAGCCCCACACTCCTGAGGTTGGCCTCCCCCATTTCCCGGGTCAGCCGCTTCTTGGGGACAAAGACCTGGATCATCGCACTGACCGCATAGCCGAGGACGAAGGCCCAGCCCGCTTTCCAGAAAAAACCGAGGGCGGTCTTGGCCGCCTCACCGAAGGTTACCCAGAAGTCAGACATGATCCTCACGGTATCAGAATATACCGGGGACTCAAAACATTCCGGGGCCGGCCCGGGGTGGCCGGCCCGGGGTCGGACCTCCCCAAGCCCTTGGGCTCCAAAGGCTTACCATAAAAGCCGACCTCTTTTCAGGCCTTATTGCCGCTCCAGGGTGACCAAAACAACATCGTTTTGCCGCAACTCGAAATCCCGTTCGAAGGTTCCGTTGCCGTCAACGAAGACGGTCTCCACGAGGAACGGATCCCCGTCGCTCATTTCCTGCAGCGTGGCGACCTGGGTCCTTGAGAGCTGGTCGGGCTGGCCCATGTCGATGTAGCCGGTGTAGGCATCATTGGCGCGGTAACCGACCTTCCGGGCGATGAGGGAGTACGGACCGGGCTCCAGTCCGTCGAGGCGCAGCCTGGCGGTCCCGGCCGGAGCGGACGGGAGATCCTGCCTGTAGTAGATCTGGTTCAAGGTCTCCGACCCCGGATGCGTGATGGTGAAGTCCCAGAAGAGGGCCTGCACGCGCTGGTTTCCATCCTTGCAGATCCAGGCGTCGGGATCGTCGACGACCAGCTCGGTATCCCCCAGCTGGTGCAGGAAATGGTAGGCGTAGAAGGAGGGCTTGCGGATATCCTGGTAGTTGATCATGCCGAATCCACCGTGGAACGGGGTCACCCGCGGCCCCGCCTCCTCGAAGATGTCGGTGAAGGTCCAGTAGGACATCGACTGCACGGCATCGCCCGTTCCCTTGATCTTGTGCAGGATGAAGGCCGCGCTGTGGTAACTGTCATGAAGGGGATCGGAGGGTGTGTAGGAACTGCTCCACTCGGTGTAATGCAGTTCCAGGCCGGGACGGGGCGAGTTCTCGATCTGCTCTCGGACTTCATGGACCTGCTTGATGACTTCCTGCCGGTCGGGACTGAGCACGGTCCCGGCCTGTCCGGTCTCGTCGAGGTAGCCGGCAATCACCGCGTAGTGGTGGGTTGAGACAAAATCCACCGGCACCCCGTGGTCGACACAGTAGTCGATAAACTCCGGGATCCAGGCATTGCCGGCGGTGGCGGGACCGCCCACCCGGTAGCGCTCGTTGACCGATTTCACCGCCCGCGCGGTGATCGCGTAGAGGTCGAAGTACTTTTCCCGTGCATGGGGTTCCCATTCCTCATAGGGCTGGTCCCCCTGGTCCCCGAGCCAGAATCCGGAGAGGTTGGGCTCGTTCCAGACCTCGAAGTACCAACGGGCCACTTCCTCCTCGCCGTAGCGGTCGGTCCAGTGCTGTACCAAGGCCGCGATCAAAGCCTGCCAGCGCTCCGGATTATTCGGCGGCGTCACGTTGCCCTCCCACCAGAAAATGGTCGCCTTCCCGCTGGCCAGGGCCTCGGGCATGAAGCCCAGCTCGACAAAGGGACGCATCCCGGTTTCCAGGATGTAGTCGAAGAGCTCGTCGATGTACTGCCAGTTGTAAATCTCCCGGCCATCCCCGTCGATCCGGTAGACCCCCATGTCGTCGCAGAGCAGCCCATGGAACCGGATGTAGCGGAAACCGCACAGCTCGTGCGCCTCGGCCAGCTGGCGCTGCCAGTCCGCCCGCAGTCCCTCGTTGGCCCGTCCGGCCCCCACGCAAAGATCGAACTTGTGGTTCAACGGTCCCGCCTCGCGGGCCAGGTCCGCAGCGATGGTTCTTGTCGCCAGCGCTTCCTGCGCGGACAAGGCGAATGGATTGAAAATCAGGACTAAAAGGAGGGTCTGGATCGGGCGCATAGGGCACTCAGAAAACCTGACCGGCAGTTAATGTCAATGAACCAGGAACCCCGCCGCCACCACCGGTCATCCAGGCGCCCCGGGAAGGGATTTTACATTTTCTTGGCTTTACCTGAGGCATATTGTCCATTAACTGGCATTTTATGCGCTGGCGTGGCCGAAAACAAAGCACCCATGTGGAAGACCGTCGGGGCGAACAAGTGCCGGGAGGAGGATCGTACCGTGCCGGAGGCGGCCTGGCCAACATACTGATGCTCCTTTTCCTGCGTGGAAGCCCCAAGTCCCGGATAATAGTCCTGGTCCTGCTGGTCCTCGGTTTTCTCCTCTTCCGCGGGCCCCTTCTGAATTTCCTCGGCGGAGGTGAAACCCCCGGGGGCACCACCCAGCAGTCCGGCGTGGCCCCGGATGATGAAATGTACGCCTACCTGAGCACCATTATGGGCGACAATGAACAGGTCTGGAGCCAGGTCCTTCCCACCGCCGGATTCCAATTTCGGCCCGCCCAAATGGTCATCTACAGCCAGCGGACGCGTACCCCCGGAGGCATCGCCGACGCCCGCATGGGCCCCTTCTACCTGTCCCAGGACGAGACCATCTATATCGATCCCACTTTCTTTCGCGAATTAAAGGAGAAATTCGGCGCCACCGGCGACTTCGCCGAGGCCTATGTAGTGGCCCATGAATACGGTCACCATGTCCAGAACATCCTGGGGCGCCTCGACCAGCTCCACTCCCTTCATGGGAAGGTCTCCGATACCGAGTACAATCACCAATCGGTTCGCGTGGAGCTCCATGCCGATTTTCTGGCCGGCATCTTCGCCCGTTTCGCCCAGGAGACATTCGGGGATTTTCTTGAACAGGGAGATATTGAGGAAGCCATGCGCTGCGCCGAGGCCATCGGTGACGACCGCCTCCAGCGCGACTATGGACCCGGCCACGTAAATCCAGACTCCTTCACCCACGGAACCTCCGCCCAACGCGCCAAATGGTTCAACCAGGGATTCACCTCGGGCGACGTCAAGGTCGGCGAGGCGCTCTACTCCCTCCCCTACGACCAGCTTTGAGCCAGCCACCTGCGGGCTCTTGATGGTCACCCCTCCGGCTGTTACGGGAAGCGTCATATCCAGATGAACTGCCAACGGCTCCCCGGGACAGGCCTAACAGGGTAAGGGCTGACAGGAAGATCCTGCGGGCAAATCACCTGAATGGTTTCCGGCAGCGGCGACCTTCTGCCCTGCCCCCACTTGGGATGGCGATTTGCCATGACGGCGAATCAGCTTATATGTTTAGGACATGAGGTCCCTTTTCCTGAAAACGAGCCTGCTCCTGGTCGTCCTTCTGGCCGTGGCAGGTTTCTTTCATCACTATTTCTGGTACGCCCTGTCGGTGGTGCTCCTCCTGACCGCGATCGGGATCTACAACATGCTCCAGACCCGCCACACCATCCTCCGGAACTTTCCGGTGATCGGGTATTTCCGCTACTTTTTCGAATTCATCTCGCCGGAGATCCAGCAGTACTTCATCGAGCGCCACACCGACGGCACTCCCCTCTCGCGCAACCACCGGCGCATCGTCTACGAGCGGGCCAAGGACCTGCGCTCGACCCATCCCTTCGGGACCGAGCTGGACCTCTACAGTCCACGCTACGAGGGATTCAAGCATTCCATCTACCCGGCCAATGAAGTCAGCGGCGACCTGCGGGTCCAGGTCGGTGGCGCGGATTGCAAACAGCCCTATTCCGCCTCGATCTACAACATTTCCGCCATGAGTTTTGGTGCCATCAGCAGGAACGCCGTTCTGGCCATGAGCAGGGGGGCCGCCGAGGGAGGCTTCTACCACAACACCGGCGAGGGCGGCCTCAGCGACTACCATCTGCAGGGCGGCGGCGACCTGGTCTGGCAGATCGGGACCGGATACTTCGGTTGCCGCACCAGCGAGGGTCGCTTCGATTCGGAATCATTCAGGGACAAGGCGGCCCGCGAACAGGTGAAGATGATCGAACTGAAACTTTCCCAGGGCGCCAAGCCGGGTCACGGCGGAGTCCTCCCGGCCGGCAAGAACAGTCCGGAAATCGCCCGGGTACGCCAGTTGGAGCCGCACAAGGCGGTCATTTCCCCTCCCGGACACCGGGAATTCAACGACGCGGAAGGCCTGCTGCGCTTCATCGCCAAACTGCGCGGACTGAGCGACGGCAAGCCGGTCGGTTTCAAACTTTGCATCGGCCGCAAAAAGGAGTTCATCGAGCTTTGCCAGGTCATGCAATCGACGGGAATCAAACCCGATTTCATAACCGTCGACGGGGCGGAGGGCGGCACCGGGGCGGCTCCCCTGGAATATTCCGACTCGGTCGGAATGCCCCTCCAGCCGGCCCTGCGCTTTGTCGATGAGACCTTGCGGGAGCAGGGACTGAGGGAAGAGATCCGCGTCATTGCGAGTGGAAAAATCGTTACAGCGGCACAACTCATCAAGATGCTCTCCCTCGGCGCCGACCTCTGCAATGCGGCCCGCGCCTTCATGCTGGCTGTCGGTTGCATCCAGGCCCAGCGCTGCGACACCAACCGCTGCCCGACGGGTGTCGCCACCCAGGATCCCCAGCTGGTCAAGGGCCTCGTAGTGGAAGATAAATACATCCGCGTGGCCAACTTCCACCGGAACACGGTGGAATCCGTCCGCGGCCTGCTGGCCGCCTGCGGGGTGACCCGTCTGGAAGACCTGACCCCGGATCTCTTCATGCACGCCTGCGACTGGCCGGAAACAGGCAGGAATACAAAACCCACCGGAACGGACTTGTCCCGTTAAGTTCCGAAGGCACGGAGATTTTACCCGGATCAGGCCAGTGGAACGTCAGCTTTGACGGCCCTGCCAATGCTCCAAAGCCGGACCTTTGGCACCAAAGAAGGGATCGCTCGCCGGCACAGGCGTTTTGGCGATGTTGTCGCGGATCTCGGGTCTGATTTCACCACGGGCGCGAATCATGTCGTATTCCTCCTGCCCGTGCGGATAGGCCCCAACCGCCTGGAATCCCGACGAGGATCCCTCGTTCTTGTGACCGGTCCCAGGGGGCAGGAGCAGCATGTCCCCGGCCTCGACCTCGATTAACTCACCATCCGGACCGCCTATGCGCAGGCGGGCCCGGCCCCGGGCCACACCCAGCACCTCGTAGGCCTTGCTGTGGTAGTGATGAAAATCGTACACGCCCCAGCGCCAGCAGCCGCCCCAGCCGTTATGCCGGAACCGCTTCTCGAATTCCTCGGCCAGGTCATCCGTATCCTCCGAACCCAGTATGTTCTTGTAGACCAGGGCCGGAAGATTCGCATTGTTGGGAACACCGTTGTTTTCCGGAATACGAATTTCCGACAATTGCAGGTCCTTGGAAGTTGTCTCGTTGCCTGCCATAGGACGTATTGTATTCCATTTCCGGAATTAGTAAAGTTCCCCATCCGGGTAAGGCGGGGGACCGCTTCCAGATGGGAAAATCCGGGTTCAGGTGGGTCAAGGCCGAGTGCTGCCGGCAGCTTGCCTGTCGGGAATATCCCGAGCTACATGCCCGGCGTCTCCATAAAGACCATATGTCCCCTGGTGGACGAAAGGCGGAGGTCCAGGATTTCCCGGTACTCCGGAGAATTGTACCAGCCTTCGGCCGCGTCCATGTCGGGGAATTCGATGATCACCGGAAACTCCGGTTTCCAGTCCCCCTCCTTGACGATCATGTGGCCTCCGATCAGCCGGTATTGGCCGCCATGGTCGCCGACTGTTTCAGCCACTTTGGACCGGTACTGCTCCATTTTGTCCGGATCCGTTATCTCGAGTATGTTGACGAAACAAAATGCTGCCATTTTCAACTCCGTTTTGGTTATTCCAGGCTCTTTGGGTTATTCCAGGCTCTTCAGGTAAGCGATGACGTCGTTGGCCTCGTCCGGCGCAAAGCGGTACTCCGGCATGGGAGGAAGCGGTCGCCGGCCCTCGGGCAGCGCGCCCGTGGTGAGGAAAGTGAAGGCTTCCTCGTCGGTCAGTGTCGGCAGGCCGGCAATGGGCGGGGCCACCGGCGACCATGGCATTTCCATGAGCGGCTGGAAGCCGAGCGGTGAGCCGGCAAGCCAGTTTTCCGGATCGAATTGCCCGTCGGCGAGACGCGGACTGTGGCAGTCCTGGCACATGGCCACCTTGGTCACCAGGTGGGCGCCGCGGACAACCGGATCCGCACTGACGGACTGCGGCTTGCATCCGGACATTAATACCAGCACGAGAAAAAAGAGGGCTGCCAGAGCAACCCTGATGGAGGGAGAGGATAATTTCATAATGTTGCTGTGAGGAATGGAATCCACCGCCTGAAGCGGTTGGTAGCAGGACATCAATTCATCTGCCGCCCATCAAGAGAAATGTAAGCATGAGGCCCCACCTATTTGAGCAGATAATGCAGCAGCCTGAAAGTTATTAAGCGGGATGGGCGGTGCCAATGGAATCACTACAGAATTTCCACTGGCAAAACCAGCCAGGGAGTGCACAGGCGACCATCTCACCGGGAACCCCGGCCCAAGAATAAAAAGCGGCGGGAGCGATGGCCCCCGCCGCTGATGGATCAATCAATGTTTGATCCGGAAGATTACTCCTCAGCGTCGGCCTTGATGACAGTAAGGTTTGGCCGCGGGGGAGTCGGCATGTTGTTGCCAATGAAGAAGCTTGGATGCGGCGGCTGGTTATAGCCGTTGTTCTGCCATGCCACAGCCAGTCGATACATGGGATCATGCATCAGGGTCGTGATCCGGAGATCGGTCAGGTCGGTCGTGGTGAAGATCCGCAATTCCGTGTTGTCTTCGGTGCGGAACATGACCTCCTCGCGCCAGTCACCCAGAATGTCTGCCTGCAGGCAGGGCGTGGCCTTTGTACCGTTATTGGAGGCACAGTCCCCGGCGACCATTATGGGCACCTCCTGTTCATTGACATAGTCCCACTTGCGCACGGAATTGCCGTCGGTCAGTTCGCGGATCGGATCACCGTCCCACCATGTCGCGAAGTTGATGGAGGGCCGGCGGATCCCGATTAAATCACCACGGGCATTCCAGACATTCAGATTGGCTGCCCCCCAGACTTCAGCCCCGGCGTAGGTCGGATCGATATCGGCGGTCAGGCCTCGACCGGTATCACGACCGTTGAACCAGCCCCAGATCAGTTCCCCGGTGGCCGGATCCCGGTACTCCACCTGGATTGGCTGGGTGGATTCCTCCTTTACGGCAAAGAATTCCAGCCCCGGCCGGGTCGGATCAAGATCCCCGAAATGAAGGGCATCGCCCGTTCCGAGTTCCGTGGAATAGAGGCCGGTGCCGTCATCATCGACGACCATGCCGCCGTACATGATTTCATCATTTCCATCCCCGTCGGCATCCCCCACGGACAACTGGTGATGACCCTGGCCGGCCCATTCGCGGCCGTCTTCCCATGAGTCAAGGACCCAGCGTTCCATGAGCTGGCCGTCCACCAGGTCGAAGGCGGCAATGACCGTGCGTCCGTCCGTTCCGCCCTGGCCGCGGTACTGCCCGCGACAGGCGAAGTAGCTGGGATGGATGCCGTCAAAATAGGCGATCCCGGCCAGGAACCGGTCCACCCGGTTGCCGTAACTATCACCCCAGTCGAGGACGTTTCCGCGTTGCGGAACGTAGTCGATGGTATCGATAATGGCCCCCGTCTGGCCGTCGAAAACAGTCAGGAACTCGGGCCCCTCGAGGATGTAACCGGCCCCGTTGCGCCAGTCTGCACTGGCGTCACCGATGACAGTACCGGCCCCGTCGACGGTGCCATCCGCAGTCTTGCAGACCAGCTCTGCCCGGCCATCGCCATCGAGGTCATAGACCATGAATTGCGTGTAGTGCGCACCGGCACGAATGTTGCGCCCAAGGTCGATCCGCCACAGGTGGGTACCATCCATCTCGTAGGCGTCGAGGTAGACATTACCGGTGTAGCCCGCATTGGCATTGTCCTGGGAATTGCTCGGGTCCCACTTGAGGACAATCTCATACTCACTGTCCCCGTCCAGGTCGGCTACACTGGCATCATTCGGGGAGTAGGTGTAATTCACTCCGTCCGGAGTCGTTCCCCCTTCCGGCCGCTGGAGAGGCACCGAAAGGTAATTCATCGGCAGCACGCCTACGGCATCGGTAAAGGCAGGGTCATCCCCGGCCCCCACAGCCTGCACCCTGTATTGCGATTCAGCATTTCCGTCCGGATCAAGGTAGTTGGTGGCGCCGGTGATGAGGTGCGGATTCACCTTTTTGCCGTCGCGGAACAGGTTGAACTTTGTATCGAACGGATCAGTACCCAGCAGACGCCAGCTGACGAAAATGCCGGAGCCGGTATCCACGGCAACGGGCGCACGGGCCAGGTGTTCCATTTCGCGCTTTTGGGTCAGGACTGCCGGTGCTTCCAGCGTGACCGAGACATGGGAAAATCCTCCCGTGCCAACCGCGTAAACCTGGTAGGCGTAGGCCTGCGTGGGATAGATCGCGTAATCATCCAGGACCTCGTTCTCTTCCACCACCTTGACCAGCTGGAATCCGGATTTGGGATTGGTGGACCGATAAACATAAAAGGCTTCGGCTTCCTCGCTTCCTTCCCACTGGAGGTGAATCGTGTATAGCTCGCGGTTGACCACCTGCAGGTGCTTTGGCTTTTTCGGGATGATCCCATCCTCGACGAAGCGTGGTCCGACCATGTGAGCCGGACTGAAGGCGGACATGCCCCCGGCACCAATCGCCGCCAGCGAGTAGTAGTAGGTCTGGAAACCTTCGACGTTCCAGGTGTCCAGGAAAGCGGGACTGCCGGAGGTTCCGACAAGCTCATAATCCCGGTCGGGACTGGTCGAGCGGTAGATTTCGTAAAGCAGGGCGCCGGCACTCGGATCCCAGGCCAGGCCGATCTGGTCCGGTTCAGCAGTCGTGGTCATGATTCCGGATGGCACGTCGGGAACATCCTGACTGAAATCGGCAATGGTTACCTCGAGTTCGTTGGAGGGAATGGAATCCCCACCCGTCCCCACCACGGAGACCGAATAGAAATATGTGGCCAGCAGTTCAACGTCGGTATCCATGTACATGGTACTGTTGACGGTATCCACCAGGCTGGCTTCGGTTTCCCCTTCCGCCCGGCGGTAGACCTTGTACTGCAAGGCGTCGGGCGTCGGGTCCCATTCCAGATGCAGGACCGGATCAGCCGAGAAATCGATCCCCACTACACGGAGGTTTTCCGGAGGCGGGGGAAGGCTGGAATCGTAATAGGTCAGGCTCAGGGTCGGGTGCAGGCCGGCATCGGGATGGTTCTGGGAAGCATAATTGATGGAACGGTCGGTACTGCCGCCCTGACTGGGCATAGCCAGCAGGAAGGTCGCCAGGCCTCCATCGTCGGCACGGGCCTGAAGAAAATCCACCAGGGTCTGTGAATTGATCACGGCAGTGGTACCGCTGATAATGGATTCCTCCTCGGACAAGTCCGTGACGTTGGCAAGATTGACCGGGGAAACCCCGCTACTGGCCGCATTGTCGTAGAACATGCTGAAATCCGCCTCTGCGCCCGGCGTGAAGGAGGTCGTATTCCAGTCCTGGGGGCTGTTGCCAGCCACGTTGTCCATCCCGAAGCTTGCAAAACGCCCAGTCACAAGGGTGTCCCCGCTGACCTTGTTCAGCCGCAGCTCGGCGGACAGGATGACGATTCCGCCAAGGGAGCTCATGTCAAAGCGAATGTAGTCCAGATAGCCGCGGACGGCTCCGCTCGCGAAATCGCGGGCCCGGGTGGGAATGGTTTCGCCAACCGCGTTGGCACTGCTGATAGACGGGGCACCGGCATCACCGGTAATCTGAACCGCTGAGGCAGCCTGAGCCGTCAATTGGGCATCCTCAGCCTGCAGGGAAAATGGCAGGCAGCAGCCGGCAAGCACCACCGAGGCGATGAATTTGGGTACAGGAATAGGGAGAGACTTCATAATCTGATCCAAGGTTGAGGTTAACTTGAGGGTAATTGAGAGAACCGAAATAATAACACGGTTACCGGGATTCTCCAGTGCGGGATTTTCTGACAGTCCACGCGGGCGGCGTCGATTGGGATTACGCCCGGATGACATCTACAGCGCCTCATCCATCGGGACCGGGAAGGCTTTACCCGCGAGCATTATTGTCCAGAATAGGGAATCCATGAGACGCATGACCACTCTCCTTCTGGCCCTCCTCGGGTTGCCCGCATTTCTCCAGTCTGATACCTTTCCCGTGGAGATCACGGTGGACACCTCCCGGAGCAAGGGCCCCTTGCGGGAAATCTGGCGGTTCTTTGGCGCCGATGAACCGAATTACGCCTACATGAAGGACGGCGAGAAGCTCCTCGGGCAGCTGGGGGCGATGGATCCGGGGCATGTCTACTTTCGCGCCCACAACCTCATGACCTCGGGCGACGGGACCCCCGCCCTGAAGTGGGGCAGCACCAACATCTACACCGAGGACGAAAACGGCGATCCGGTCTATGACTGGACCCTTGTCGACCTGATCTTTGACACTTACCTGGAGAACGGGGT
>CAJXMX010000077.1 GCA_913056355.1 uncultured Opitutales bacterium
GTATTAAACAGCTCAGGGAGCGGGGACAAAGGCCCAACCGCCGTTGGCGTCGAGGGTGGCCTCGTCGACGAGGAGGTAATTGCCGGTCTTGAGGACGTAGATCCAGGGGGCGTGGGTGACGTTGACCATGCCCATCCAGGAACCGGTATCGGCCCAGCCATTGGGATCGACATCAAAGCCGGCCCAGGTGGAGCCGCCCTCGATGTAGCCCTGTATGGAGTCGAAGGTGATGGTTCCGGAATCCATGGCCGAGCCGTCGAATTCGGTGGAGATCTCGAAGCCGATCTGGACCAGCTGGGGATTGTCCATGGCGACGACATCGGGGAAGGAGATACTGATCTTGAAGTATTCGCGGTCGGAGCCGATGTCATGGAAGGTGGTGTAATCGCCGAGGATCTGGTGGGACTGGTCATTGACCCAGCCGAGGGTCTTGACGAATGCCCGGACCTTCATGTCCGAGGTATCGGTGCCGGTGCGGGTGGCGCTGGCATAGCCTTCAAAGGTGATGACATCACCCGTGTTGAACTCGGTGGGGCCCCATGAACCGGCATAGGGGCTGGCCTTGAACTCCTGGAAGACGAAGGCCTCGATGTAGTCGCTTTCCCCGTTGTCAAAGGAACTGAAGACGAAGGTCTGGATGTCCTGGCCGTCGACGTTGATCACGGCGCCGGGCTGGACCTGGGTCAGGGGATCGAGAACGGCCCAGCTGGTCCACTGGGTCTTGGGAAGGAACTGGTTGGCGCCGCTGATCCAGGGAGTTTGATCGGCGGGGAGCTGGAATTCAGGGTCTTCCAGCAGGGTCGTATTGGCAAAGGCCACCGAGGCACCGAGAAGGAGCATCGTGGCGAGGGGGGTGATTCGGGTTTTCATAAGTTATGTCTCGCAGGGTTTGAGGTTTATTTGAAAATTCAGGGCCGTGGGAAGTAGACCCACTGCCCTCCGGTGTGAAAAGTGTCCTCCAGGGCGGCCTGGGGCAGGAAGAAGCGGTCCATTTGATAGGAGTAGATCCAGGGAGCCGCGCTGACGTTGATCGTGCCCATCCAGGAGTCGGTCGGGGCATTGCCGGCCTCGTCCACGGGCAGGCCTTTCCAGGTCCCGTCGCCGAGACTGTAGACCCGGACATAATCGACCTCCAGCCGCTGGGGCCAGGTCCCGTCGTCGTCCACCCCGTTGCTTCCGTAGGGGCTGTCGGAGGGATAGTAACCGGAATTGAAATGGCCTCCCCAGTTGCCGCCCACGGCAATGTTCAGGATCAGGAAGAAGTTTTCCTTGAAGGGCCAGTACTGCCAGGGGTCCTCCGGGGGATTGCGGACCGGAATCAGGTCGTCGCGGAAAATGGTATTGTAGTTGAGGCCGTCGAACTCGAACTCGATCCGGTCCTCGTACCAGTTGACGGCATAGACGTGGTACTCCGTGGAGACATCGGCCCCGTAGGTGCGTCCGCCGAGTCCCTGGTTGTCGCGACCGTTGCGGGTGTAGGTGTGCAGCGTGCCGTGGACGTTGTCCAGCTGCTCCACGCCCTTGACCTGCAGGAACAACGGATCCTCCTCGTAGCCGACGTGCTCCACGATGTCGATCTCACCGTTGTCCGGCCAGTAGGCATCGCCATAGACCTGCTCCGCGGCCAGCATCCAGATGGCCGACCAGGTCCCGGTCTCGCTCGGCAGCTTGGCCCGGACCTCGATCCGGCCGTACTTCCATTCGCCCTTGTCCCGCGTGACCAGCCGCGCCGAGGTATAATAGGGAGTGCGGCTGTCGGTGAACTGCAGCGCTTCGATGATCAGGCGGCCATCTTCCACCCGGCTGTTCTCCAGCTTGTCGGTGTAGGTCTGCAATTCGTTGTTGCCCCAGCCGCCGGCCCCCGTCTCGTGGGTCCACCTGGCCGGGTCCGGGGCACCGGCATAATCAAATTCATCCGCCCATTCCAGGACCATCCCCGCCGGTATCGCCGGCCAGGCTGGGAGCGCCGTCAGGAGAAAGGCCAGGAGACTGGTAACACGGGGTAGGTTCATTGCAAAACTCGCTTTATGCAGTTTTATTCTTGCATTAAATTGCATCTTAAAGGGCGTTGGTCAACAGGAAATGGTGGAAAATTTCGCCATATCGGAGACAGGGAAACCGGAGAAAAGTTCATCCGTAATTGAAGGAACGGGCGAAGGGTGAGAGGGGGGGAGGGGGAAGCGGGTCAGTTTCTTCCCCGGCGGGCCTCGAGCAGTTCGCGGGTCTGGCGGGCCTTCTCCTCGGTGATGGGATAAGCGGAGATGGTCCAGATGGCGACCAGGGAGGTGACGATGGGGACCCCGACATCGAAGAGCCGCATCAGGAAGAGGGTCCGTTCCGGCTGGGCTCCGGCGGCCTCGACGTCGAAACCGGTGGCGTTGAGGAGGAATCCGGAGATGCCCAGGGCGAGGGCCATGCCCAGCTTGACCACCCACCAGAAGATGGAGCCGAACATGCCCTCGCGACGGTGACCGGTCTCCAGTTCGTCGAAATCGCAGACATCCGCCACCATGGATCCCATGAGGGTGAACAGGCCGCCCAGTCCGAAGGCGATGAAGGGGGTGGAGGCCAGCAGCAGGAGCGGGTGCTCCTGGCTGTAGCAGAAAAACTTCAGGGCGTACCCGAAGACGGAAATCCCCACCGCCATGAAGAAGGCTTTCCGCTTCCCGATCCGGGTGGAGATCATGGTGACCAGGGGAATGACGCAGAAGGTGGCGATGGCCGAGGCGGTCCCGTTCCAGCCGATGAGCTGGCTGCCGAGATCCCGGTCGCCGCCGTAGACGTAGAAAATGATGACGTAGGAGGAGAAGGAGGAGACTAGCATGAAGCCGTTGAAGACGAGGAAAGTGGCGATGCAGAGCTGCAGGAAGGGCTTGCAGCGGAGGGTCACCAGGAAGCCCCGGAAGAAGGAAACGACGTTGCTCCAGAGGCCTTCCCCGCCGGCGGGCGAGGCGGCGTCCTCGCGGGCGGCCACATTCTGCATCCGCTCACGGCAGAAGAGGGCCGGCACCACCCCGGCGAGGATGACGAAGATCCCCACCGCGACGGCCAGCATGCGGGCCCCCTGCACGGAATCCTCGAAGAGCCGGTCGTCCTCCATGATCTTGTAGAACCAGGGGGCCGCCAGCCAGGCAAACTGCCCCATCCAGTTGGCCACCCCCATCAGCCGCGTCCGCTCGTTGTAGTCCGGCGTCATCTCGTAGCCCAGCGCCACCCAGGGCGTGGCATACACCGTGTAGGCCAGGTAGAAAAGCAGGGAGCCGAGCAGGAAATACCAGAAATAGAAGCTCTGGCTGTGCCCGGACGGCAGTTGCCACAGCCCGGCAAAGATCAGCCCCGAGAGGATCGCGCCGGCAAAGATGTACGGCCGCCGCCGGCCCCAGCGGCTCCGCGTCTGGTCCGAGATATACCCCATCAGCGGGTCCGTCAGCGCGTCCGTCAGCCGCGGCAGGGACATCAGGATCCCCACCACCGCCGGGTTCATCCCCAGCCCCAGGTTCAGCACGATGGCCATCACCCCGATCGCCGCCCCCAGCAGGTTGTTGACCAGCGCCCCCAGCCCGTAGGCCGCCCGTTGCCCCAGCGGGACCCGGTCCGCCGCCGCCGTCCGCCCCGTCATGTGCGTTCTCCCGGGAACTTCAGGGCAATGCAATAAATAGGGGTAGAATTCTGCATAATAATGCATTAAAACGGCGCGTAAGGATCGTTTGTCAATCCAATTCGTCGGTCTGTGCTCCTGTAATGGGAACGAGTCTCAAGAAGGGATTGACGGATCGGGGAATGTGGCTGATGTTGCAGTTAATAATGGATCGGCTCATCCAGTTAAAAGACATGCAACCCGGTCAGCGCGGGGTGGTAACGGAATTCCACGGCGAGGAACGCCAGCGTTTCCGCCTGATGGAGATGGGCCTCCTGCCGGGAACGGAAGTACGCTTTGTCCGGCGGGCGCCGCTGGGCGACCCGATGGAAGTGGAAATCCGGGGCTTTCACTTGTCCCTGCGGGCCCGTGAAGCGGCCTGCATCGGAATTTCAGTTGGCTGATTCTTGAAGACGGATCCTCCATTTGTGGCCCTGGTCGGAAACCCGAATTCGGGCAAGACGACCCTGTTCAACGCCCTCACCGGGATGCGGCAGAAGGTGGGTAATTACCCCGGTGTCACGGTGGAATGGAAGGAAGGGATTTTCTATTCCCAGCACGGCCATCCGATCCGGATCCTGGATTTGCCGGGCAGTTACAGCCTCAACGCCCGGTCGCCGGATGAAAAGATCCTCGTCGAGGCGCTGCTGGGGCGCATTCCGGTCCTGCCGGAACCCACGGCGGTCATCTGCTGTGTGGATGCCAGCAACCTGGAGCGCAACCTCTACATGGCGACCCAGGTCATCGAGCTGGGCCTGCCCACGGTGGTGGCCCTGAACATGATGGATGTGGCGGAAAAGCGCGGCCTGAAGATCGATATTCCGCATCTCCAGAAGCGGCTCGGGGTGCCGGTGATCCCCTGTGAAGCGGCCCGGGCCAAGGGCATCATGGAGCTGCGGCTGGCCCTGAGCCAGCACCCGCTGCCGCTTCCCACGCTGAAGATGGAAAAGCCGGGGCTGATCCACGAGGCGGTCAGCGAGTTGCTCCCGGTGCTGCCGGCCCGCAAGGACCGCAACTCCGTGCTGGCCCGCGGCGAGGCCCGGCTGATGCTCTCCAGCGACGAGGATCCGGGCCTGGGAGGACCGGTCTGGACGCGGGTCCTGCTCTGGCAACAACGCTTTGACCGGGAAATGCCGGGCTGGCGGAGCGAGTGGATCACATCCCGCTATGCCTGGATCGGCGACCTGATGCGGGAATCGGTGAAGCGCTTCAATCCCAACAAGCCAAGCCTGACCGAGCGCCTGGACAACATCCTGCTCCATCCCTGGGTTGGGTTTCCGGTCCTGGCCATGGTGATGGGCATTCTCTTCTACTGCATCTTCACCCTGGCCGTTCCCTTCATGGACGCCCTCGACGGCCTGATCAGCTGGACGGGGTTC
The DNA here is from genome assembly GCA_913056355.1 of uncultured Opitutales bacterium. Taxonomy (GTDB): domain Bacteria; phylum Verrucomicrobiota; class Verrucomicrobiia; order Opitutales; family Oceanipulchritudinaceae; genus Oceanipulchritudo. Next base: position 5,017 of record CAJXMX010000077.1, read on the forward strand.
CAGGTCGGCGGGCTTTTGCCCGACGGCGAGCTCCGGAACCTGGTCGTGGACGGCATTTTCGGCGGGGTAGGGGGCGTGGTGGTCTTCCTCCCGCAGATCCTTTTCCTATTCTTCTTCATCGCCCTGCTGGAATCCACCGGCTACATGGCACGGGCGGCCTTCATCCTGGACCGCCTGATGAGCAAGGTCGGCCTGCACGGACGTTCCTTCATCCCCTTGCTGAGTTCCTACGCCTGCGCCGTTCCCGGGATCATGGCCACCCGGACCATCGAGTCCGTCAAGGACCGCCTGGTGACCATCCTGGTGGCTCCCTTCATGACCTGCTCGGCCCGGTTGCCGGTGTACCTGGTCATGATCGCGGCCATGCTGCCCGATGGACCCGGAAACGCCCTCAAGAAGAGCCTGATGCTCCTTTTCCTGTATTTCCTCGGAACCGCTGTGGCGCTCCTCTTTGCCTGGTTCTTCCGCAAGACCCTCCTGCGTGGCCCCAGCCTCTCCATGGTCATGGAACTGCCCCCCTACCGGATGCCCCGCTGGGACAGTATTTTCCATGAGATGCTGGACCGGGCCTGGATGTTCCTCAAACGGGCCGGAACCATCATTTTCGCCCTCTCGATCCTCCTCTGGTTCCTCATGAACTATCCCAAGGGGGCCGCGCCGGAAAGCGACCCGGTCCCGCCGGAAGCCGGTACCGTGCAGACCGTCCAGCAGGACGATTTCTCCATCGAGGACAGCTTTGCGGGCAAGCTGGGGCACGGCCTGGAGCCCCTCTTCGCCCCGCTTGGCTACGACTGGCGGATCACCGTGGGAATCATTTCCTCCTTTGCCGCCCGCGAGGTCTTCGTCTCCACCATGGCCATCGTCTACCGGGTCGATGCCGAGGAGGAAAGCTCCCTCGTCGACGCCTTCCGCCATTCCACGAGGCCGGACGGATCGCGCCTCTTCACCCCGCTGACCTGCTTCAGCGTCCTCATCTTCTTCGTCTTCGCCCTGCAGTGCATCAGCACCGTGGCGGTGGTCCGCCGGGAAACCCAGACCTGGCGCTGGCCTTTATTCCAATTTGCCTATATGTTCGCCTTTGCCTGGCTGATGTCATTCCTGGTTTTCCAGGGCGGACAGCTTCTCGGCTACAACTGATCCTGAGCCATGCCATTTTCCATCGAACACCTGATCATTTACGCGATCGTCCTGGTCGTCCTTTTCTACCTCGGACGCCGCCTGTTCTGTTCCATGCGCCGGAGTGGCAAATGCAGCGACAATTGCACCTGCGGAAAAGGTGAGATCCAGCGCGATCCGGTCATTACCAATTATTTGAAGAAGACGAAGGACTAAGGACTAAAGACTAAGGACAAAGGACAAAGGACGAAGGACAATGGTCCGGGGTCCTTTTAGATCATGATTTGACCTTCGTCTTTTGTCCCTCGTCCCTCAAAGAAGATCCTTGGCCTTGTCCAGGGTCTCCTTCTCCTCGGAGGTCAGGGCGCCGAAGCCCTTGTCATTGATCTTGTCGAGGATCCGGTCCACTTCCTGTTTCAGGTCGGGCTGCTCGGTGACGTTGACGGTGTAGTTGCTCCCGGTGCGGGACTTGACCGCGGCGGCCCGTTTCTGCCAGGCGGGGGCTTGGACCTTGGGGCTCCGGGAGCCCAGGCGGCGGAACAGGGAAATCAGGCTCGGCAGGGCCAGGAGCTTGCGCTCGTAGATGTAAGCCCCGAGGATGCCGCCGAGGTGGGCGGAATTGGCCGTGGCGCTGCCGCTGGCGCCCGGCAACTCGGCAAACAGGAAGAAGAAGACCTGGAACCCGAGCAGGATATAGAAAAGCTGTTTCCCGCTGAACTGGATGGGAATGAACAGGAAGGACATCATGGAATCCCAGCGGTAGCGGCAGAAGAGGTAGAGAATGCCGAAGACGCCGGCCGAGGAACCGATCACGATCACCGATTGCTGGGTCAGCAGATGGACTCCCGTCCAGACCAGGCCGCCCGTGAAAATGCACAGCAGGAAGCATTCGAGAAAGCGCTCGGAGCCGATCCGGGCCTCAATTTCCTTGCCGAACCAGAACAGCATCAAGCAGTTGAAGACCAGGTGCCAGGGCAGGCCGGCCTGGGTGGAGTGGAGGAAGCCGTAGGTGATGAGGGTGTGGACGTAGCCGTGACTGAGCTGGACCAGGCTGAGGGCGAAATTCTCCTCCAGGAAGACGGATCCGAGCCAGTGCCGGAAAATATTCTGCAGGACAAAGACCACCACCAGGGCAATCAAAATGCTTTTCAGGGCCCATTCCCGGCGCATGTATTCCGGGCGGTCACCCCGCATGTAACTGCGGCTGTAAATACTCATCAGGGACGGATTCTAAATATGAATCCGCATCCGAGTCAGGGGCAAGCTATTCCCTCAATTAGCCATGATCTCCTTGACAGTGTCCCAAATTCCTCAAAGGAATCTGCACATTATGGCAGACAAAGCTGACAAGTGGCCGGAAAACGTGGCGGGCAAGTTTTACGTGGACGAGCAATGCATCGACTGCGACCTTTGCCGCGAGACCGCGCCGGACTTTTTCACCCGTAATGAGGACGGCGGGTACTCCTTCGTCCACAAGCAGCCGGAGAATGAAGAGGACGTTGAGGCCTGCATGGAAGCCCTCGAGGGCTGCCCGGTGGAGGCCATCGGCGACGACGGCGACGAGGACTGAGCCCCTCGGGCAACAATTGAATTTCAGCGGGGGCGGAATCCGGACGGGTTCCGCCCTTCGCTTTTCTCAGCGGGCGATGTCCAGCCGGCTCAGGCAGCGGATCTGGCGGCTGTGCAGGACCGATTCGGCAAATTCGTTGTCCTCGACATTCATGGCGATGGCGTAACGCGACTTGGGCCGCATGATGAAGGGGTAGAGGTAATGAATGTTGATCTCCGCCTCCACCAGTGCCGCGGTGACAAACTTCAGGTCCGCCTCGGTGTTGATTTCCACCGCCAGGATCGGGGTCTCGGTAAAGGAATAACCATACTCGTGCAGTAATTCCCGGGCCGGCTCCGGGTAATCGGGAATGATCCGCATGATGGTGCACTCGGTGGAGTCCAGCTGCGAGAGGCCGATGATGTGGATGTCGTTCTGGGCGAGGCGCTGGACCAGCTCGTTGAGGCGTCCCACCTTGTTGTCGGCAAAGACCGAGAACTGCAGGACGGGCTCCTTCTCCCGGGACTGTAAAGTGTCTGTTTCCATGGTCAGAAGGGCAGGAGTTTGGAGAATTGCCCCAGGCATGGCAAATCCATTCACAACAAGGGTTTAGGGCATCCTTTTGATATTTCCCTTGAGTGGTTGACGAAAGGGGGTTTCTTGGGAGAGTTTAGCTCAAATTGTCAGGATAAACCAATGGGAAAGAGTCTCTTTGAAAAAGTCTGGGAAGCGCATGCCGTGCGGGAATTGCCCAACGGCCAGACCCAGCTGTTGATCGGAACGCACCTCATCCACGAGGTGACCAGTCCCCAGGCCTTCGGGATGCTGCGTGAGCGCGGCCTGCCGGTCCGTTTTCCGGACCGTACCTTCGCCACGGTCGACCACATCGTGCCGACCAATGAATTGCAGGAGCCCTACAGCGATCCGCTGGCCCAGGCCATGATCGAGGAGCTGCGCAAGAACTGCGCGGAGAACGAGGTCCGCTTCTTCGACACCACCACCGGAATGCAGGGCATCGTGCATATCGTCGGTCCGGAGCAGGGGATCACCCAGCCGGGCACGACCATCGCCTGCGGTGACTCCCACACCTCCACCCACGGGGCCTTCGGGGCCATCGCCTTCGGGATCGGGACCAGCCAGGTCCGCGACGTCCTGGCCACCCAGACCATGGCCCTCAACAAGCTTAAGGTCAGACGGATCAATGTGGACGGGCAACTGAGCCCGGGCGTCTATGCCAAGGACGTGATCCTGCACATCATCCGCACCCTCGGGGTCAACGGCGGGACCGGGTTCGCCTATGAATACGCCGGCGAGGTCTTCGACAACTTCACCATGGAGGAGCGCATGACGGTCTGCAACATGTCCATCGAGGGCGGGGCGCGGGTCGGTTACGTCAATCCCGACGAGACCACTTTCGAGTACCTGAAGGGCCGTCCCTATGCGCCCAAGGGAGCAGACTGGGACGCGGCGGTGGAGCGCTGGAAGTCCTTCGCCTCGGATCCGGACTGTGAGTACGACGACGTGGTCAACATCCGGGCCGGGGATATCGCCCCAACCGTGACCTGGGGGATCAATCCCGGGCAGGCCATCTTCATCGACCAGCCCATTCCCGAGGTGGCACAGGGCCACACCGCCAGCGAGCGGGCCAGCATCGCCGAGGCGCTCGAGCACATGAAGTTCGAGGGCGGCACCCCGATCAAGGGCACCAAGGTCGATGTGGCTTTTCTCGGTTCCTGTACCAACGGCCGCCTCAGCGATCTCAAGGAAGTGGCCCGGTACCTCGAGGGCCGCAAGGTGGCGTCCGGGATCAAGGCCATCTGCGTTCCCGGCAGCCAGGCCGTGGCCCGCATCGCCGAGGAGCTCGGGCTGGACAAGGTTTTCAGGGAAGCGGGCTTTGAATGGCGCGGCGCCGGCTGCTCCATGTGCCTGGCCATGAATCCGGACAAGCTGGTCGGCGACCAGCTTTGCGCCAGCTCCAGCAACCGCAACTTCAAGGGCCGGCAGGGTAGCGTCACCGGGCGCACCATCCTGATGAGCCCGCTGATGGTGGCCGCTGCCGCGGTGACCGGGGAGGTCTCCGATGCCCGCGAGGTTTTCGGAATTCTTGAACCTGTCGGCGCCTGACCCGTCCAACCAAACAACTTCTACCCATGGCATTGGAAAAAATCGTACAAGTCAGCGGTCGCGGGGTACCCGTCCCCGGTGACGACATCGACACCGACCGCATCATCCCGGCACGCTTCATGAAGTGTGTCACCTTTGACGGCCTCGGCGACTACGTCTTTTACGACGTGCGCAAGAACGAGGACGGCACGGAACGCAGGCATCCGCTCAACGATGAGCGCTATGCCGGGGCCACCATCCTCATCAGCGGCAACAATTTCGGTTGCGGCAGCAGCCGGGAGCACGCCCCCCAGGCCATCTCCAAGGCCGGGTTCAAGGCCGTCGTCGCCCAGGGGTTCGCCGAGATCTTCTTCGGCAACTCGACCCAGCTGGGCATGCCCTGCGTGTCAGTTGGTAGTGACGAATTGGATACGCTCCGGGAGGCCGTGGAGGCGGACCCGCAACTGGAGATCACCATCGACCTGGAGAAGAAGGAAGTGCACTTCGGTGACCGCTCCGTTCCCTGCGAGATCCGCGAAGGGGCCCGCCAGGTTCTGGTCAACGGCAAGTGGGATCCCATCCAGGACCTGCTCGACGCCGCCCCGCGGGTGGACGCGGTCGCTGCCAGCCTGCCCTACATGTCCGGCCGCTGAGGAATTACGGAATGCGCGAGCTGATCGAAAACGCGGGGGTATTCGCCTGGCCCCTCGGACTGTGTTCCATCCTGGCGGCGGTGATTATTATTGAGCGGCTATTCGCCCTGCGGCGGAGCCGGATAATCCCGCGCCACTACGAGCAGGCCTTCACCCAGGGGGAAATTCCCGAGGTCGGGGACTCCGGCTCCGTGGCCGGGCGCATCCTCGAATACTTTCACCAGGGCAAGCTCGATGCCGAGCAGCTCAAGGCCTACACCCGCCTTCAGGTGACCCACATGGAGCGGGGGCTTTTCATTCTGGAAATTATTGTCAGCGCGGCGCCGCTGCTGGGCCTGCTGGGCACCGTGACCGGTCTGGTCACCGTCTTCAGCCAGATCAGTCCGGAGACCGGGCTGCCGGACCCGGCGGCCTTCGTCACCGGCGTCTCCCTGGCCTTGACGACGACCATCCTCGGCCTGTCCATCGCCATTCCCTCGCTGGCTTTCAACAGCTACCTGAACCGTCGCGTGGACACCTACGAGGCCCAGCTGGAAGTGGGCGTGGAGCGCCTCATCGGGGCCATGAAGGACGCCAAGCGCCGCCCATGAGCGTCATCCCCAAGCGCCGCCGCCGCAAGGCCGAGATCAACATCGTCCCGCTGGTCGATGTCCTCGTGGTGCTGATCTTTTTCTTTTTGGTCTCGATGCAGTTCCGCAACCTGACCCTGCTCAACCTGACCCTGCCCAAGATCGAGACCGCCGGCAAGGAACAGCCCACCGACAGCCTGCAGCTGGGCGTCGATACCGAGGGCACCTACTACCTCAACGGGAATCCCGTCTCGGAGGAGGTCCTGGTGGAGAATATCCAGGAGGTGGCACGGCTCAGCCCGGACACCGCCGTCCTCATCATGGCCGACGAGAACAGCCTCCTGCACAAGGTCACCTTCCTGATGGACACCTGCCGCAAGGCCGGCCTGGAGAAGGTCCGGCTGCAGTCGCGGTAGGGGAGATCCAGCCATTAATGGCATTGCCGGACAGGGCCGGATACTTGACACCAAGCCTTGGATTGATCTTTCTCAGCCAGTGGTTGAGCGCTAAATAATGCGGCTCCGGCCACCTCCCAAACCTCCCCCTGCTCCAAACATGAACCAGAACCCAACTCCCGATTCCTCTCCCGACAAAGTCGTCCCCGCCCAGTACCTCTATCCCTTCATCCTCGTCACGAGTCTCTTTGCCCTGTGGGGCTTTGCCAACGACGTGACCAATCCGCTGGTCCGGGCCTTCCGGGAGATTTTCCTGATCAGCAACGCCCAGAGCAGCTGGGTCCAGACAGCCTTCTACGGCGGCTACGCGACGATGGCCATCCCGGCGGCGCTGGTTATCCGCAAGCTCTCCTACAAGTGGGGGATCATGATCGGGCTGGGATTGTATGCCGTGGGGGCGCTGCTGACCATTCCGGCCGGGCTGTTGATGGAGTTTAATTTCTTCCTGGTCGGTTTCTATGTCCTGACCTTCGGCCTGGCCTTCCTGGAAACCAGCGCCAATCCCTATATCCTCTCCATGGGCTCGCAGAAGACGGCCACCCAGCGGCTCAACCTGGCCCAGGCCTTCAACCCGATGGGAACCCTGACGGGGATGTTCGTGGCCAGCTTTCTGGTCCTGCCCAACCTGCAGGTGGCGGAGTTCCGTGAAGCGGAGCGGGCCGCCCATCCGGAATACTCCGAGATGATGCCCAGCGAAGTGGACGGGTTGCTGTTGAAGGCGCTGGAGGATTATTCCGTGACGGATCCGGACGGACATAAGGCCATCAAGGCCCACGACCTGGGAGTGGTCATGGTGCCCTATATCAGCATCGCGGTGGTGGTGCTGGGCGTCCTGGCCCTGTTTATCTTCTCGAAAATGCCGGATACCGGGCAGGAGGAGGATCCCATCAAGCTGGGAGCCCTGGTCCGGCACTTGTTCAACTTCCACTACGTAGGCGGGGTGGTGGCCCAGACTTTCTATGTCGGGGCCCAGATCATGTGCTGGACCTTCATCATCCATTATGGGATGACCCTGCTCGGAATGTCCGCCGCGGAGGCCCAGAACCATAACATCATCGCCATGGTCATCTTCGCGGTGAGCCGCTTTATCTGCACCTTCCTGCTCAAGTTCATGAAACCGGGCGTGCTGCTGGGGGCCCTTGCCATCGGCGGGATCATCATGACCCTGGGGGCCATCTTCCTGCAGGGAATGATCGGGCTCTACTCCCTGATCGGGATCTCGGCCTGCATGTCCCTGATGTTTCCGACCATCTACGGGATCGCCCTGGAGGACCTCACGCCCAACGACGCCAAGCTGGGCTCGGCCGGCCTGATCTTCGCCATTGTCGGGGGAGCCTTGATGCCGCCCCTGCAGGGGAAGATCATCGACGGCAATGGCATGGAGCTTTTCGGGCGGACCCTGGAATCGGTCCGGGTCTCCTTTTTCCTCCCGGTCATGTGCTTTGTGGTCATCGCCATCTACGGCTTCGTGGCCCAGAAAATCCCGCGCCGGGTCAGAAGAGGCTAGGGCCGGTCCATGAATTTCCCCGGATGCCGGCCGGGTATTATTGATCCCGACCGTCGCTGAACACCGGCTGACCCCAGGCGAAGAACTGCTGGTGGCCGGACTCCGGGTAGGTCCGGGTATGGGTGACCTTGACCCGGACGTAGGGCTGTGATCCGTCGATCGGGAAACTGGCCGAGGTGCCCTCAAAACGGGCCAGCACTTTGCCCTCCTGGCCGATGAACTCGATGCTGTAGCCGTCCTTTCCCTCCGGCACGAACAAGGCCCTTACGGTGACCGAGGAGGCCAGCTCGGCTTGGGTGGACTCCTCGTCGACCTCGACCACGTAGTTGCCATCCACGACTCCGCATTTGCTCAGGAAGAGGCCGCTGCTGGCGTAGAACTGCCCGTGTGCCATGGCCTTGGTGATGGATTCGGGAGTCAATCTGTCCGACCTGACGACGACCCAGCCCCTTCCCGGATTGGACTTGTCGGGAGCAATCTCCTTGAGGATGTGCATGTCGTCCGAGGCCACCGCGTAGACCAGCATGCCGGCCGAGAGCAGGGTATCCCACATCTCCTCGGTGGAGGGGTGCTCCCCGTCCCCGAAATTGTGCACGTCGTTGTGGCCGTTGTAGAGTTCCATCATGTGGAGCCCTTTCACCGGGAGGATGTCTTCCGTCGTGACCGCGTAGGTGTAGTTGGGATGGTTCAGGATGGGCTGGCCGGATCCGCCCCGGATGGCATCCACATGGTCCTGGATGATTTGCCATTTCTCCTCGTGTGCGGAATCCCAGGGCACCAGGCCGTCGATGTTCATGGCGGTGCTGTGGAGGTGCTTCTTGCCGGTCACTTCCTCGCCCGGGATCAGGATGAAATCCTTCCTGCGTTGTTCGGGCAGGTTTACCGTGGCCGGGTCGATGAAGTGGTTGTGCTCGCTCAGGATCAGGAAATTGTATCCATGATCCAGATACCACTTGGCCACCGAATCGGGTGTGGAATCGGCATGCCCGCAGATTTCCGTATGGGCGTGCGTGTTGCCGCGGTACCACTGGCCGGCGCTGGCAGGGGAGCAGAGAAAAGGCAGGAGGAGGAGCAGGGTGGTTCTTTTCATGACAGGTCCGGGTTGCTTGATGGGGAACTTTCAAGCTACACGACTCGTCCCGGGCCCGCAAGATCCCATCCATCACCAGCCGGTTTCTCCTTCCCATTAATCATTCCGCCGGCTAGGCTCTCCTTCAGCTTTTCCCCGATATGACCAGTAAAGAACGCTTCCTGCGCACCATTGCGCGCGAACCCGTGGACCGTCCCTGCACCTGGCTGGGCATCCCCGATCCCCGAGCCCACGCCGGCCTCTTCCAGTATTTTGGAGTTGGCTCCGTCAACGAGCTGATCGGCAAGCTCGACGACGACATCTGGCCGGTCGAGCTGCCGTATCATTCACCAACCTCCAACGCCATCTACATGGCCTTCGACTTCTCCGGCGGCCACAAGCTCCAGACCAACGAGGAGCGGACCCTGAACACCCCCGGCTACTTTGCCGACTGCGAGGACCTTGATGAGGTGGAGCGCTTCCCCTGGCCGGATCCGGTCAAGTATATCGATCCGGAGGAATGCCGGGCCGCGGTGGCCCATGTTCCCGAGGACAAGGTCTGCCTCGGGGTGATCTGGTCGGCCCACTTCCAGGACGCCTGTGCCGCCTTCGGCATGGAAAACGCCCTGATGACCCTGCTGGAAATGCCGGAGATGTTTGTCGCTGTCAACGAACGCATCACCGACTTCTACCTGAAGGCCAACGAGATCTTCTTCGAGGCCACCAAAGGCAAGCTGGACGCGGTTCTGATCGGCAACGATTATGGTTCACAGCAGGGCCTGATGCTCTCCCGCGAGCTGATCGTCGAGTACAGCCTGCCCTGCACGAAGAAGCTCATCGACCAGGCCAAGTCCTACGGCCTGAAGGTCATCCACCACGCCTGCGGCTCGATTCGGCCCATCATCGGCGACCTGGTCGAGATCGGGGCCGACGTCATCCATCCCATCCAGGCCAAGGCTGCCGGCATGGAGGCCCAGTCGCTGAAGGATGAATTTGGAAAGCGGGTGGCCTTCTGCGGGGGTGTCGATGCCCAGGATTTGATGGTCAACGGCACGCCGGAAGAAGTGGCCAGCGTCGTCGCCTCGCTCTTCAGCGACGACAATGCCTTCCTGACCGGCGAGACGATCTACATCGACGGCGGTCAGGGAATGGCGCTTTAAGGGACACGCATGAAGGTATTTCACCAACTCGACGGTACGCTCACCCTCAACGACGAAGAAACGCTTCTGCTCGACAGCGTGCGCGCGCTGTCGCGCGACCGCATCGCGACTCGCGCCGGGGATTACGACAAGAGCGGCGAATTCCCCTGGGACAACGTCAAGGACATCAACGACCTCGGCCTGAACGCCATGTTCATTCCTGAAGCGTATGGCGGGG
>CAJXMX010000078.1 GCA_913056355.1 uncultured Opitutales bacterium
CGAAGCAGCAGGGCGGCCTGCAGGGCGCAGGCGTTTTCCTCGATGGGATGGACCGGGTCCTCGATTCCCGGGATCCCCAAATTGAGGTGCAGCCGTGACTTCAATCCCTGCCGCAGGGCCAGGTGCCAGCGATGGCTCTCCGGTCCAACGCGGGGATTGACCGGGAAGTCGCTCCCGGTTTTCCGCTCCAGGAATTCCAGAATTCTCCGGACCGGAATCCGGAACAGGAACCAGTCCTCGGGCTGCGTAATAGCGGTCATGGAGCCAGCATCGGTCCCCGGGCTTTGGGAGCCAATCCGCTTCGCTGGCGGAATTCAGGAATTCTCCAAAGTTGACGGCGGCGGCCGGCCTGACCTGACTGTGGGAATGTCGCACACTGTTCTTTCCCGACAAAGACGCTTGACAGGGGCAGAGCGGACCCGTTTGTTCTCCCTTTTTCTTAATTTCTAAAGGAATCCTTCAAGGCACATGGCAGTAAAAATCAGATTGCAGCGCGGCGGTGCGACCCACGCACCCTATTATCGTGTAGTTGTTGCGGACCAGCGTTCCCCGCGGGACGGTCGTTTCGTGGAGAAAATCGGGACCTACGATCCCAAGAACAAGGATGAAGGCAAGCAGCTGAACCTGGAAATGGAACGCGTCGAGTACTGGCTCGGCGTGGGCGCCCAGCCCTCCGACACGGTTCGCTCCCTGATCAAGAAGGCCCGCCGCAAGGCGGCTGCCGCAGCAGAGTAAGACTTTTTCCCGGGCCCGTTGCCGCATTTTCGGCAACGGGCCTTTTTGTGCCCGAATTTCCCGATCCACCCGGTCATGCGCATCGACATCATCACTCTCTTTCCCGGCATGCTCTCCGGCTTTCTCACCGAGAGCATGATTGGCCGGGCCCGGGAGGCGGGGTTGACGGAGATCGGGGTCCACAATCTCCGCGAATTCGGGGTCGGGAAATGGCAGATCACCGACGACCGTCCGTTCGGCGGCGGGGCCGGGATGCTGATGAAGCCGGAACCCTTGTGTGCTGCCATCGATTCCGTCCGGGGGGAGGATTCCCTGGTCGTTTACCTGAGTCCGGACGGGGAGCCCTTCGACCATGCCATGGCGGTCGAGTTTTCCCGCCTCCCGCACCTGGTCCTGGTCAGCGGACATTACGAGGGAATCGACCAGCGGGTCCGGGACAGCCGCGTCGACCGGGAGGTCAGCATCGGGGATTTTGTCCTGACCAACGGGACCCTCCCGGCGGCCGTCCTGACCGATGCCGTGGTGCGCCAGATTCCCGGTGTTTTAGGGACTGAAAAGTCCTTGACGCAAGATAGTTTCCACCGCAATGTCCTCGGTTTTCCTCAATACACGCGACCCGTCGAGTTCGAAGGGATGCGGGTTCCCGAGGTACTTTTATCAGGCAATCATGGGGAGATCGAGCGGTGGCGCCAGGAGCGGGCCCTCGAGAAAACCCGGGAGCGCCGCCCAGATTTACTTTCTAACCAGGACACTTAAAATGAATGCCGTCATCAACGAAATCACGCAGGAACAACTGAAGCCGGAACGCGACCACTTCAAGGTCGGTGACGGCGTCCGGGTGCACACCCGGGTCAAGGAAGGCAACAAGGAACGAATCCAGGTCTTCGCCGGGGTGGTTATCGCCCGCAAGGGCAGCGGCATCCACGAGACCTTTACCGTTCGTCGCATCAGCTTCGGCGAAGGTGTGGAACGCGTGTTTCCCGTCCACAGCCCCTCCATCGAGAAGGTCGAGGTGGATCGTGAGTCCATCACCATGCGGGCCCGCATGTATTACCTCCGCGACCGGATTGGCAAGGCCGCCAACAAGGTGAAGGAAAAGCGCATCTTCGAAGCGCAGAAGCACTAAGGCCCGGCAGGTCATTGACACTTTAACCGGTAGCTGGTTTTCATCAGCTGCCGGTTTTTTTTATCCGGACCCAGCCCTTTAAATACATGAAGCGCCTCATCAAGATCTGCCTGAACCTCCTGTTGGCCACCATTGTGGCCGGGTTGACGTTGATCATCGTCTTCTTCATGGCTCCGGCCTGGCAGAAGCACTTGCTGGAAAAGGCGCTGGCCCGGGACACCGGTCGCCAGTGGCAGGTCGGCGAGGTCCGGATCCAGCCGTTTTCGATCGACCTGGCCGAGGTCTATGTGATCGACGGCAAGGTCGGTGCCGGAGCCCAGAGCATCCATGCCAGCGGACCCTTCTGGAAGCTGGTCCTTTTCGGGGAACTGGAGGTGGAGAGCGGTTCCATCCTGGGGCTGGACATGGACCTGAGCACGATCCAGGTCGGCGACCAGACCTCCGAGGATTACCAGGACTTCCTGGGAAGACTGAACACGGATACCCAGCTCTGGGAGGAACGGATTGGTCTCCTGGTCAACAAGGCGGCGGCCCAGGGCTTTGCGGTCGACATCAGGGATACCACCATCAACGGCACTCTCCTGATGCCGGGAGAGCGGATTATACCGGTCAACTGGCGGATCATCGAGGCCGACAGCGAAAATCCGGAGAACATCCGGGTGGAACCCATTGAGCCGGCCGGGCTGGAACTCTAGGCGGATCGATGGCCGATATCGAAGAGCTCTACCAGGAGATAATCCTCGAGCACAACAAGCGCCCGCGGAACTACGGTCCGCTGGCAGGCTCAACGCACCAGGCCGACGGCCACAATCCGCTCTGCGGCGATGAAATCAAGGTCTCCCTGGTGCTGGAAGGGGACCGGCTCCGCTCCATTCATTTCCAGGGCCAGGGCTGCGCCATCTCCAGGGCCAGCGCCTCCATGATGACGGAAGCCGTTGCCGGCAAGCGGATCACTGAAGTCCGGCGAATAGCCGACACGGTGCTCAAGGCCCTGCAGCTCCACGGCCCGGACCTGGTCCTGGAGCGTGATGGGGAGCTGGCTTCGCTGCTGGGGGTGCGGAAGTTCCCGGCCCGGGTCAAGTGCGCCACCCTGGGCTGGCACGCCCTGCTGGCCGCCCTTGACGGGCAGCAGCGCATCAGCACCGAGTCCGCTGGAGCGTAGGCGAATGGGGGGGCGGCCGGGGCGGATTAAATCCGCTTGGCCTGGATCGTGATTTCAATCTCCACATCGGAGCCGACTGCCGGCTTGCCACCGCGGAGGCCCCATTGGTCTCGGTCGATTTCCGCCTCAGCTTCCCAGCCGGAAACGGTCTTGCTGCCGGTCTCGAGTTCGCCCAGGAAACCGACCTCCAATTCAACCTCCCGCGATACGCCCATCATGGTCAGGATTCCGGTGACGACATATTCATGTTCGCCGCGGACCTCCCACTTGGTACTCTGGAAGGTGATCGTCGGGTACTTGTCGGCATTGAAGAAATCGGGCGTCCGGAGATGCGCGTTGCGCTTCTCGTTACGGGTGTCGACACTTGAAACCGCTATGGTGGCGGTGGCCCTGCTGTCGGAGGGATTGTCCTTGTCGAAGAGGATTTCCCCCTCGAACTGGCTGAAGGTTCCCGGAATCTTGTTCAGGAAATGACGGATCTTGAACTCGATCGCCGAATGGACCGGGTCAATCTGATACCGCACCACCTCGGCGGAAGCGGACAAGGTGGCGAGGGCGAGGAGAACGGAGAGAGTTAATTTCTTGATCATAGTTCCGGCTATAGTAGCCGGGCCGGGTCAAATATCCAGCACCGCCATCAGATTTTCCGTACCTTTGTCGGAAAAGAGGACGTGAATCTGGTCTTCATCCTGCCAAGCCGCGCTGCAGGGCTTTCCCTCCGTGCAGATGCTGGGCTTTTCCGGGACTTTCAAGTCGGGAAAGTCGGCTCTTTCAAAAGTGAAGAGGTGCATTGAGCGGGAGTTGTCAGGGGCCGTGAAACAGATCACGGAAACCTTGGTCCCGTTGATCTGGATCACATCGCAGGCATAGGACTTTTCCCAGGGAATGTTTCCCGGCAAATGGAGGGGAATGTTCCCGCCGTGGGAATCCAGGTAATTCCGGATCTCGGATCCCTCGCCGCTCTTGAACTTGGGCCGCATGGACGCGTAGAGCGCATGGGCGGTCTGCATCAGGCTGCTGTCCGCGAGGGCCAGCTGTGGAAGCTCCGGACTGGAAGCTGGCGGAGTTTCCGGTTTCGCCCAGAAGGTGAAGGTCAGGGCCAGAAGGATGACAATGGCCGCCGCGGCGGCAAAGGCGGCGGGATGGAGCCATGAAAGCAGTTTTCCCGGCTGCGGCTGGGCGGGAACGGCACTGCCGGCCGCACTTGGCCGGGAGGCGGCCTCGAGAATTCGCTGTTTCAAGTCTGCCGGCACCTCGATCTGGCGCATCCGGGCCTTGATCCGGTCGTCGAAGTCCCGGATCTGTTCCCGGATACGGGCCAGTTCCGGATCCGCGTCCGCCATCTGCAAGGCCGCCCGCACCCCGGGATCGGATTCCAATCCTTCACCGGGGCGGTAGGTCTCGAGAATTTCTATGGCTCGTTCGCGGTTCATCTTCTTCAATCGTTCGGAGGTTCCAGGCGGGCGGTTTATTTCCTTCTTTTTTCGGTCAGAATTTCCTTTAGCTGGCCCTTGCCGCGAGCCAGCCGGGACATCACGGTGCCGATGGGGATATCCAGGACCTCGGCAATCTCCTTGTAGGCCAGATCGTCCAGGTAGAAAAGGATCAGCGGTTCCCGGTAGACCGGGTCCAGTTCCTGCATCGCCTCCAGCGCCTCATGCCCTTCCAGCTGCCGGGCGCTTCCGATCAGGGACGTATCCTTCCGGCTCTCGAGAATTTCCTGGTCGACCGGGGTCATGGTCTGCTGGCGCCGGTTCTGCCGCAGGAATTCGCGGTAAAGCGAGGTGAAGAGCCAGGACTTGACCTTGGAGGCATCCCGAAGGGTATGCCCCTTCTCGGCCCAGATCAGGAAGGTCTGCTGGGTCAGGTCCGCGGCCTGGTCGGGCGACTTGCTGAGGGAAAAGGCGAATCGGTAGAGAGGCTGGTAATAGGTCTCAACAAGATCCTCGAAGGAGATGTCATTTCGTGCCGGCATGCCTTACAGGATCAGCATGGCATCGCCGTAGCTGTAGAATCGGTAATTCCTTTTCAGGGCGGCTTCGTAGATTTGCAGGAGCCAGTCCACGCCGTCGGTGGAACCCGGAGTCAGGAAGGCGCTGACCAGGCACAGGAGGGTCGAGCGTGGCAGGTGGAAGTTGGTCAGCAGGGCGTCGGTGGTGAAATGCTCCGGGGGATAGATGTAGAGGTCGGTGTGCTTGCCGAAGGTCCCTTCCCGGGGAACCTCGTGCTTGCGGGTATAGCGGAAAAAGTCCTCCATGGCCCGCAGGGAAGTGGTTCCCACGGCCAGCTTGATGCGCTGGTCCCGGGCCGTCATGGCTTCCCGGGTGACCTGGGGGATTTCATAGAATTCCTCGTGCATGGTATGGGCCTCGACGAGGTCGGCCTGGATCGGCTTGAACGTGCCGAGGCCGACATGGAGGGTCAGGTCCTGGAACCTGTTTCCTCCCTCGACCATGCGGTTGAGGACCGTGGGGGTGAAATGCAGCCCTGCCGTCGGCGCCGCCGCGGCGAACGGTTTCTGCGGATCCGCGTAGACCGTCTGGTAGCGCTCCTCGTCCAGCTTGCTGCGTTTGTCCTGTTCGGCCCGCTGGATATACGGGGGCAGCGGCATCTGGCCCTCGTCATCGGCCAGGCTGAGCACACTCTCGTGCCGGTGCAGCTTGAAACGGACCTTGACCATGCCTTCCTCGTTTTTCTCCAGGACTTCCCCCTCGAAGACGTCCGGAATCTGGAAAATGGCGCCCACCGGCAGTTTCTTCCCCGGACGCAGGAGGCACCACCAGGTGGTTGCCGGGGAGTCGCTGGCCGGGTTGAGGAGAAGGCACTCGACCCGTCCACCGCCGGAGCGCTCGGCATGGATCCGGCCCTTCATGACCTTGACCGTGTTGCGGAAGCAGGTGGCGGGGCGGGGGAGAAGATCGGGCAGCTCGCGAAAGAAATGGTCGGCCACCTGTCCGGTGGACCGGTGCACGAGGAGCAGCCGCGACTGGTCCCGCCGGTCCGCGGGAACCTGGGCAATGGCCTCCTTCGGCAAATGGTAATCAAATCGTGCGGCTTCCACTAGCGGCTAGAAAATGAAGATCACCGGAGGGGTGGCAAGCCTTCCCTGCCGGCAGGGCCCCCGGTTCAGGAAATTGGTTGACCCTCCGGGGGCGGCGACCTCATTTTCAAGGTTCCCTTGGGCCAGCCGGGATGCTGGCCGAACCTCTAACTCCCTTAGCACCATGAGTGAAGATCGTATGGAATCGGTCCTGCATGAGGATCGCGTGTTCAACCCGCCCGAATCCTTTCGGAAAACGGCCCACATCAACTCGATGGAGGCCTACCGGGAGATGCACCGCAAGAGCATCGAGGATCCGGAATCCTTCTGGGGAGAAGCAGCCGGGTCCCTTCATTGGTACCGGAAGTGGGACCGTGTCCTGGACGATTCCGAAGCCCCGTTCTTCAAGTGGTTCGTCGGCGGCAGGACCAACATCTGCCACAACGCGGTGGACCGCTGGGCGGAGGGCGACAAGGCCGGCAAGAAGGCCATCGTCTGGGAAGGGGAGCCGGGCGACCAGCGGGTCCTGACCTACGCGGACCTGAAGAGGGAGGTCAGCCGCTTCGCCAACGTCCTGAAATCGCTCGGTATCCGGAAAGGGGATACAATTGCCATCTACCTGCCGATGATCCCGGAGCTGGCCGTCGCGGTCCTGGCCTGCGCCCGTATCGGGGCGGTGCATTCCGTCATTTTCGCCGGCTTCAGCGCCGAGTCCATCAAGGACCGCGTCCTCGACGCGTCCTCGAAGATGGTCATCACCGGCGACGGCGGCTGGCGGCGCGGCTCGGTCCTGCCCCTGAAGTCGGTCGTGGACCAGGGGGTCAGGGAATGCGACTGCGTGGAGCACGTCCTGGTGGTGCCGCGGAACCCGGGCGGGGAGCGCATGGAATGCGAAATGCAGGACGACCGGGATGTCTGGTACGATGAAGCGGCGGCCACGGTTTCCGACGATTGCCCCTGCGAGGAGATGGATGCCGAGGACCTGCTTTTCCTGCTCTACACCAGCGGCTCGACCGGGAAGCCGAAGGGCATCATGCACACCGTGGGGGGCTACGGGGTCTACACGTATCTGACTTCCAAGTACATTTTCGACCTGCAGGAGGACGATGTTTACTGGTGCACGGCCGACATCGGCTGGATCACCGGCCATTCCTACATCGTCTATGGCCCGATGCAGAACGGATCCACCGTCCTGATGTACGAGGGGGCTCCCAACCATCCCGACCCGGGCCGGTTCTGGGATCTCGTGGACAAGCACCAGGCAACCATATTCTACACCGCGCCAACGGCCATCCGGGCCTTCATGAAGTGGGGTGACGAGTGGGTCGACAAATACAAGCTGGACAGCCTGCGCCTGCTGGGCACGGTCGGCGAGCCGATCAACCCGGAGGCCTGGATGTGGTACCACCGGAAGGTGGGCAAGGAACGCTGCCCGATCGTGGATACCTGGTGGCAGACCGAGACCGGCGGCGTCCTTCTCAGCCCGCTGCCCGGGGTCACCCCGACCAAGCCCGGTTCGGCCACGCTGCCGTTCTTCGGGGTCGATCCGGCCGTCCTCAATCCGGCGGGTGAGGAAGTCTCCACGGGACTCCTGGCCATCCGGCAGCCCTGGCCCGGCATCCTCCGGGGAATCTGGGGCGATGCCGAACGCTTCAAGCAGACCTACTGGTGCAACTGGGACGGAAAGTATTATTTTCCCGGTGACGGGGCCCGGCGTGACGATGACGGCTATTTCTGGGTCGTGGGCCGGGTCGACGACGTGGTCAATGTCTCCGGCCACCGCATCGGGACAGCCGAGCTGGAAAGCGTCTTTGTCGAGCATTCCAACGTCGCCGAATGCGCGGTGATCGGGGTCCCGCACGAGATCAAGGGACAGGGGCTGGTGGCCTTTGTCCTCCTGCGCGGCACGGATGCCGACGGCAGCGACGAATTGCGCAAGGAGCTGAACAACCTGGTGGCGGAGAAGATCGGCAAGTTCGCCCGGCCGGAGAAGATCATTTTCTCGGCCGATCTCCCCAAGACCCGTTCCGGCAAGATCATGCGGCGCCTCCTGCGCGACATCGCCACCGGCAATGCCCTCGGCAACGTGACCACCCTGGCCGATCCTGGAGTCGTTGAAAGCCTGAAGAAGAAGTACAGTTCCTGAGCGGGCAGGCGCTTCCTCCTCGGAAAAGCCTGTCTAATAAGCTGCAACACCGGGGCTCATAAACCTTGGTGAAACTTGAATTCCCTCGTTTTGGTGTGGCGGGCCCTGCATAATTAGCGCGGCTCTCAAGCACTTGTAGATACTCTAAACGGGGGACTTTTCCATGAAGCAGCAGAACGTTTGCGCCTGCCTTTTGGCCGGGCTATTTTTACTTGGATTGACTTCAAACGGCTCGGTGGCGGGGGACCCTTTGCTCCGGATGCCGGGCAGCCAGCCAGGGGACGGTATTTCCCTGGAAGGCTCCAACCGGTGCCTCAATTGCCACGCCGGATACAATTCGGCGGTGGAGCCGGGACACAATTGGAAAGGTTCCATGATGGCCCAGGCTGCCCGTGATCCGATCTGGTATGCCTGCCTGACCGTGGCCTTGCAGGATTCGATCGCGGTTCTCGGCAATGCGAATGCCGGGGATCTGTGCATCCGCTGCCACTCTCCCGCGGCCTGGCTGGGGGGACGTTCGGATCCGACCAACGCTTCCCTGATGACGGGAGACGACTTTGACGGGCTGAGCTGCGATTCCTGTCACCGGATGTACGATCCATTCCATCAGGCGACCTTCAACGGAACCCGGGAATCCTCGGACTGGATAGGATACTGGGACGAGGCGACCAGCCTGTCGGGCTCCATGGCCTCGGAAACCCTGACCGCGGATATTCTGGAAGCGGCCCAGCTGTCCTTTTTCAATGGAGCGCCGTGGGTCCTTCCGGACAGCTACACGGAAAACGGATCGGGCCAGTACTTTGTCAGTTCTACTTCCGAGAAGCGGGCCAGTTTTTCGGATGCGGAGGCACGGCACCAGATGCTTTACAGCCGTTACCACAAGTCGAAGTTCTTCTGCTCCACCTGCCACGACGTTTCCAACCCCGTCCTGGCCAACCTTTCTTTCCCTGATGAAAACGGGCTGCTGCACACGGAGGCCCATTCCGCATTCAGCTACTTCCATGTGGAGCGCACCTTTTCGGAATTCATGCTGTCCGCGTACGGTCAGCAGGGTGGTGCCGCGACGAACCCGGAATTCCGTGCCCAGGGGGCACCCGGAGTGAACTGGGCGGCCAAGTGTCAGGATTGCCACATGCGGGATGTGCAGGGAGTCGCGGCTGACAAGCACGGCGTTCCGCTTCGGCCGGACGGAAGCCTGGCCCACCCGAATTCCGGACTTCCCCTGCACGACCTGACCGGTGGAAATGTCTGGATTTCACGCATCCTGGCTTCCACCGATCCGAACGGGCCGGTCTATGATCCGGTCAATGCCAGCCTGCTGGGACAGGGCCCGGGCGTCCTCACCCTGGACCTTTCTGCCGGGGAGAGCCCTGCCGTTAACGGTGCGGCGATGCTGGCCGGTTCGGACCGGGCCTGGCAGCAGCTGCAACTGGCGGCCACCATAACGGACCTTTGCTATGATGCGGCAACCGGAAATCTGGACTTCCGCGTGCAGAACAACACCGGGCACAAGCTGATCAGCGGCTTCCCCGAGGGGAGGCGGATGTTCCTGAATATCCGGCTCTATGATGCAGGGGGGACCCTGGTCCATGAAATCAATCCCTACGACATGAGCGCAGGAACCTTGAAGGGCCTTCCGAATGCCTCCTCTCCGGCTTTGTCCGGTCAGGAAAGTCACCTCGACGAGCTGGTCTACGAGATCCATCCGACCAGTGCACTGACGGAGGAAGAAGAGACCTTCCATTTCGTCCTGGCCACGGGCCGCTACAAGGACAACCGGATTCCTCCCAAAGGCTTCCGCATTGCCGAGGCGCAGGCGCGTCTTTCGGTGCCGGTCTGGAATGGAATCGAGGATCCCGGCTATTATACGGCCGAGGAGTACGCCGGCGGTTACGATGCGGTGAACCTGACAGTCCCGACCGGGGCCGCCAGTGTCGAGGTCAACCTGTACTACCAGGGGACTTCCCGGGAATATATCGCCTTCCTGAGGGATGAAATCAACGGGACCGGCGACCGGACCCTGGAACCAAAATTCTCCAACTCCTACATCGTCCAGACCGATCCGTTCTTTGCCTCCTTGAAAGCATGGGGTGATACCATGTGGCAGCTCTGGGAACACAACCACCAGCAGGGTTTACCGGGTATTGTTCCCGCCCTGATGACCAGCGCCACCTTCGGTACCGTGACCAGCCCGGCCTGTGATGCCCCTGTGCCGGAATTGCTGGCGGCCACTCCCGGCCATGGGGAAATCCTCCTGGCCTGGACGGACGAACATGGCGCCGATCCCGGCGTGGTCGGTTACTCAATTTACTATGACCAGGCTGGCAAGAGCCAGCACCTCGTCGATCTGGGACAGGTCACCAGCTACGTGGACGCCTCGGTCAGCGACGGATTCGAGTACTGCTACAAGGTCACCACCCTCTACGATGCGGACGGTGACGGTGTCGTGGATTGCGAATCGGAGCCCGGCAACATCCTTTGTGCCACTCCGCTTCCCAACGCAACTTCGCTCCTGACGGTGAACGACCTGGTCAGCGGCACCCTGACGGTCAGCGGCAAGGGTCCCAACAAGGTCGAGACCTTCGTGACCGGTACCACCTTCACGGCGGGAGACACGATCATGATCAAGGTGCAGATTGTCGATGCCTCAACCCGACTACCGCTGTCCGGCGCATCGGCGGACCTGCTCATTGAAGGTCCCGAGACCATAAGCCTGTCCACGGGAAATTCCGGACCCGATGGTTGGGCGGAGGCGGCCTGGTCCACCTGCAGTCCAAACCGGAAAGGCAATGGCGGCACTTTGCCGGGCATCTACTCGATTGTCGCCGTGGACGCCAAGCTGGGCGGCTATTCCTGGGACGGACAATCGCCGACTATCTCGATCACCCTTGAATAGATCTCAGCGGTCGGTGGTTGGCTTTGACCGGGCGGGTCTTCCTCAGGAGGGGAAGACCGCATTTTCCCGTTGTCTCGGGACACGGACCGTTTAGGGCTAGTAGGCCATGAACCCCGAAGAGGTCCCCTTTGGCATCCTGGCCTGTGATGTCCTTGAGTTTGAGGTCAAGGCCCGCATTGGGCGGCTTGGCCTGCAGCCCTCGGAACTCCGTTTCCTTCCCATGGGCCAGCATGATTTTCCCGCCCGCCTGCACGATGAGTTGCAGGCGGCCGTTTCGGATATGGAAGCCGCCGGCTGCCGCCGGATCATCCTGGTCTACGGATTGTGCAGCAACAGCATTCTCGGGATTACGACCCGGGAGGCGGAAATGATCCTTCCCCGGGCCCATGACTGCATCACCCTTTTCCTCGGGAGCAAGGAGCGCTACGCGGAATTGATGAGGCGCGAGCCCGGGACCTACTGGTTCAGCCCGGGTTGGTGCCGGGGAAAGCGGGTCCCCGGACCGGATCACCTGAAGGAGCTGGAGGCCCAGTACCGCGAACAGTTCGAGGACGAGGAGGACGTCGAGTACCTGATGGAGATCGAGCAGGAAAAGTACGCCCATTACCGGGTGGCCGGCTACACCGACCTCGGGGACGGTCCGGTCGAGGAGGCCATTTCCGACACCCGTGAGGCGGCCGCATTCCTGGACATGGAGTTTGTCCATCACAAGGGGGACGACAGCTTGCTGAACGATCTCCTGGCCGGTCCCTGGGACGAGACGCGGTTCCTGGTGGTCCCGCCCGGCCAGGCCGCCATCTCCTCCGCGGATGCGTCGATTATCCGCTGCAGCGGCTGCCAGGTACGCAACCCGGGCAATCCTCCGTCCGGGTCATGAATTCCCTGTTCGTCGAGCTGGAGGGATCCTCGCCGGTCGAGGTCGCCGTCAGTCCGGTCTACCGGAACCGGCCCCTGTCGGCGGTGCTGGCCCGGTCCGGCATCATCCTCAACACCCGCTGCGGACAGAAGGGTCTCTGCCGGGGTTGCGAGGTCCGCCTCGAGGATGGCCGGGCCGTCAAGTCCTGCCAGCTTTGCGCGGCCGATGTGCTTGGAAGGCGAATACACATTCCCCTGCGTTCACTCCTGCAGGGAAGCCTTTCGGTGGCGGTCGATTTCCAGCCCCGGTGCGGTTTCGAGATCCGGCCCATGTTTCCCCGGGCGGATTCGCGGGACCTCGGGCTCTGTATCGATATCGGCACGACAACGGTGGTCCTGGCCCTTGTTTCCCTGGCCGACGGCAAGCTCCTCGGCCGGGCCAGCGGGTACAACGCCCAGGTCCGGATGGGGGAGGACGTCCTGACCCGGATCGACGCCTGCCGTCAGTCCGGGGACGCCGTCCTCGAGGGGCAGCGCCTCCTCCTGGAGGAGACCCTGGCCCTCCTGTGGGGACAGTTG
Organism: uncultured Opitutales bacterium; assembly: GCA_913056355.1. Taxonomy (GTDB): domain Bacteria; phylum Verrucomicrobiota; class Verrucomicrobiia; order Opitutales; family Oceanipulchritudinaceae; genus Oceanipulchritudo. Next base: position 12,540 of record CAJXMX010000078.1, read on the forward strand.
ATGAAGGCCACCGGCTGTGCCGGTGACCGGCTCTCCGGGGTGGTGGTGGCCGGCAACACGACCATGCTGCACCTGCTGGTCGGGGAGGATCCCAGCCCGATGGGGAAAGTGCCCTTCACCCCGGTCTTTCTCGGTTCCCAGCTGAGGGCCCATGCCACCTTTCCGTGGATCAGTCCGGTGTGGGCGGGAGCGGAGGAAATCCCATGGTACTTGCTCCCCGGATACGCGGCCTATGTCGGGGCGGACATCTCCGCCGGCTGGCTGGCCTCCGGCATGGCCGACCACACGGGCGTGACCCTGCTTATCGACATCGGGACCAACGGGGAAATCCTCCTGCAGGAGAACGGGCGCCTGACCGGATGCGCCACGGCCGCCGGTCCGGCCTTCGAGGGACGACAGCTGAGCTGGGGCACGCGGGCCATCGACGGCTCGGTCAGCCGCCTCCATGGCGACCTGCTGGTCCCGGGCCGGCTTGAGGTGGAAACGATTGGCCGCCGCCGGCCCCGGGCAACCGGTTTCTGCGGGTCGGCCTACCTGGATTTCATGGCTCTCGGGGCGGAATGCGGCCTCCTCACGGAGCGTGGACGATTCGATCCGCAAACCGCCTCCGCCCATGGCCTCGAACTCGGGCAGGGCGAGTATGGCCGCTGCTGGTACCTCGATCCCGGGGATCCGGAAGGCCCTTCCATCAGCGATGCGGACATCGCCCTCCTGCTTCAGGCCAAGGCGGCCATTGCGGCCGGGGTGACGATTTTGCTCAAGCAGACCGGTCACCGGCACCGGGACGTGGAGCGCGTCTTCCTGGCGGGTGGATTCGGCCTCAACCTCGGTATCGAGAGCGCCATCCGCTGCGGGCTGCTGGCGGGATTCCGGCGGGACCAGATTGAAGTGGTGGGCAACAGTTCGCTGGGCGGGGCCTTTGTCTGTCTGCTGGACCGCGAGCGGGCCAGCCAGCTGGAACTTGCCACCCGGGCGGCCCGCATCGTCGAGTTGAACGAGGATCCGGATTTCGAGGACACCTACATCGACGGACTCAACCTGGAAGCTCCCTGAAGCCGGCCCGGAGCCTCAGCGCAATCCTTCAATCGGGCCTGCATAGCCAACCAGCTCCAGGTAGGAACGCCCGATTTCGCGCCCCGAGGCATCCAGCACGGTGCCCGCGCCCTCCCAGTAGGTGGTGCCCGGCAAGACCAGTTCCTGGTCCTCCATTACCGGGATGATCCGGAAGGAGACCGGTTCCCCGGTCAGCGGGTGGGTGCCGGTGATCTCCGGCCCGACCGGATAACGGGTTCCGGTGTGCGGGCTTTTCCACCAGGACCGCTTCTCCCATGTGAATTTTTCCGGACCGCCGGGATAGGTCTTTCCCTCCGGATCGATCCAGATCAGGGCTGAAAACGGGGAGATGCGTTCGTTTTCCATCCGCAGGAGGTAGGCCTTCACCTCCCAGCCGTCCGCGAGCTGGATGGCCACCCAGTCCCAGCCGGTGTAGCCCGGCTCCAGCTGGGAGGAGGCAATCTCGTGGTCCATCCAGCTGCTGCCGGCGACCTTGAGGCTTTCGTCCCCCACCATGATGGTCCCGCTGGTCCCCAGACGGGTGAAGGAGAGGTAGTAGCTGCGGGACTCCGACGAGGGGCCCTTGCGGGAGGTGCCGTCCTCCCCGAAGCGCACCAGCGGCTTCTCCGGTTCCAATTCCATTTCCAGGCGGACATCGGTCCCGATGCCGCCCTGCAGGCGGAGTTTCGGATGGTCGTCAAAATTTCCCTTCAGGGTCCAGCTGCCGTTGCGCAGATCGAGCTTACCGCTCCGCGCCCAGGCATCCCAGCCTTCCCGGGAGATTTTCTCCTCGAAATGAAAGGCGTCGCCACCGGGATCGCTCAGGGCCAGGTGGGCCAGGTAAACCTGGTCCAGGGCGAAGGCCGGGTCTGTCTCATCTTCAGCGGATGCTTCGCGGGCCCGGCGGAAGAAGGTGGCCTGGAATCCGAACCTCCGTCCGGATTCGGACAGCAGGTGTCCGGTCAGGTACCACCACTCGATCTTGAAGTCGGGATGGCTGCCATGGTCTTCCGGGAAATGCAGCTCCGCCCCGGGTTGGGGGACCCGGAAACCCTCCGCCGTGAATTCGGGGACGGCGCTCCCGGCGACCCGGAAGGCCACCAGGAGGAGACAAAGAATGACGCAGATGAGGATGGTTTTCACAGGGCTTCGGGGCTCCATTTGCGCAGGTACAACCAGCCGGTGAAGAAGGAAATGAGGAAAGCCAGGAGCAGGACCGAGCCACCCAGGAAGCACACCTCGGCCCATGGGTAGGCGGTCTGCAGGGTCCAGCCAAAGGACTGGTAGTTGATGACCCGGATCAGGACCAGTCCCAGGGACAGGCCCAGGAGCAGCCCGGTCAGGAGTCCGGCGAGGGCGATTCCGGTCCCCTCAATGGCCGTGCTGAGGGCGATTTCCAGCCGGCCCATGCCGAGGGTGCGCTGCAGGGCCAACTCGCGCCCGGATTCCCGCAGGAGGCTGACCAGGCTCAGGACCAGGCCGCCTAGGGCCACGGTCAGGCCGATGACCTGGAGGGCGTAGGTCACGGCGAAAGTCTGGTTGAATATGGAAAGGGCGGTCTTCATCAATTGCCCGTTCTGCCGGATGGCCAGACCCGGGAATTCCTCCTTAAGGCTGGCCTGGACGGCGGCCGGATCCGCTCCCTTTTCAAGGAAGATGGCCGAAGTCTCGTAGTCGTTGACTCCAAACCAGTCCTTCAGGACCGGCAGGTCTACGAGCAGCAATCCATTGTCGCGGGCGTAATCCGCGTGCAGGCCGGCAATCCAGACCGGGCGCGGACCGGATGGGGT
>CAJXMX010000079.1 GCA_913056355.1 uncultured Opitutales bacterium
CCCGTTGCGCGTGACCAGAAAATAACCGGCTCCGGAGAGACTGCCATAGCCGACCCAGGTTCCGGGATCGATTTCGACAGCAGCGCCGTTTCCAGGGCCTCCTTTCCTTCGGATTCCCAGGTCGTCCCCGTATCCACCAGCTCGATGACCGTGAACCGGCTCATTCGCCCGTTGGAATCGAAGAAGGGCAGCACCCGGGAAGCCAGACGGACGTATTCCTCCTGCCAATCATGGTTGTAGGATTTCACCTCCTCATTTTCCCGGATCAGCTGCTGCTTGTCGTTCCAAATCTTTTCAAGCCAGGAATCACGTTTCAGGACATCCGATTCCAAGCCCTTGATCCTTGCATGAAGGGTCTCGATATTTTGCCCCGGGGCGTTCACCGCAGCCTCCGGACCGGTCGGATCCGGCGGGGAAAGCTCCACGGAGGCGATGGATTCCGCGGTCCCCCGGCCTGCCCCCTGGCGGGACATTTTCGCCACCAGGAACAGGTTCAGGACCAGCAGGATGCCGGCCGCGATTCCCCAGGTCAGGGACCAGAACCGGGAAGACCGGCGGGAGGAGGGGGCCTGCCCGGCGGGTCCGGTGACGGCAGTCTCGGCCTCCAGGGAGCTGTGGATCCTGTTCAGCAGGTCCGGACGTTCCGGTCCCTGGAATCTCCGGTATCCGGCATCCAGGCCGGTGGAAAGCTCGCGCACCCGCGTCCGCAACTCCGGGGACCGGGCCAGATCGGCCTCAAATGCCCGCAGTTCCTCGTCGCGGAGCAGCCCGAGGACATACAGGGCCGCCGTTTCCTCTGTGTTCCTGTCAGTCATTTCCGTCCAGAAAAGCTTTCCTCAAGTGCATCAGTCCCCGGTAGAGGTCGGATTTGACCGTTCCCAAAGGCTTCCCCAGCTTTTCGGCTATTTCATGGTGGGTATAACCCTGGAGAAAGGCTAATTCAACAACCTCCTGCTGGGATTCGGTCAATTCGCTGAAGCAATCCCGAATCCACTGCGCTTCCAGTTGTCGATGAGCCCTCTCCCGGGCATCACCAGAGTAATTGTCTTCCGAAATCTCAGGATGTTCCATCGATTCCGGTTGAATCGCGGGCCGGGCCCGCTGCCGGCGCAAGCGGTCAATGGCCATCCGTTTGCCGATGGTGGCCAGCCAGGCAAAGGGCGTCCCCAGTTCCGGGTCAAACCGGCCGGCCTGATTCCAGGCCCGCAAAAAGGTATCCTGCAGGACTTCCTCCGCGGCAAAGTCATCTTTCAGGATCGCTCCGAAGAGTCCCAGCAAGGGCCGGTGATAGAGTCCGTAGAGGGAATCCAGGGCCTCCATCCCACCCCCGGCCATCTGGTCAATCCAGCCCGCAGCCTTGCGATCCTCGGCGGTATAGTCGGGAGGAAGGATCATTTACGGGGGCGTTCCAGAATTACCACAATGATGGCGGCCAGGAGAAGCCCGAGGTTTCGCAGGAGGGCCAACTGGACGCTTGAACCCGCTCCGGAACCAAGGCAGCCGCAATCGATGTCCAGACCGCGGTAAGCGGCGCTGCCAAGGAGGATCTCGAACCCGATCAGCAACAGGATGATCAATCCGGCCGAGGCCTGACGCCAGGACCGCAGGAGCAGGCCCAGGGCGGCGGCAATCTCCATCCAGGGCACCCACAGGGCGGCAACCCAGGCCAGGGTCGGAGCGAAGAGCTGATAACGGAGGATGGCCCGCATGAATTCCACGGGATCCGTGACTTTCAGGAATCCGGCCACCAGGAAAAACGCGGCAAGGGCCAGAAGGAATATCCATTTGATGACGTTCCTCATGGCGCCATCCCCTCCCCCTGCAAGGCCGGCCACCCATCGACCAGCCAGTAGACATTGTTGCCCCCCAGCTCCATCCGCAGACGCTCGGCGATGGACCGGCTGCTTTCACAGCCGTTGCCGTCGCAATAGACCACGACCGCCAATCCGGGATCCCATTCCTGCAGCAAATTTCCCAGCCCTGTTTCCCATCCATCAAGGTTGAGGTGAACCGCACCCTCCAGGTGCCCGCTGAGGTAGGCATCTGTCGACCGGCCATCGACCCAGAGCACAGGTTCCAGGGCCATCGCGTCCTCCACCGTGATGGCCCAGTCATCCAGATCCTGGCTGACATCCGGCATCCCGATCAACAGGCCTTCGACCAGGGCGCACACCGCGGCCATGGCGATCAGGATTGTCATGCGAAGGAGCGTCTTCACGGAACGACAGCTAAAGCGCGCTCGGTCCTGTTGGCAAGCGGGCGCGGCGAAATAATGCTGGAAAGAGCGCTCCCGATTTGCCTTGAAAGAATGCCCGGTCGGGGGCCTTCTATTTTACGAATGAGTCCCCAGTCAAAATTCCATGGCGGATGATTCGAGAGAAGAGACCGATCCCAGCGTCGAGCTGATGCTGCAGCTGAAGGATGGGAAGGAAGCGGCGTTTGACCTGCTGGTCGAGCGTTGGCAAACCCCCTTGATCAACTTCTTCCATCGCTCCCTGAACTCCTACGAGCAGGCCGAGGACCTGACCCAGATGGTCTTCATCCGCCTCTACCGGGCCTCCGCCTCCTACCAGCCCAGAGCCCGGTTCAGCACTTTCCTCTTTCAGATCGCCCGCCGCCTCCTCATCAACGAGTACCGCCGCAGCCAGCGCAAGCCGCTCGAGCCGAGGGATCCCACCGAGTTGCACGCTGTCATCAGCGGCCGGGAGGACCAGCGCTTTGCGGAGATCGAGGAGGCCTTTACGGAAGCGCTCAAGGGCCTGCCGGAGAACCATCGCACGGCCATCCTCCTCCTGAAACAACAGGAACTCAGCTACCAGGAGATCGCGGAAGTCATGGGAGCCAGCGAGAGTGCCGTCAAAACCTGGATTTTCCGGGCCCGACAATTTTTGAAACAAGAGCTCAAAGATTTGGTTTAACCCATTGAAAAGCCCAATGAAGAACGATCGGCAGTCACAAGATCCCATCCTGGACAGGTTTGAAGCCTGGCTGGGATCAGCGGAGGTCAGTCCTCCGCGGGATTTCCTGCAGCGGGTCAGGTCCCGCTTGCGCGAAGCTCCGGATCCGGCCGATGAACTGATCGATGAGCTGCTTCAACTGAATCCTTCGATGAGGGATCCCCGCATGCTGGCCAGGGTCCGCCGGCAGTTGATGGAACCGGAACAGGAAAGAACCGTCCGCCGTGACTGGCTCCCCTGGCTGGCCCCGCTGGCGGCAGCAGCCACCCTGGCCTTCGCCTTCATCAGCTTCCAGTCACAGGTGCCTCGGGAGTGGCCGCCGCAAAGCGATTTGCAAGCCGGCCTGGACTCCCAGGCCTCCGCCAGCCGGCTCGATGAGCAGACTGCGGAGATTTTCGCCCTGGCCTCCAATCTCCAGGGCGGCACCGACTTGTCGAAGCTTGATTCAGTTGAAGATCTGGCCTTTCTTTTCGATTAATTTAAATGGGTTTGATCCGCATTCGCAGCCTTCGATGCATCCTCCTGCTGCTGGCTTTGACCAGTCGTCTGCAGGCGGCTCCACCTCCTGTGCCGGAAAACCTCCCGACGCCTCCGCCCCTGCCTCCCGAACTCCTCGAGAAGGGCCCGCCCACGCCCCCGCCCGACCTGCCGGATCCTTCCGAAATGTTTGCCCAGTTGCGCCAGCTGGAGGAGTTGCTGGCCATGAAACCGGAAAAACTCTCCAGCCTCCGCCAGACCATCGAGTACCTGGAACGCCTCTCCCCGGAAGAACGGGAAGCCATGCGCTTGCGGCTGGTCGAAATCACCCGCGCCACCCCGGTCCTCCGGGCCGAGATCAACAAGCTCAAGGGACTGCTCCCGGCCAATTTGCAATCCAGCTTTTCCCAGTTCTGGCTGGCCGCCTCCGCGGAGGATCGGGAGACAGTCCGGACTTACCTTGGGGACCATTCCGAGAAACAGCAGGTGGCCTTCCTGACCGACCAGGTGGAGGCCTTTGTCAAACATCGGGAAGAGGTTTTCGCCCGCATGAAGGAGTCTCTCGAGGCCCGCCGAAACAAGGTTTCCGGCCGCCCCTGAACCATAGGGGCTTCCGTTCTTATATCATCGGGAGGGATATTTACAAATGATACGCTTGTGTAAAATTTTTATGAATTAAAGTCCAAATTAACTTGTCTCCCGCACCTGATTTAAGGCACAATGCGTACATAGATTTTTGGCAAGCGATAGGCCATAAGGGGCGCACAACGCCCCGAGTTAAGACAGCGACAGAGACAGGGCATGATTTAACCTCATTGCCCCAAAGCCACCCGGAGACGGGTGGCTTTGCTGCTATCAGGACCTTAAAAATCCGCTAATCCGGGGCCTCCTTTGCAGAATCGGGAATTGACCCTAGGATAAGGCTTTGTAACTAATCTTCGCCTATGACAATTAGACCGTTTATGCGAACCGTGCCGCTTCTGGCGACTTCGGTGGCATCCCTCCTAACGTGGTCCTCTGTCGCAGCCCAGGATGAAACAATGGCCGCCCCGCCCGCCGTGGACGACTCCACCGCCTTTGTTTCCATGGGGTACGCCATGGCCTCCCAGCTCCGCTTGAATGTCGGCTTCACCGACGAGGAACTGGACCAGTTGTTTGCGGGAATGCGCCAAGCCGCCCAGGGAGAGGCCGAACCGGAGAACTTCAGGGAAGGGATCCAGCGCGCCCAGCAGATCTACATGGGCCGGGTGCAGGAATTCCAGCAGAAGGAACAGGAACTCGCCGCAGCCGTGGCAGAGGAGAACAAGGCGGAAGCCGCCGCCTTCTTCGCCGAACTGGACGGACGTGAAGACGTTCGCAAAACCGCTTCCGGGCTGTACTACGAGATCATCGAGGAAGGTACCGGCCGGGCTCCGGTGGATACCGACCGGGTGGTTGTGGACTACCGCGGGACCCTGATCGACGGCCGTGAGTTCGATGCCAATGAGGATGCCGAATTCATGGTCAACCGGGTCGTCCCGGGTTTCTCTGAAGGCCTCAAGCTGCTTAAGGAAGGCGGTAAGGCCAAGCTCTATATCCCCTCCGCCCTGGGCTACGGGGACCGGCCCTCTAGGCCGGGCAGCCTGATCGAGCCGGGCGACGCCCTTATTTTCGATTTGGAATTGAAGGAAGTGGTGCACATTCCGCCACCCCCGACCTCCAAGCCGCCTGCGCTCCCCCCCAACATGACCCCGCCGCCGCCGCCGCCGGACGCCCCGCCTTCGGGTCCCCCGCCGACGCCGCCACCCTCGGAGATTCCGCCTCCTCCCCCGAGCGGAGACTGAGTTCTTTTCCAACCAAGCAACGGCACCCGGACACCGGGTGCCGTTCTTTTTTTTCTCCGGTAGAGCTTGCCAGAAGGGCTAAAAATTCTCTAATACCATTAAAAATAACATTTAGAAATTCTTATACTAGCCATGTCATTGCCATTCCCAGAAATGACTGCCCAGGAAGCAGCGGAACTGATACACGACGGATACACGGTCGGCTTTAGCGGATTCACTCCGGCAGGCGCGGCCAAGGCCATTCCCCGGGCAATTGCCGAGCGGGCCAAGGCGGAGCACGCGCAGGGCCGCCCCTTCAAGATCGGGGTCATCACCGGGGCCTCCACCGGGGAATCCCTGGACGGTTCGCTGGCCGAGGCGGAGGCCGTGGCCTGGCGCACGCCCTACCAGTCCAACGCCACCCTCCGGAAGTCGATCAATGCCGGAAAGACGCACTTTTTCGACATGCACCTGTCCCTGCTGCAGCAATGGATCCGGTACGGTTTTCTGGGCAAGGTCCACATGGCGGTAGTGGAAGCGGCCGACGTGACCCCTGACGGGGAGATCACCCTTACCACCAGTGTCGGCGCGGCCAACACCTTCCTCCTGCATGCGGACAAGATCCTGTTGGAAATCAACAGCCACCACCCCACCGAGTTGTACGGGTTCCACGATATCTTTGAACCGGAAGATCCGCCCCATCGCCGGGAAATCCCTCTTTACGCCACCCGCCAGCGCTGCGGGGAGGCGGTGGTCCGGGTCGATCCCTCCCGGATTGCGGGAGTTGTTTTTACCGACGAGAAGGACGAGGTGGGCGAATTCAAGGATGCCGACGAGGTCACCAGCCGCATCGGCCGGAATGTGGCCGACTTCCTGGCCGGTGAAATCCGGGCCGGGCGGATTCCCTCCTCCTTCCTCCCCATCCAGAGCGGCGTGGGCAACATCGCCAACGCGGTGCTCGGGGCCATGGGGGAACACCCGGAAATCCCGCGCTTCGAGATGTATTCCGAGGTTATCCAGGACAGCGTCATCGACCTCATGGAGGCCGACAACCTGCATTTCGCCAGCGGGACCTCCCTGACCGTCAGCCCGCGGGTCCTGGACAATATCTACAACAACCTCGACTTTTTCCGCCGTCGCATGGTGCTGCGTCCCCAGGAAATCACCAACAACCCGGAAATCGTCCGCCGGCTGGGCATTATCTCCATCAACACGGCCATCGAGGTGGACATATTCGGCAACGTGAATTCGACCCACATCATGGGCAGCAACATGATGAACGGGATCGGGGGCAGCGGGGACTTCACCCGCAACGCCTATATTTCCATCTTCACCTGCCCAAGTGCGGCCAAGGGCGGCAAGATCAGCCCCATTGTTCCCCTGTGCAGCCACCTCGACCACAGCGAGCACTCCGTCCAGGTGGTCATCACCGAACAGGGTATCGCCGACCTGCGGGGCAAGGATCCGCTGGAGAGAGCGCGTGAGATCGTCAAGCATTGCTCCCATCCGGACTACCGGGAGGAACTGTCCGGCTACATCAAGGACGTCATCGGCGGGCATACCCCGCAGTCCCTGAACCGGGCCTTCAACATGCACCAGCGCTTCCTGGAAACCGGCAGCATGAAGGAGGGCTGATCGCCGGAAGACACTCCCGGCGACGCCTCAGCGGTCACTGAGAAGACGGATCCGCCGGTGTTTCTGCGGGAATTGCAGGGTGACCAGGGTTCCGACCCCCGGTCGGCTGTCGATTCCGATTTGTCCGCCGTGGTCCCTCATGATCCGGTCCACGATCATCATCCCGAGGCCGTGGCCGTCCTGCTTGGTACTGAAGTAGGGCTGGAAAACCTTGCGCAGGTTCTCCTGGGGAATGCCCTCCCCGGTGTCCCCGACCTGGATATAGACGTATTCATCATCCCCGAAGGCCCGGATCCGGATGATCCCGCCGGATTTCATGGCTTGGCGGGCATTCTTGATGATGTTGAAAAAGACCTGCTTGATCTGGTCGCGGTCACCCTGGATGACCGGCAGACCTGTGCCCAGCTCGATATCCACCCGAATTCCGGCGCCCTCCAGCTCCGGCCCGAGGAACTCGATGGATTCCTCCAGCGGGGCGATCAGGTCGAGGTCCTGCAGGTCCGGGGGCCGCGGACGAATCGCCTCCAGGAAATGGGTGATGATACTGTCCAGTCGCTCCACTTCGCCGGTGCAGATCTCGAGCGACCGGGCCAGGCTCTCGGCCACCGGGTCCCCGGACAGCTTCTCCAGGCGCCGGCGCATGATCTGCAGGTGAATGTTCAATGAATTCAGGGGATTCCCCAGTTCATGGGCCACCCCGGCAGCCAGTTCGATGATGGACTTGATGCGCTCATCCTCAATCTCCTGGCGGGTCTGGACCCGCTCCCGGGTAATGTCGGAAATAATCACCGCGTAGCGGACAAGCTGGACCTCTCCGGCCTGCTCATCGATCGGGACCAGGTAGACGCGGACAATTCGCCGCTGGGGGTAGGAGAGTTCCAGTTCCCGTGAGACGTTGGCCTCCTCCATGAGGATGCCCTTTTTGCTCAGGCGGAGGGTGCGGGCCAGGTCGGGAACGGCCCGCCACAGGCTCAGCTTGCCCACATCCCGCTCGGCGATCCCGAGAAGGTCCAGGGCCGACTGGTTGGCGTATTCCACATGTCCGGAGGCATCGATGACCAGAACGCCTTCCCGCAGGGTGCTCAGGATCATGCTCAGGAGGTGCCGCTCACGGGCCAGGCGGCCAATCAAATTGGCCCGGCTGGCCGCGTCCAGTTCGTCCACGCGGTCAATCAGGCTGTCCAGCGGATCATGCCTGGGCTTCATATGGAATCCGGAGATTTGGAATTCGCGGGGGCGGACTCTTCCAGCTTCCCGGCAAAAAGGCGGATCAAGTGCTCCGCCAGTTCTGTTTTCGGAAGCGGACCTTGGGGAATCCGCTGGCCGGTCCGGGTAAAGACGACCACCGTGTTGTCATTCCGCCCGAAAGCCCCTTCCGCCCCCCCGATGTGGTTGGCGACAATGAAGTCGGCATTCTTGGACTCCAGCTTCTTCAGCGCGTAGTCCTCCATCTGGTTGGTTTCCGCGGCGAAGCCGACCACCACCTGGTGCTGCTTGTGGCGGGCCACCGTGGCCAGGACATCGATGACGGGTTCCATCTCGATGACCATCTCCAGCTCGAACTTCTTGATCTTGTGGTCGGCAATCTCCTTCGGCCGGTAATCCATGATGGCGGCGGTCATGATCAGGATATCGCAGTCGGGGAACCGCCGGTTGACCGCCTCGTACATTTCCTGCCCGGTCACCACCTGCTCGAGGTTGATCCCGGGAGGGACCAGCAGGCTGACCGGACCGCTGACCAGGTCCACCTCCCATCCCCGGTTGGCGGCGGCCTCAGCGAGGGCATACCCCATTTTTCCGCTGGAGGGATTGCTCAGGAAGCGGACGGGATCGAAGAATTCACGGGTCGGCCCGGCGGTCACCAGGCAGCGGATGGGGCTTGCCTTCATGGGCAAATGTTAAACCATCCGTGAGCTCATATGGGAAGCGAAAATCCTGCACCCGCCAAGCGCGAGAACGGCTTTCAGAGCCTGGCCTTCAACATCCTCCTTCCGGTGGTCATCCTGACCCAGGGAGACCGCCTGATCTCCAGCCCGGCCGCCGTTCTGGTCCTGGCCCTGGTCTTCCCGGTCGGCTACTTTTTCTGGGACTACCAGCGCCGCCGCAAGGTGAACTTCATTTCCATCCTGGGTTTTGTCAGCGTGCTCCTGACCGGCGGCGTGGGGTTGATGCAGCTGCCGCGGTTCTGGTTCATTGTCAAGGAAACCGCCATTCCGGCCCTGATCGGGCTGGCCGTCCTGGCCTCCCTCCTGACCCGTTATCCCCTCATCCGGGCCCTGGTCTTTTCCAAGGAGGTTTTTGATGTCGACCGTATCCACGAGGCCCTTGAGGAGCGGGGCCGAACGCAGGCCATGGAACGCCTGCTGCGCAATACCACTCTCCTGCTGGCCCTCTCCTTCTTCATCAGCGCGGCCCTCAATTTCATCCTGGCCAGTCATTTCGTGAAGACCGAGCCCAGTGTCGACCCCGTCCAGTTCAACGCCGAGGTCGGGGCCATGACCGGATGGTCCTACCTGATCATCGCCCTTCCCAGCATGGCCTTCATGATCGGTATCCTGTTCCTGGTGGCCCGGGGAATCCACAAGCATGCCGGCCTCGGGTTCGAGGAAGCCCTCGCCCCCCACTTGCGCGAGGAGAAGAAAACGGATCCGGAAACTTGAGGAATCCTTTCCCGGCGGCTACTTGCGCTGGGACATCGGCACGTAGTCCCGCTTGGCGGACCCCGTGTAAATCTGGCGCGGCCGGTGGATCTTGCGCGAGGTCTCGGCAATCTCCTTCCAGTTGGCGATCCAGCCCGGCATACGCCCGATGGCGAACATGACGGTGAACATGTCGACCGGGATACCGATCGCCTTCAGGACGATCCCGCTGTAGAAATCCACGTTGGGATACAGCTTGCGCTCAACGAAATAGTCGTCCGAGAGGGCGGCCTGCTCGAGATGATGGGCGATATCCAGGAGGGGATCCTGGCGGCCGAGGGCCTTGAGAACCCGCTCCGCCGCCTGGCCGAAGATCTTGGCCCGGGGATCGTAGTTCTTGTAGACCCGGTGACCAAAACCCATCAGGCGGGCCTTGCCCTCCTTGGCGGCCCGGATAAACCGACTTCCGTCGTCCCCGCTGTCGTGAATTTCCTGCAGCATCTTGATAACCGCCGCGTTGGCCCCGCCGTGGAGGGGTCCCCAGAGGGCACAGACCCCGGAGGACACCGAGGCGAACATGTTGGCCCCGCCGCTGGCCACCATGCGCACCGTCGAGGTGGAGCAGTTCTGCTCGTGGTCGGCGTGCAGGAGGAGGAACAGGTCGAGGGCGTCGACCACTTCCTTCGGCGGGTTGTAGGGGTGGTAGGGCTCGGTGAACATCATATGGAGGAAGTTCTCCACATACCGCAGATCCTTGCGGGGATAAATAAAGGGCAGGCCCTGGCTCATGCGGTAGGTTGCCGCGGCAATGGTCCGGACCTTGGAAATGAGCAGGGCGGCCGCCTCGTCGAACTGTTCCAGGTCCTGCTCGCGGTTGTTGCTGGACATTTCCGGGTAGTAGCAGCCGATGGAATTGAGCATCGAGCTGAGGACAGCCATGGGGTGGGCCTTGGGCGGAAAGCCCTCGAAATGGTGCTTGAAGTCCTCGTGGAGGCGGGCCCGGCCGGCGACCTTTTCCCGGAAGGCGTTCAGTTTCTGCTCGTTGGGAAGCTCGCCGTAGATAATGAGGTGGGCCGCACAGAGAAAAGTGGATTTTTCGGCCAGTTGCTCGATGGGGATACCCCGGTACCTGAGGATGCCCTTTTCTCCGTCGATGAAGGTGATGTCACTCTTGCAGGAGCCTGTATTGGCATAGCCGTCGTCAAAGGATATGTAGCCCGAGTCAGCGCGGAGCTTGCGGATGTCGATCGCCTTTTCGTTTTCGGTGCCAACGATGACTGGGTACTCGTATTCTTTTCCTTCCAGGATGATTTTACCGGTTAAATCCTTACTCATAATTTCTATTCCTTGGTGGTTTTCCCTTTTTGCCCATAGTCAATCAGCCACGAAATTTACCCGCAACTCGTTTTTAAAGTCTCAAGGAAATTCCTGTACAGGCGGAGGCCCATTTCCTGCGACTTTTCCGGGTGGAACTGGGTGGCGATCAGGTTACCCCGGCGGACGGCGCTGCAAAACCGCATTCCGCCGTATTCCGTCTCACCCCACACCAGGCCAGCCTGGGCGGGCTCGACGAAATAACTGTGGACAAAGTAAAACTGTTCCGCGTCGGGACGAATCCCTTCCAACAGGGGATCATCCCCATCCGGAAAAACCACGTCGTTCCAGCCCATGTGGGGGATCTTGATTCCGGATTCCAGGCTGAAGCGAAACCGGCGCACGGAACCCGGGAGGATGCCGAGGCCCTGGGTGTCGCCTTCCTCGGAGAAATCGAACAGGGCCTGCAGCCCGAGGCAGATTCCGAAGAAGGGCCGGTCCGCCTGCACCCAGTCCTTCAGGAAATCGGTCCAGCCACGTTCCCGGAGCAGCCGCATGGTGTCGACGATGGCGCCCTGACCGGGAAAAACCAGGGCTTCCTTGTCCTCCATCTGGTGGGGATGCTCCACGATGGTGGCTGCGGCCCCGACGGCCAGGAAGGCCCTGTGGACGCTGCGGAGGTTGCCCATTCCGTAGTCGAGAATCCCAATCCGGGGCGCTTGAGCTGAAGCGTCGGTCATGATCCGGTAATGTGCCTCAGCAGTCGGCGAGCGCAAGATTTCTCGGCCTATTCCCCCAATTCGGGATCCCAGTGCGGATCCTTGGGATGGAGGCGCAGATGGTGCCAGTATCCCGCCACGAAACCGGCGGGGCCGATCAGAAAAAAGGTGACCAGCAGGAGCCAGCCGGCCAAGGTGAAATCCTCCTCTCCGCTGGTCGTCCCGCTGAGGGCAAACCAGATAATGGAGGCAAAGAGAAAAATGGAAATGGCCAGGAAGGAGTAGACAAATGCACGTACCATGGGTGCATTTTGCTCCCCCGGAACTTGCTCGGCAAGCCCTAAGGCGGACCCAGCCGGCTCAGCCGAGGCTGCCCTTGGTCGAGGGGATGCGACCCTCCCGGCGGGGGTCCACCCCGGTACAGGCATCGAGGGTGCGGCCGAAGGCCTTGAAGATGGACTCGGCGATATGGTGCGGCTCGTCCCCGTAGAGGAGTTCGACATGGACATTGGCCCCGGCGCTGTTGGCGAAGGCCTGGAAGAATTCGCGGACCAGGACAATGTTGAAATCCCGGATCATGCCCTGTCCGGGCCGGACCCGGTAGACCAGGTGGGGCCGGTTGCCGAGGTCCATGACAAAGCGGGCCAGGCATTCGTCCATGGGCAGCAGGAAAAACCCGTAGCGGCTGATGCCGGCCTTGTCTCCGAGGGCCTCGCGGACCGCTTCCCCGAGGACGATGCCCACGTCCTCCACCGTATGGTGGTAATCCACCGAAAGATCCCCCTCGGCGCGGATCGTCAGGTCCAGCAGGCCGTGGTGGCAAAAGAGCTCCAGCATGTGGTCGAAGAAAGGAATGCCGGTGGAAATGTCCGCCTTGCCCTGGCCGTCCAGGTTCATGCTGAGCTGGATCCGGGTCTCGGTGGTGTTTCTTTCAATTGATGCTATGCGCCCTTGTGCCATGTTCGAATCTCCTCGATAAACCGCTCCATCTCGGAGGGTGAGCCGATGGTGATGCGTAAATATTCCGCTGTCAACGGGTGGTTGGGAAAGTAGCGGACGAGGATCCGGCGGGATTCCAGCCATTTGAAGAGCCCGGAGGCGACTTCCGGGCCGGGATGACCATCCGGCCCCATTGGAGCGGCGAAAATGAAGTTGGTCTCCGAGGGATAGACCGGCCAGCCGAGTTCCCGCAACACGGCGATGATCTTCTCGCGGGTCTCCCTGATGGTGGCAATGTATCCCGAATATACCTCCCGGGCCCCGAGGGCGGCCAGGGCGCCGGCCTGGCTGAGCCGGTTGACATTGTAGCTGTCGCGGATCCGGTCCAGAAAATCGATCACCTCCGGGGATGCCAGGGCGTACCCCACCCTCAGCCCGGCCAGCCCGTAGGCCTTGGAAAAGGTCCGGGTGACGACCACATTCCCGAACTCCGCCAGCAGGGAAAGCGCGTTTTCCTCGGCAAATTCGGCGTAGGCCTCATCGATCACCAGGAGTCCGCGGCAACCAGCCGCCAGTTTCCGCAGCGCCTCGTTCGGGAAGCGCACCCCCGTGGGGGCGTTGGGACAGGTCAGGAGCAGCAGGTCCGCCCCGGAGTGGATCAGCTCCGGTACCGGCAGGGAAAAATCGGTTCCGAAGGGAATGGATTGGATTTGCCCGGCGGCAATGGCGGTGATGACGGGATAGAGGGAATAACTGGGAAAGGTGTCGACGGTCCGGCGACCGGCTCCCCCGAAGGCCCGGACCAGGAGGTTGAGCAGGTCGTCCGAACCATTCCCGACAATCACCTGTTCGGGAGCCAAGCCGTAGAAGCCGGCCAGGGCCTCCCGCAGGGGCTGGCTCCGGGGGTTGGGATAACGGGCCAGCCGCGGAAATTCGGCGGCAATGGCCTCCCCGACTTCGCGGGGCGGCGGAAAGGGCAACTCATTGGTATTGAGCTTGATCCAGCCCTCCCCGCCGGGCTGGGTTCCCGGCGTGTAGGGATGCAGCTGCAGCAGGTGCTCGTGGACGAGTTGCCGGACCGGTTTCATGGTTTATTCGACCGACGGGTTAATCCCCGAATCGGATTTCCATTGAATTTCCATGGGCGTCAAGGTCCTCCAGCTCGGAGAAGACCCGAATCACCTCCCGGGCACGGGCCAGCGACTTGCGGTCGTACTGGACGACGCTGCTCCGGCGCATGAAATCGGTAATCTTCAGGCCGCTGAAAAAGCGTCCGGTCCGCGAAGTCGGCAGGGTGTGGCTGGGACCTGCGGTAAAGTCCCCCAGGACGGTCGGGGTGTCGTGCCCGCAGAGGATGGCCCCGGCGGTATGGATGGATTTCAGGAGTCCCTTGATCTCAGCCTGGCCGACATGCAACTCAAGGTGTTCCGGGGCGACGAAGTTGGCCACTTCGGCGGCCGCCTTGAGGTCGGGAACCCGGATGAAGGAGGTCCGCTTCTGCCAGATCCTGCGAACCGCCTCCCGATGCTTCAACTTCGGCAGCATGCGCTCGACTTCCGACTGCACGGACTTGGCCAGGGAATCCCCGGTATGGACCAGGTAGACGCGTTCCCGCCCGCTTCCATGCTCCGCCTGGGCGAGCAGGTCCGCCGCCACATAATCCGGGCGGGCGGAGGCGTCGGCAATGGCCAGGGCTTCGCTGGGTCCGGGCAACAAATCAATCCCGACAGTGCCGAAAACCTGTCGCTGGGCCTCCGCAACATAGGCGTTTCCGGGACCCATGACCTTGTTCACGGCTGGGATGGTACGGGTGCCAAAAGCCATGGCCGCGATGGCCTGGGCTCCCCCAACGCGGTAGACTTCCTCAACTCCGCACAAGGACAGGCCGGCCAGCATCTGGGGACTGATCCGGCCCTCGCGGTTGGCCGGGGTGAAAACGGCCATGGAGGGCACCCCGGCCAGGCGGGCCAGGGTGGTGGTCATGACCGCCGTGGAAACCAGGGGGACATTCCCGGCGGGGATATAAATCCCGACCCGCTGAATCGGATACCAGCGTTCTCCTACCGTGGCTCCCTGCGGGTTGGGCCCCTTCCAGTCCTGCGGAAGGCCCTTGCGGTGAAATTCCCGGACACAGCGGATGGCCTCACGGATGGCTTTCCTCTGGGCGGGAGCGAGGGACTTCTCCGCCGCCTTGAGATCGGCCGGATCAACCCGGAGACCGCTGGCAGTGGACTTGAACCCGTCGAAGCGCCGGGTGTATTCCAGGACCGCCCGGTCGCCCCGCCGTCGCACATCAGCCAGAATGGTGGAAACCGTCTCCCGAAGGCTGGCCTCGGTCGCGGAATCGGAGGCGAAACGCTCCAGCTTGGCGTAGAATCGGGGATCCTCGAAACGCAGTTCCTTCATGGCTCAGGCGAAATTCAGTTATTCCCACTCGATGGTGCTGGGCGGCTTCGAGGAGATGTCCAGCACCACCCGGTTGACCCCCTGCACCTCGTTGATGATGCGGTTGGAAATTTTCTGCAGGAGGGTGTGCGGGAGATGGGCCCAGTCGGCCGTCATGGCATCGATACTTTCCACGATGCGCAGCGCGATGACATAGTCGTAGGTCCGCTCGTCGCCCATAACCCCGACGGTCTGCACCGGCAGGAAAACGGCGAAGCTCTGCCAGACCTTGTAGTAATAGTCCGCGGCCTTCATTTCCTCGATCAGGATGGCGTCGGCCTCCCGGAGAATCGACAGCCGGTCCGGGGTGATTTCCCCGATCACCCGCACCGCCAGTCCGGGGCCC
>CAJXMX010000080.1 GCA_913056355.1 uncultured Opitutales bacterium
GGCCGGGTCAAGATCCTTTATCCCATGATCTGCAGCCTCGACGAAGTGAAAAAGTCGAATGTCCTTCTGGAAGAGGCCAAGGAGGAACTGCGTCGGGAAGGCATCCCCTTTGACGAGGAAGTCCAGAAGGGCGCCATGATCGAGGTTCCCAGCGCCGCCGTGATCACCGATTTGCTGGCCCGGCACTGCGACTTCTTCAGTATCGGGACCAACGACCTGATGCAGTACCTGCTGGCCGTGGACCGGATCAACGACCGGATCGCCTACCTATACGAGGCCAATCAACCCTCGGTGGTGCGGACCCTGAACTTCATTTTCCAGCAGGGTAAAATGCAGAATGTCCCGGTCAGCGTCTGTGGCGAGCTCGCTGCCGATCCCCTGTACGCCCCGCTTTTGATCGGCCTCGGGGCCTCGGATCTCTCGGTCTCGATGAGCGCCCTGGCCCAGATCAAGTACCTGATCCGCCGCATCAAGCTGCATGATGCCAAGCACCTGGCGATCCGGGTCCTGCGCTGCAACGGGCCGGAAGATATCCAGCGGGAGCTGGAACAGTATTACGAGAGCGTGCTGGGCGAGACCGTCAAGGGCCTCAAGCAGTTCAATCAGGCTTGAGCGCGGTTGCCAGCAGGGTCTCGAACTGCGGTTCCTCCGTCTCCCGTGAGACCGGGTCCACTGCGACATCGGCAAACCCGCATTCCTTGATCCAGTGGTAGAGGCGGTTGGGGGAGAAGCCCAGCCAGCGGTCGGCGTAGAGCTCGCGCGCTTTCTCGAAATTGTGCTGGTTGAGGTCCAGCACGGCCAGGCGTCCGCCCGGCCGGAGGATCCGGAATGCTTCCTGAAGGGCCTTCTCGGGCTTCCTGGCGTGATGGAGGGCCTGGCTCAAGAGGGCCAGGTCAGCGGACTGGTCGGGCAGGGGAACCTCCTCGATGTCGCCCAGTTTATAGGACAGGTTCTCGAAACCGTGTTCCTTGGCCAGCTGGCTGCCGACCTTGACCATTTCGGGTGAATTATCGATACAGATGACCGAGCGCGCCTTGCGGGCCAGCAGCTGCGAGAGCACCCCCTCGCCGGCACCGAGATCGACAATATCAATCTCCGGGGTCAGCAGGAGCAGGAAATGGCCGATCGCCTCCCAGGAGCGGCCCGGACAGTATTGTTTGCCTAGTTTGCCGGCCACCATCCGGAAATAGGCCTCCGACTCAGCCCGCCTCCGGGACAGGACCCGGTCCAGGTTCTGCCCGTCCTCCAGAAAGGCCGGAAGCCGGGTCACCGCGGCCAGGGCGGAATCGCAGATGGCCCGCTGGGCCGGATCGCGGAGGCTGACCATGGAGTAGAAGCTTTTCTTGCCCTCGCGGCGGTCTTCCACCAGCCCGGCCTGGCGCAGCAGGGCCAGATGGGAGGATATCCGGGACTGCCCCATGTCCATGATCTCCTGCAGCTCGACCACCGAGAGCGGCTCGGACCGCAGCAGCGCGAGGAGGCGCAAACGGGTTGCGTCGCTGAGTACCTTGATCAGCTCGACTGCATCCGCCATTAACGCAGATCCACCCAGCGCTTGATATCCTTGACGGTCCAGAGTTCCTCGTGACCGTCGATCTCCACCGTGACCTGTTCACCCGGCGTGCGGCCCAGGAGAGCCTTGGCAAGGGGGGTCTTGTAGGAAACGATGTGCTTTTCCGGATTGCTGTCCCAGGCGCCGAGGATGCTGTAGGTGACGGTCTCGTCGTTGGAAGCCTGCTTCAACTCGACCACGGAGCCAATGCTCACGGCGGAGGTGGTGGCGTCCTGGAAGTCCGTCACCCGGGCCTTGTTGATGGCGATCTCCAGTTCGTTCTTCTGGGCCAGGAGAATGTCCTGTTCCTGTCGGGCCATCTTGTACTCGGCATTCTCGCGCAAGTCCCCGTGGGCCCGGGCCTCGGCTATGTCTTCCTTGTTCTTCGGGATCTTTTCGGTCACCAGGAGGTCGTACTCCTTCTTGCGCTGGTCGAGGCTTTCCCGTGAAACCACCAGTTCGTCGGAGCTTTCCTCGGCGGGACCGCTGGGTTCGCCGCCGACAATGGTCTGGATGCTCGGGAAGAGCCGGATGAAGCGGGCCAGGAGGGATTTTTTGGAAAGATCCTCAAAGCCCTGGTTCAGCATCAGGGTCTGGGCCAGGTCATGGGCGGTCTCGTAGGTCGCGTCCGCCAGCAGGTCGCCCACCAGGTCCTGGTCCTCGCTGACCAGGTCGGCCAGGGGAATACGGCGGGTGTTCTGCAGGGCCTCGTAGTCGATGGCGAAGAAGATGGCGCTGAGGAGGCGGGGAGTCATCAGGCTTTCCAGCATGCCGGAGTACTTCCGGGAATTGCGGTTCTTGAGAATCCAGGTCAGGACCGGAGCCTTCAGGTTCTGCTCGACCAGCCAGCGTTCAAAGGTGGCCGAAATCTCCTTTTCCTTCCCGTGCTCGAGAAGGAAGTTGATGCACTCGGCAGTCAGCTTGCCGGAACTGTTCTTCAGGAGATCGAAGGTGATGCGCTCCCACTGCTCGGGAACAGTCCGCTCGATGAGGTCGATGTAACGCCCGTAATGCGAGGCCGGAATCTGTTCCGCCAGCGAGGAAAGGTCGTTGGAAGCCAGGACAATGGAGGCCGAAGTCGGCTCCAGGCTTTCCACATCCGAGTGGATGAAGCGGGCCAGGTCGTTCCGGACCCAGATCCCGTACAGCCGCTCGCCCGGGTTGAGCTGCTTGGTCTCGGCCAGGGAGCTGGCCAGCTCGCTGAGGATGGTCGGCAGCTCTTCCTTGATATCCTCGTGCTTGACGGAGAGATCGATCAGCTTGCTGGCCAGGTTGATCTTCTTCTTCGGGGCCTTGGTTTCAAAAAACTCATCCAGCACTTCCTCCTCGGCGCGGACCGGCTCGTCGCGCAGGATGAAGGGCTCGGTCTTCTTGGAGGGGACGGCAATCCGCGGATCCTTGACGAGGGCCTTCTTGGTCTGGGTCCACCACTTCTTGAACTTGGCCGAACCCATCAGCCGGCTCAGGGTGGTCTCGATCTCAAGGGCGGTGGCGCTGTGCTCCGGGGCCCGCTCGAGGATATCCGCAATCAGGTCGGTAGGCCGGTGCTTGACCAGCTCCTCGATGGCCTTCTCGTCCTTCTGGGCGCGGACCAGGATATCGTCGTTGTCGAGGATCTCCAGTTTGTCCACACAGAAGACGGGATCCATGGCGTGGCCTTCCCGTCCATTCTGAAAGTCGATTATGAGGCGGTTCTCCCGCTCATCATAGTCCTTGATCAGTCCCAGTCCCCAGGCGCGGTGGACGCAATAGGACCCCGGCTGCATAGCCTCGAGTTTGGCCCGCGAGCGCTTCAGCCGCGGCGTTTTCTGGATTAGCAAGTCGATTGCTTCCTTGTTCATAAATAGTTACATTCGATTGAGGTGTGGTCTCTGGAGTGACAAATCCAAACAGCCCACGAAATCTGGCCCAACCCGTGGTAAACTGCCTGAATTGTTGTCCTTACCGGACCTTTTCTTGAGGTTTTGTTAAAAAAGAGTTCGTTGCAACTCAGAATTTATTCCCCATGAGAAAGTTAGGGATACACGCGAAGGAATTCCATGGTCAACAAGCAGGAAGGCAATTTGCCGGAGGCGGTCCGGCTTCTGGTTCGCTGGAAGAGCGGGGGCTCCCATCTGGACGACCTGCTGGAGCAGGCGCAGCTCGGGCATACCCGCTGGCTGGTGATGGAGGCGTTCCGGCAATGGCTTGTGGTGAAGGGCCTTCTGGAGCCCCGTCTGCGCCGTCAACCGCGGCCGGTCGTGGAGGCCCTTTTGCGGTTGGCGACAACGGAGCTGCTGCTGCGGGATGAGCCGGCGCACCCGCAGGTGGTGCACAACGCCGTCGAGGTGGCCGGGGAGCTGGGCCTGAGCCGTCCGGAGGCGGGTTTTGTCAATGCCGTGTTGCGGGGAATCCTGAGGGAACCCGGGTCCCTGACCCTCCCGGATGTCCGGGAAACGCATCCCGGCTGGCTGGTTGAGCGCTGGATCCGGCAGTTCGGGCCGGAGCAAACCCGCCAGTTGCTGGCCTGGAACCAGTCGCGTCCGGTGCTCTATCTCCACGCGGAATCCGGTCCGGAATACGCGGAAGCAACGGAATGGGCGGGTTTTTTCCGGATCCGGCCGGGGGCGTTTGAGCGGGCGGAGGCGGATTTGCGGGCCGGACGGGTTTATGTGCAGGATCCCTTCACGATCCGGCCGGTGGACCTGCTGGAACCACAGCCGGGGGAGCGGATTCTTGATCTCTGTGCCGCCCCGGGTGGAAAGACCCGCCTCATTGCCTCGCGAATGAAGGGCAAGGGGCAATTGCTGGCCGTGGACCGGCCCGGCCCGCGCCAGCAACGCCTGGAGGAGAACCTGGCCCGGCTGCATCCGGGTGTGGCGCAGGTCCTGGCCTCACGGATCGAGGACATTGCCCCCGGCCAGCTGCCGGGCGGCCTGGCCGATGCGGCCCTGATCGATGTTCCCTGCAGCAACACCGGCGTCATCCAGCGGCGCCCGGACGTCAAGCTGAGGCTGCAGGAAGGGGACATCCCGCGGATCGCCGACTACCAGCTGCTGTTGCTGGAGAAGGCGGCTGCCCTGGTCCGGCCCGGGGGGCGTTTGGTCTACAGCACCTGCAGCCTGGAGGCGGAGGAAAACCGGGATTTGGTGAAGCGCTTTTGCGGGGGCCGTCCCGATTGGATGCTTTCCGGTGAAGCTGTCAGCCTGCCGTGGCTTTGCGGTCGTGACGGCGGCGGGGCTTTCTTGTTGACGAAGGGCCCTTGCCGGTAAAAAACGGAACTGCTTCCATGAAGGATCCCAAAGCGCTCTTCCCGCTCCTCTTTGCCACCAGCTGGCTGGGGAATCTGCTTCTCACCGTGCTGGCCTTCTACCTGGCCTTTACCCAGCAAGGGCCGCTGACCCCCCTCGTCTTCCTGACGGTGGCGGTCTGTATCCTGGCCGGCAATCTTCTTCCGATCAGCGTATACCTGATCCTCGTCTATTGGCGACAGGCCGAGCTGAAGGCCGAGAGCAGGGAGGCGGCGGTGCTCCTCCGCGATGCCCTCGACCGGTCGGAAGACGTGATGGACCGGCTGGACGAGGCTGAAGGTTCCCTTTCCAAGGCGATCCTGGTCGCCCGCCAGGTACCGGAGCGGATCCGGGAGGGCCTGGGCAGCCTCGAGGAACTGGCGGCCCGGCTGGATACCATGGAACTGGTCAACTTTGCCGAGGCCCTCGGAAGCCAGGCCCAGCGGATAGACGATCTGGTCAAGGAGTTGGCTGGCGATCGGGAGGGGGCCCGGGAACTGCAGGCCGGTTTGAAGGAAGTGCGCCGCGAATTAAAGGATCTTCCCGCCTCCGTTGAAAAACTGGTCGGGCAACTCGCCGACTCTGTCCGGAAACCCGACGATGACGTGGACTCCACGGTCGGGGAGCGGCTGGATCTTCTCTTCGAGGCCTTTGAATCGGTACAGGATTCCCTGGAAAGCCTCCTCCACCGGGTGGTGGAATTGAAGATTGCCGCCACTCCGCCGCCCTTTCCCATGGGGCAGGACACGCCGGCCGAAGGCAACGGGGAGACTGCCACCGAACCGGAGCCGGAACCGCAAACCGAGGCCAGCCAGGAGGCCGGTGCTGAAGCGGTGGACGGGGCCCCGGACGAGGAACTGGACGATCCCGATTGGGATGTCGAGTTTCCCGATGAAAGCGATGGCGGCGAGGAGGATTTTACCGATCCGGAGGTTGGGGCTTCCGTGGAGGAGGACATTGACGGGGAGCCGGAGGATGAACCGGAAGCGGTCGTGATTGAGGAGCCGGAGGAAACCCCTGCGGAACCGGAGACCCCCCCGGAAAAGACAGCCCGGAAACGGGGCGGGAAGGCGGCTCCCGCGCATCAGCCGGAAATGATCCTGGATACCGGTGAAACAGCTGATACGGAGCCAGCCGCCGGCGACGGAAAGACCCGCCTGGTGGCCCATGCCATGATCGGGATGTACAACAAGCTTTTTATCCGGGGCGATGAGCCCTGGCTCTCATGGGACGAGGGGAAACAGATGGAGCTGATCGGGATCGGGGAGTTTTCCTGGGTTGTCGAGGACCTCAGGGAGCCGATCGATGTGTCTGTCCTGCTCAACGACGACCAGCCCTCTGAGGAAGGCAATATCCGGTTGATGCCCGGACAGACGCTGAGGATATCCCCGCGCTTCCAGAAATAGTCCGGGCCGTCGGCTCAACCGTTCCAGCGCAGGCCAACCAGGCAGACGTCGTCATCCAGCTCTTCCGAGCGGGAGAATTCGTGCACGTAGGCAAGGATGTTGTTGATCATTTCCGGGAGCGGCTTTTCCGCGTTCTCGGCGAAGACCTGGGCCAGGCGCTTGCGCCCGAACTGGGTGTTGTCCCCGTCCGAGGCCTCGTAGATGCCGTCCGTGAAGAGAAGCAGGGTGTCTCCCTTGCGGAGGTCGCGGAAGGTGGTCTGGTACTCGCTGTTGTCAAAGAGAGCCAGGGCCGAGTTCTTGGGAATGTCCGTCGGCTTGAGGTTGCGCCCGTGCTCCCGGTTATACTGGATCGGCGCCGGATGACCGGCGCTGGCAAAGCGGATGCGGCCTTTCCCTGTATCGACAATCAGATACAGCGCGGTGATGAACATGATGTCCGTCGAGTTGGAAAAAATCGGGAAGATCCGCTTGTTCATGTGGGCCAGGAAGCTGCCGGGATCGGTCTCCAGGGGGGAGAGTTCCTCGATCAGGCTGCGGATGATGGCCGTGCCCAGGGCCGCCCGGACCCCGTGGCCCATGACATCACAGAGAAAGACGCCGGCCTCGGTGGGGGAGATCTTCTTGATGGAACAGAGATCGCCGCCGACCATCCCGCTGGATTCCGCCACATGGGCGAACTCGACCCGGGATTCCCCGGAATTGTCCTCCGGGGGGAAGTTGGGATAGGACTTCGGGAAAAAGGCCTTCTGCAGCTCTGCGGCCATGCGGACATCCGATTCCATGGCCTCCTTGAGCCGCTTGATCTCGCTGGCGTATTCCGCTGCCAGGAGGTCCGCTTCCTTCTTGGCGGTAATGTCCCGGGAGATGCCGAAAGTGCCGATGATCTTCCCTTTCTCATTCCGCATCGGCACCTTGGTGGTGGAGACCCAGGTGACCCGGCCGTCCGGCCAGGTTTCCTTTTCCTCAATCCCGACAATGGGTTTCCCGGTCTCGATTATCTGTTGCTCGTCCTCGAGGGCCTGCTGGGCGTGGTCCTCGGAAAATACATCGGCATCGGTTTTTCCTATGCAGTCCTCGAGGGAGGCGAACCCGTGCTTGTACATGCAGTCCTCGTTGACCAGGACGAAGCGGGACTTGAGATCCTTGAAGTAAATCGCGTCGGAGATATTCTGGAGCAGATTCTGCAGGTAGATCTTGGCGTCTTCCGACTCAAGGGACCAGGTGAGTTTCTTGACCATGAATTCAGTATCCGGAGAGGTGATGCGCGCACCGGCCGCGAACGGGCAGGATCAGGTTAGATTTGTCCTGCAGCATGATCCTCCAGCCCGGTGGCTGGCAATTAATTAAATTTCCGGAGGAACGATTGGTAGCAGGGGCCGGGATCGAACCGGCGACCTCGGGCTTATGAGTCCCACGCTCTAACCGACTGAGCTACCCTGCCACGGTAAAGGGTTAGTAATCATAGGGCGGCGGAGGCCAAGTCAAGCCGCAAAGGGCGAAAAAAAACGGCCCCGCCGGCAAAGGCGGGACCGCAGTGAAGGGAGGATGATTTCAAATTCGGGCGACGTCTAGTCGGTCGGCACTTCCTCGATGGTCTTGAGGATGCGGCCAATGACCTTGTAGGGATCGGCCTGGGAGTTCGGACGACGGTCTTCCAGGTAGCCCTTGTAGTCGTTTTTGACGAAGCTGTGCGGGACCCGGATGGAAGCGCCGCGGTCGGCCACGCCCCAGTTGAACTTGTCGATGGACTGGGTTTCGTGGAGGCCGGTCAGGCGCATCTGGTTGTCGGGACCATAGGCCGCGATGTGCTCGTCCTTGTTCTTTTCAAAGGCGTCCATCAGCTTCAGGAAGTACTCCTTGCCGCCCTTGTCGCGCAGGTAGTCGGTGGAGAAGTTGCAGTGCATCCCGGAACCGTTCCAGTCGCCGGACAAAGGCTTGCAATGGAGCTCGATGTTGACCCCGTACTTCTCGGTCAGGCGCATCAGCAGGTAGCGGGCGACCCAGACATCGTCGGCCGCAGACTTGGAACCCTTGGCGAAGACCTGGAATTCCCACTGGCCCTTGGCCACTTCGGCGTTGATCCCCTCGTGGTTGATTCCGGCTTCGAGGCAAAGTTCAAGGTGCTCATCGGCGATCTCGCGGGCGATTTCACCCACATGCTCATAGCCGACGCCGGTGTAGTACTTGCCCTGCGGGTTCGGGTAACCGAATTCCGGGAAGCCCAGCGGACGGCCGTCCTGCATCATGAAGTATTCCTGCTCGAAACCGGCCCAGGTTCCCGGATCATCGAGGATCTTGGCCCGGAAATTGGTCGGGTGTGGATCACCGCTCGGAAGGTAGACTTCGCAAAGCACGATGAAAGCGTTTTTGCGACCCGCATCCGGATAGAGCCGGACCGGCTTCAGGATACAGTCGGAATCGTGTCCGTCAGCCTGAAGGGTGGAACTGCCGTCGAATCCCCATTCCGGACAATCATCAACGGTCTTGGGCGCTTCGGAAGCGATCCGGGTCTTTCCGCGGAGGTTCGGCTCCGGCATGTAGCCGTCGAGCCAAATGTACTCAAGCTTGTATTTAGCCATAATATAGATTTGTTTCAGGTGTCAGTTTACCGGTTCAATGGCATCGCCATCTGGCGAAACCGTTTCCGGCTCGCGATCCTGAAATGCAGTTTCCGGGCCAAAAGTTCAAGAACCTTTAATTTTTTCCACAAGCTTCCAGATACCTGAAAGATTCCAGTAATGTATGATGTAAAAGATTCCAAGCAGGCCACCGTACGTATCGGGTACGATGGACGGGTTCACAAAACCTTCCGCGGACCCCTGGCCAAAAAGCGCTTCGAAAACGAATTGAAAGTCCTGAAATACCTGGAGAAACAGCACTGCCCCTTCGTGCCGAGAATCCTGGCCCATGATGTTGAAAAATTATACATGGAAACCACCAATTGCGGGACCATAGTGGATAAAATTAGTCAGGAGAAGCTGGACCACCTGTTTCAGGAACTGGAGCAGTACGGGGTGCGGCACAACGATCCCTATCCCCGCAACGTGACTTACAACGCCGACCTGGGGCGGTTTTGCCTGATCGATTTCGAATTCGCCACCATTACCGCCACCGGGGAAGGGTTTTCCCTGGAGGAGCTCCAGGAATTGAACAAGGACAAGAAAAACCTCAAGGCGCTCCAGGAACTGGAAGCGATTGAGAAGCAGGTCCGGGAAGAGAAGGCAGCCAGGGACAAGTGATGGGGGGAGAGCGCGCCGACACCTGTGACCTGAAGTGGTGGGGACTGACCGACAAGGGCCCGTTCCGGAAGAACAACGAGGATGCTTTCCTGGCTTTGACCTTCGACCAGTACGACTTGCGCCTGCTGGGCAAGGAGGGCGAGGCCGATTTTGAACTGGGTGACTTTGTCTTTGCCGTCAGCGACGGAATGGGGGGCGCCAACGCGGGCGAATTCGCCAGCCGGATCGCCATTTCCAGGATCACGGAGCGTTTTCCCAAGCAGTACCGGACCGAGGCCATCAAGCAGCCGGGCGCCCACGAAGCGGCCCTGGTGCGCCTGTTCGAGGTGATCCATGCGGAAATGACGGTGATGGGCATGCATTACGAGGAATGCCGGGGCATGGGCGCCACCCTGAGCCTGATGTGGCTGACTCCCGGAATGGGGTATTTCTGCCATGCCGGGGACAGCCGGATCTATCATCTCCCCGGGGGCGGCGAGGATATCATCCAGTTGACCGAGGACCACACCCACGTGGGCTGGTTGTTCCGCCAGGGGAAGATCAACGAGCGCGAAGCGCGCTTCCATGAAGGGCGGCACATGCTGCAGATGGCGATGGGCGGCCGGCACTCCGACATCAGTCCGCAGGTCGGCTCGGTGGAAATCAAACCCGGGGACCGCTTTGTGTTCTGCACGGACGGTCTCATCGAGGGGCTCTGGGACAACACCATCAACCGCCTGGTCCGCAATCCGCCCCCCCGCCTGGCCGGGGAGCAGCCCGCCCGGCGTCTCCTTAAGGAAGCCCTCAATGAATCCGGCCGCGACAATACCACCGTCATCGTTCTCGAGTTCCCCGCCTGATCCTCCCGCAACCCCATAAAAAGATTCCCGGTCACCGCATACTGACACCAGGAGACATGCGACAACCGGGAATGGATGAGGGAAAATCTGGTTTTCCTCCCCACGGATAAAGCACATTGCGTGCCTCTTCTGGCGAATGTTGTCGCGAATTCCGCCAGTCGAACAGGCGGCTGCAACGGACAGATATTTGCATTGTAGTAAATATTTCAGGGGCCTAGGCATTGCTTGTCATGAACCGGAATTCAGCTCACCGAATACCCTTGATTGCAACTTGTCTGGTCCTGGCCTGTCTGCTCCTGATGAGCGGATGTGCCACGGACCTGACCTCAACAGTGGCCCCGGGTACGGACCTGGAGGCGGTCAAGACCGCTTTTGTGGAGCGGTTGCCGGCCGACGATCGGGGGGTTGAAAAGCTGATTGCGGAGGAGCTGGCCCGGATGGGCATCCAGGCCGCCTCGGGCGATGCCATGCCAGCGGACCAGGATTACGATATCCTGGTCACTTATCGGGACAAATGGATGTGGGACATCACCATGTACATGATTGAGCTGAGGGTCCAGATCCTCAAGCCGGACACGCGATTCGTCATGGCTTCTGGATACACCTTCAGGACCTCCCTGGCTCGCAAGAGTCCGGAGGAAATGGTAACCGAAGTAATGGGAGAGATCTTCAATGAAAAGTAAGCGTCAACTACAAGTATCCGTGGCTGTACTGGCCCTCCTGGGCCTCCTCTTGAACGGCTGTGCGATTGGCAACCAATACACCTTCCGGGACGAGAACATCGGCCTGCCGATGGCTCCCGCGGAGAAGGGAATGGCCCTCAGTACAGGGGTCAGCGAACAGCGTCCCTACATCCTCGACGGGGACAAGGACCCGGACTTTATCGGGCTCCAGCGTGGCGGTTTCGGCAATCCCTTTGACGTGACCACGGCCTCCGGAAACGCCTTCGTGGAGGACGTCCAGCGCGTCTTCAACAACATGCTTCAATACGGGGGCTATGACGTGGCCTTCACGACCCGGCTGGAAAGCCTCGAGGACTTCATCGCCGCAAACCGGGACCAGGGCACCACCAGGGGGCTCTTCCTGGAAGTCCGTGACTGGAAGACCGATGTCGGCATGCGGGTCACCCTGCACTATGACCTGGTGCTGACGGTGGTGGACGAAAACGGCCAGGTTCTGGCCACCTCATCACAGCAGGGTCTTGAAGCAGCCGGCGGGGCTTCCCTCGGGGAGGAGGGCAACGGCGAGACGGCCAGCCGGATGCTCTCGACCAAATTGTCCTACCTGTTTCTCGATCCGGAAGTCCAGGCCGCCCTGAAATAGGCGGCCGCGGACTTGCGCGGAAACCGGGTTCTCAATCTGCTCCCCGGGCCGGGTCCTACCAACCCACGGAGGATCGTTTGCCCTGCTTGGTGATCTGCTTTTCGTCTTCCCAGACCGCCAGGCCGGTGGCGACCTCGGTCAGGGTCATCTGGAAAGTGTAGGTCACCTGGCGGGTGCGGCCCGTGCTGGACCGGTCCTCCAGCAGCTTGCCGGAGAGGGTGTACTGCGGCATGGCGCCGGCCGGGTTCGGCTGGTCGTTCATGAAGGCCTGGTACTCGGCTGTTTCCTTGGCCAGGGGATCCTCCACGCGGCCGCCCAGCCCGACTGTGGTGGTGGTGACCACCTTGCCGGTCTTGTTCAGGTCGACCCGGATCTTCTTGACCAGGGAATCGGTATCCACCTGCTGCATGGTGTTGTTGGTGATGCGGCTGATGCCGAGGATGACCGGTTGTTCGGGGGCCCGTTCCAGGACGCCCGACTCGAGCAGGGAAGTGACCAGCTCATTGGCGGCGTTGTTCCAGTCCTGGATGTTGATCTGGTCCAGGGTGACAATGGTTTCCGTGCCTTCGGAATCGATGTAGCGGGCGGACTGGCAGCCGGAAAAGGCCAGCAGTCCGAGCCCGAGGCCGGAAATTGCGACAAGGCGAACGAGAGCGTTACGGTTTTTCATAATTCAATGACCTTCCTGATGGGATTAGGGTTCCTGCAGTTTGAGCATGAAGTCCACCGCATTGGGGGTGGGCGCCACCGCGGAGATGGACCGCACCTCGCCGCCCATGAGACGGAGCGACTTCCAGGTGCTGGAGGAGGCGGAGACCTGCATGCCGTCCAGGTCGCGCCATTCGAAGAGGTAATTGACGGTCAGGGCCCGGCGGGTCTTGTTGACCAGGGTAACCTGGATCTTGGCCAGGTTGCCACTGACCTGTCCCTCGGCGACCTCGATCACCGAGACATTGCCCTCCAGTCCGGGATCGGTGGTGATGCGCCTGTCGTTAACGATGTTGGGGGAGCCGACATTCTCGGCCCGGGTGACCGTGTTCACGCTGGAGCAGCCGCTGATGAAGGCCGTGGCGGCCATGGCGGCCAGAATTGGAATCAGTTTTTTCATGATGCGATGCGGGTTAGTTAAGGGTAAAATGGGACACGATGGGAAAGGCTGAGCTGTTGACGCTGCGGACCAGGATGAAATTGGCTTTTCCGGGCACTACTTCAACACTGGAATCGTACATGCCGGCCTTGAAATTGACCTGGCCGTCCTCGGGGGTGGGCATCCGGACGTAGGTGAAAGCCTTGGGCAAGGTGGTCCAGGTCCGCAGGTCGGCGACGTTGGTTGAGGCCTGGTAGCCGATGTTGACGATCTGGGCCAGGAACCGGACGGCCTCGTCCTCCCGCTTGACGGAATCCTCGAGGGCATAGCCGGCGAGAGCCTTGACGGCCGTGGTCAGGAGGGTGTTGGTCATCACGGCGGGCCATTCGTTGCGGAAATCCCGGGCGATGACGGAATCCATGCTGCAGAGCATCTGGGTCGGGTACTCCTCCCCGTCGTTGTTGAAGGCGATCAACTGGGGGGAGTAGCGGCTGGAGAATTCCAGGCGGGGAAAGGAGGCGGCGACATAGGAAACCTCCCGGGAGACCAGCCAGAGGGGAATCTCGATCTTGTTCTCACTCCGGGTGGGAGCGGACCCGGTGGCAAAGACAAGGTAGGTCACGATGTCGACCGGTCCCCCCGAGGCGACCCGCTCGGCCATGGCCCGGTCCGCCTCGGTGTACGGCCCGGGAGACATGGCGGCCACCCGCTCGAAGGATTTCCGGGCCCGTTCCAGGTCCGAGCCGTCGACTCCATAGTAACAGAAGAACAGGCCGTCGAGGAAGACCGCGAACGGATTGACGTAATCCGCATAGGGCAGGATGTGGTCCTCCAGCCGGTTCATTTCCGCCTCCGTGGCATTGGCGAATCGGGGATCCTCCTGGGCCCGCGCGACATCGTAGCCGGGTGCGGTCGAGCCGTCCGTTTTCTCCAGCCGGCCCTTCCGGGCCGCCTCGGCCTGGTCCACCGCCTCCTGGATGCGGCGGCTGTTTTCGTCGACCGCGTCGCGCTGCCGCTGCATGGCCCGGTTGAGCTCCACCCGGGCAGCCGCCGGATTGTCCGCCTCCATGTAATTGAGCGCCTTGTAGGCGTTCATCATGATCTTGTCGTAGGCCCGGCCCCGGTAGGGCAGGACGGCCTGGTTGGTCAAGAGCGAGGCGGTGCGTCCCCCGAGCTTGATTTTGGCGTCGTTCTCGAACTGGTTGACCAGCGATTCCGCCCGGTCGAAGGCCTCGGTGCTGTTCTCCAGCTGACCGGCCTTGGCCAGGGTGGTGCCCTGTTCGAGCCGCCACAGAAGCTCGTCGCGGCCGCCGGCCGCTTCTTCAGCCCGGCGGGTGGCCTCGCTGGCGGCGGCTTCCGCATTGCCGCCCTGCCAGGCGGAATACATGCCGGCGCTTTTCGAATTATAGGTCTGGCAACCGGCCAGGCCGAGCAGGCCGGCCAGGAGGGCGGGCAACAGGCGGGCAGCGCTTCCGGAAGCGGGCGATTGCATGGGAAGTCTGGACCGGACCGGGAGCCGCTCAGTTGGCCATGCGGACCACGGCATTCTTTTCGATACCGTAATCCTCGACAATGGTGGCGGTGGAGAAGCGCGGGGTGATCCGGTCGACGCGGACCTGGCCGACCATGACTTCGCTCCTGCCCAGGGATTCCCCGGTATCGGGATCAATCAACTCCTCCCCGAGGGCAAAAACGTCCCACAACTGGTCCAGCGCGATTCCGGTCCCGTCGCCGCGGTTGATGGTCACCTGCTTGCCTGTCATGGCGAGGATGCGGGCCGGGAAAATGACATCCAGCACCCGGCCGGCAATCTGCCCGGCCATGTCCCGGGCAATCTGGCGCAGCAGCTCGTCCGAGTATTCCCCGCTTTTGGCCGATTGCTGGAGGAGATTCTCGACATGCTTGTTGTCGAGCTGGAAGTTGGTCGACTCGATGAGGCGGCTGGTCCGGGTATCGTAAATCCGGGCCACCATGCCGAGGCGGAGCTTGCGCTTTTGCGCCACGGTCCCGATGGCGCTGAATTCGGCCCGCTCCACGTAATCCTGAAAATCGTCGATGACCGGAACCACCAGGTAATCCGCCTCGCCGGGATCGACCGCCTGGCCGGAGATACCCCCTTCCTCAAGCAGGGCGTCGAGATCACTGCGGGCCACGATCTCGAATTTGCGGGTTCCATTGAGGGCATCGATCAACTGCCCGTCGATGGCCTGGGCGACCCGGTTGAGGGAGGTACCGGTCCCCTCGTTGCGGGCGGAGGCCTCCACGGCCGGCAGGATCTTGACCGAGCCCGCGGCCAGCACCTTGCGCTGGGCCTGAAGCGGGTTGGCCAACGTTATCGTAAGCAGAAGGACAATGAATAGGGACAGGTTTTTCATGATAAAGGGAATGGATTGGATCAGCGCTGTTTCATCAGGCTCTGGTTGTGCTCGATGACGACGCCTTCATCGGTGTCGACCCGGAATCCGGATTGGCGCAGCATCTGGGCCTGGCCCCGCAGGACTTCCGCCTGGGCCTCGGTCAGT
>CAJXMX010000081.1 GCA_913056355.1 uncultured Opitutales bacterium
CCGCCGGCTGCATCGCCTTGCCGTTGACGGCCACGCAGTTGCCCGCCTCGAAGTCCAGCTCGACGTACTCCGGCACATCCGGGGCGTCGACCGGATCGGCGGTCAGCTTGAACATGTCCTTGTTTTCGCTGGTTGTCGGGTCAAACCAGGGATCCTCCAGGATGCCGGCCTCGTAGGAGATATGGAGGAGGTTGCGGTCCATCGAGTACGGCTTTTTGGCCGAGGCCTCGACGGGAATGTTCTGCTCCTGGCAGTAGGCGATCATTTCCTTGCGCCCCGGGAACTGCTTGCGGAATTCCGCCATCCGCCAGGGGGAAATGATTTTCAGGTCCGGCGCCAGGGCGGCGTAGGTCAGCTCGAAGCGGACCTGGTCGTTGCCCTTGCCGGTGGCCCCGTGAGCCACCGCGTCGGCATTCTCCTTGCGGGCAATGGCAATCTGGGCCTTGGCGATCAGCGGGCGGGCGATCGAGGTTCCCAGGTAATACTGGTTCTCGTAGAGGGCGTTGCCCCGCATCATCGGATAAATGAAATCCCGGGCGAATTCATCGATCAGGTTGACCGTGTAATGGGCGCTGGCCCCGGTCGCCCGGGCCTTCTCGGCCAGGCCGTCGAGCTCCTCCTCCTGCCCGATGTCGGCGGCAAAGGTGATGATCTCGGCGTCGAAATGATTCTTCAGCCAATTGACGAGAACGGAGGTGTCGAGGCCCCCGGAATAAGCCAGAACAATCTTCATAGTGCCTCCCATTAAGCCTGTTTGTTTTCGCTAAGGAAAGAAAGAATCGCCTTCTGGGCATGCAGCCGGTTTTCCGCCTGGTCGAAGACAATGCTCCGGGGACTGTGGTAGACCTCCCCGGTCACCTCTTCGCCCTCGTGGGCCGGCAGGCAGTGCAGGAACCAGGCTTCCGGCCGGGCCAGCTCCATGATGGAGGAATTGACCTGGTAGGGGGCCATCTCCTGGAGGCGCTGTTCCCGCTCGTCCTCGTCGCCCATGCTGACCCAGACGTCGGTGTAGACCACATCCGCATCCCGGGCCGCCTCCCGCACGTCGGAAGTGAAGCGGTAGGTCCTGGGCAGTCCGGCCTCCTCCAGCCAGGTGTCGACGAGGGGATCCGGGCGGTAGGCCTGGGGCCCGCTGAGCGAGATCTCCATTCCCGCCATGGCACCGCCAAGGATCCAGGAATGGGCCATGTTGGAGGCGCAGTCCCCGAGGAAGGCCAGCTTGCGGCCCTTGAGGGATTCCAGCAGCTGCCCGGGGCGGCCCCATTTCTCGGCCAGGGTCAGCATGTCGGAAACAATCTGGCAGGGATGCAGCGCGTCGGTCAGGGCGTTGACCACGGGAATGCTTCCTTCCCGGGAAAATTCCTCCAGGAATGCGTGCTCGTAGGTCCGGATGACGATCCCGTGGATGTAGCGGGAGAGGACCTTGGCCGTGTCGGAGACGGTCTCCCCGCGTCCGGTCTGCATCCGGCTCTGGTCCAGGATCATGGGGTGTCCCCCCAGTTCATGGATGCCGACCTCGAAGGAGACACGGGTCCGGGTCGAGGACTTGTGGAAGAGGAGGGCCCAGGTCTGCCCGGCCAGGGGCTTGTGCCCGCCGGCGGCCCGGCCGGCCTTGAGTTGGCAGGCCAGTTCCAGCGTCTCGCCGAGTTGCGGGACGCTCAGGTCTGTCGTCTTGAGGAAGTGGGAAATCATTTTCATGGTTCAATGTGGGTACCAAATACAAAATCGAGAATTTCTACGGAAGTATCCAGGTCCTGGATACTGACATTCAGGGGAGGCATGAGCCGGATGGCGTCGCTTCCTCCCCGCACGGTCAGGAGGCCGTTGTCGCGCAGCCGGGCGACCCAGGGAAGGGGGTCCCCCTTGACCACGAGGGCGGCGTGGTAACCCACCCCGCGCAGGCCGGCCAGGTATTGCGGGTGCTTCCCGACCAGGGCCTGCAGGGATTTGTGCCAGGAGGCGGAACGCTCCGTGACCTTGGCCAGGAGCTCCTCTTCCTCGATGATGTCGAGAACCGCCAGGGCCGCCGTGCAGGCCAGGGGATTGCCTCCGTAGGTGGTGCCGTGCGACCCGGGCGTGAAGAGGTCGGCAAAGGCGTCCGCGATCCAGCCGGCCCCGATGGGGAACCCGGCTCCCAGTCCCTTGGCCATGCCGATGGCGTCCGGGCGGATCCCGGCGTGCTCGAAGGCGAAGAACTTGCCGCTCCGGCCGATTCCGCACTGGACCTCGTCGATGAGGAGCATCAGCCCCTTCTCGTCGCAGAGCCGGCGGATTCCCCGGAGAAATTCCGTAGTGGCGGGATGGATACCTCCCTCTCCCTGGATGGTTTCCAGGAGGATGGCCGCGACGCTCTCGTCAACCTGCTCCCGGAAGCTCTCCGCGTCGTTGAAGCGGGCATGCCGGAATCCTTCCAGCATGGGGGCGAAGCCGCCCTGAACCTTGGCCTGGGGCGTGGCGCCCATGCCGCCGAAGGTCCGGCCGTGAAAGGCGTTCTCGGCGGTGATCACGCGGAAGCGCCGGCCTTCCTCGCCTCCCGACTGTTTCCGGCCCCAGAGCCGGGCCAGCTTGATCAGGAACTCATTGGCCTCGGCCCCGCTGTTGCAGAAGAACAGCTTTCCGCCCCCCGCCTTTTCACACAGGCGCCGGGCCAGCTCGGCCTGCTGCGGGACGTGGAAGAGGTTGCTGACGTGGACCAGCCGGGCGGCCTGCTCGGAAACAGTTTTCACCCAGTGCGGGTGGCTGTGACCGACCGTGTTCACGGCAATCCCGGTACAAAAATCCAGATAGCGTCGGTTTTCCGCATCCCAGACAAAGCTACCCTCGCCACGCACCAGGGTCATGGGCGCAGGGCCGTAGTTCTTGAGGATGTGGGCGTCGTAGAGGGCGGCGACCTTCTCCGACGTGACTTTACTGGATGTTATTGATGCCATAAATGTTCTCCGGACTCAGGAGGCGTGCACGATCTCCGTGCCGATCCCCTTGTCGGTAAAGATTTCCAGAAGGATGCTGTGCGGCATGCGCCCGTCGATCAAGTGGACGCGGTGAACCCCTCGCTCCATGGCGTTGATGGCGCTTTCCACTTTGGGCAGCATTCCGGAGCCAATGACCCCTTCGGCCCTCAGGCCGGGAACCTCCTGTTCAGAAACACTGGAGATAAGTGAAGCGGGATCCTTGGGATCCCGCAACAGGCCGGGAACATCGCAGAGATAGACCAGGCGCCGGGCCCCGATGGCCGCAGCCAGGTGGGCCGCCGCGGTGTCGGCATTGGTGTTGTACAACTGCCCGTCCTTGTCCCGCCCGACGGGCGAGACGATGGGAATGTAACCCTGCTCGAGGAAGCGCTTCAGTTTGGCCGTCTCCACACTGGTGATGTCCCCGACAAAGCCAAGGTCCACCTCATTGCCATCGGAATCCCGGTCCAGCCGCCGGCAGCGAAAGATATCCTGCCCCTTGACCCCGATCGGATGGCCTTTCCGCAACTGGATATTCTCGCAGATACCCAGGTTGATGATGTTGTTCAGCGTGCTCTCCACGAGGCCGATGGTCCGTTCGTCGGTATAACGCAGCCCGTTCTTCCAGACCGGCTCCATCCGGGCCTCGCTCATGGCCTTGTTGATCGCCGGGCCGCCCCCATGGACGACAATCACATGGATCCCCACCGTGGCCAGGAAAACCAGGTCGGTGGCGACTCCCACCTGGGCCTGCTCGGTGTCCATGAAGGAGCCCCCGAATTTAACCACGAAGATGCTGCCCCGGAACTGCTGGATGTAGGGAAGCGCCTCAAGGAGGACTTCAGTCTTGGACTCAACGCTGATATCGACAGGCCTCATTACTCGGATTTGTTGAAGTTTACGTAGCCTTCGGTCAGGTCCGTCGACCAGACCCGACAGCTGGCATCCCCCCGGCCAAGGTCGGCGATGATGCGGAATTTCTTTCCGGCCACGATGGCCCGCCAGGACTCCAGGTTCTCCGGAAAAGTCCGGCCGTTTTGGAAAGCGGGTACGGGTTCCGCTTCACTGTAGTCCGCATACCAGACGCAGACCGAATCCTCGCTCAGGTCGGCCCCGCTGTAGCCCAGGGCGTCCATGACCCGCCCCCAGTTCGGGTCGTTTCCGTACCAGGAGGACTTGACCAGCAGGGAGTTGGCCACGGCCCGGGCCGCCAGCTTCGCATCTTCGGCACCGGCCGCGCCCTTGATAATCAATTCCACGACCTTGGTGATCTTTTCCCCGTCCCCGACGATTTTCCTGGCCAGGTCCCCGCAAACCGCCTCCAGTGCGGCCTGGAAAGCCGGCCATTCCTCCATGCCCCGGTGCATGCGGACGCCGCTGGCGCCGTTGGCCAGGACCAGGACCGTGTCGTTGGTGCTTTCGTCACCGTCAACAGTCACGGCATTGAAGGTGGTTTCCGTGGAAGCCGTCAGGGCGGCCTGCAAATCTTCCCCCTCAACCTCGGCATCGGTGCAGATAAAGGCCAGCATGGTGGCCATGTTAGGCTCGATCATGCCGGCCCCCTTGGCCATTCCGGAGATGTGGATGTTTCCCTCGGATGTCTCAACCACCACGGAACAGACCTTGCGGCGCGTATCGGAGGTCAGGATGGCGTCGGCCGCGTTCCAGCCGGCCTCAGCCGAATGATCGAGGATTGCTGCCGCCTCGCCGATACCGGTTTTGATCCGGGTCATCGGGAGACGCTTGCCAATCCGGCCGGTGGAGCAGACGAAAACGGATTCCGGGCTGCATCCCAGCCGGGCCGCCACCTCCACCTGCATATCGGCGGCATCGGCCATTCCATCCGTCCCGGTGCAGGCATTGGCGTTGCCGCTGTTGGCCACGATGGCGGTGAAGGGGCCGCCCCGGGCCAGGACTTTCCGGTCCAGCCGGACCGGAGCCGCCGCCACCTTGTTGCGGGTGAAGACCCCGGCGGCGGTGCAGGGCCGCTCGGAGACAATCAGGGCCAGGTCCAGCCGGTTGTCTTTCTTGTCCCGGATGTCGCAGTGGACTCCGGCCATCCGGAATCCGGGCGTGTCAACACATCCGTGACTGTTTTCCTTTTTAACGAAAGTGCTCATGCCGGTCTCCTCGATCGGGTTCAGGAAAGTCCGCTGAATTCGGGCCAGCCCAGCCGCAGGTTCATGATCTGCACAGCCTGGCCGCTGGCTCCCTTCATCAGGTTGTCGATGGCACTGGTAATGATCAGGTTGCCGGTCCGCTGGTCCGCGTAGGCGGACATGTCCACGCGGTTCCGGTGCAGGACGTTCCGGGTGTCCGGTTGCGTCCCCGTGGGCAGGATTCCAATCCCCGGCTTTTTGGCGTAGACCTTGTTCCAGCAGGAATAGACCGCCTCGGTGGATACCTTTTGGGGAATCACCATGGTGCTGGCGATCCCCCGCATCATGGGGACCAGGTGAGGGGTAAACTGTACCGCCACGGACTTGCGCGCCGCCATCGCCAGCTGTTCCTCGATTTCGGACAGGTGCCGGTGCTTGCCGAGGCCATAGGCCACGACGCTGTCGCTCCGCTCACAGAAGCTGTAGTACAGGTCCTCCTTCTTCCCTGCACCGGAAATACCGCTGAGGGAATTGATGACAATGCCGTCCCCGGCGATAAGGCCATTCTTGAGCAGGGGCAGCAGGGGCAGCAGGATGCTGGTCGGATAACAGCCGGGACAGGCGATGAGGTTGCTGGTTTCCCAGCCGGGAGCCGTTACCTCCGGCAGCACATAGGGGACTTTGGGCAAGAGATCCGCCGCGGGATGCTCCTGACCATAGTAGGCGGAGTAAGTCTTCGCCGAGTAGAGCCGGAAATCGGCGCTCAGGTCGATCACGATCCGGCCGGCCTCAACCAGTTTCAGCGCATACCGGGCGGCCACGCCATGGGGCAGGGCCAGGAACCAGACCTTCACCTCCTCCTTGGCCAGAGCCTCCGGGTCGGCGGGAACGAAAGCCAGCTCGCCCAACTGCCCGCTCAGCCGGGGAAGGATTTTATCCACCCGCTTGCCGGCATGCGATTTGGAAGCAACGACCAGCCGCTTGACTTTGGGATGCCGTGATAAGATCTCCAGGAGCACCTCGCCGGAATACCCGGAGGCGCCAACGATACCGATTGTCTGCATGGAATGTGGAAATGGTTGAAATTAAGGAAGGGAAACAAGAAAGGGTCCGTTTCTGTCCGCGGCAGGCGACTGCCGAGGAAGAAAGGACCCTTCGAAAAGGAATCGAAGCCTCGAGACCAGAACGCCTTAGCGCTTGCTGAACTGGAAGCGCTTGCGGGCTCCCGGCTGTCCAGCCTTTTTGCGTTCGCGTCGGCGAGGGTCGCGCTTGAGGTGTCCGGCCTTCTTGAGGGCACTCCGCAGTTCGCCGTCGTACTTCTCAAGAGCACGGGCCAATCCGTGGGCGATCGCAGTGGCCTGCCCGTTGGGTCCGCCCCCCTCGACTTTGGCGACAACATCAAACTTGCCCTTGAGATCAACCGTGATCAGCGGGCCTTCGGCGGACCGGGCAAGCGTTTCAAAATAGCAGTAGGACTCCATGTCCTTGCCGTTGACGGTAAAGGTGCCCGAGCCGTTCGGGATCAGCCGGACCCGGGCAGTGGCCCGCTTGCGGCGTCCGGTGGCGGTAAAGGTGGTGGCTGTTTCGCTCATTTCAATTCAAAAGGTGTTAAGCGCTGTACGGTTCCGGATTCTGGGAGGCATGCGGGTGTTCCGGCCCGGCGTAGATCTTCAGCTTTTTCAGCTGGGCCCGGCCCAGGCGATTGCGCGGCAGCATCCCCTTGACCGCGTGCTCGATGATGAATTCCGGGCGACGCTTCCGGAAGTCCTTGATACCAATATACTTCTCGTTGCCGAAGTACCCGCTGTAGAACATGTACTTCTTCTGGTCCTCCTTGCGACCGGTGACCACCACCTTTTCCGCATTGACCACCACGACAAAGTCGCCGGTGTCGATGTGCGGGGTGTAGGTCGGGCGGTGACGCCCACGGAGAATGTTCGCGATCTGGACAGCCACCCGACCGAGGACCTGTCCCTCGACATCGATGACATACCATTTGGGTTCAATTTCACCCTGTTTTGCCAAATAGCTTTTCATGTTCAGAAAAAAGGAAGCACCGTAGGTTTAGCCCCTACCCTGTCAACTTTATTTCCTAAAAAAGAAAAAGCGCGCGTCCGGCTGCCGGACGCGCGCGAAAATTGGATCAAGAAGCTGACCGGAGCTTAGAATCCAGCCGAGAAGCTGGCTCCCCAGGTGAACTTGTTCTTGCTGCCGTCGGCTTCCATGGCTTCGTCAGCGCCGTAGAAGTTCACTCCAACACTCACCGCGGCATGTTCCGTCAGGGAGTAGTTGTAGGAAACACCGGCACCATAGTAGAAGTAATCGCCACCTGAATCCGGGTTCACATTACCGAAGTAGACGCTGAAATCGACAGCGGATTCCTCGGTCAGGTCGATGGAATGGCCTCCGGAAACTTCCAGGGTCAGGGCTTTCAGATCGAAATCGTAGAAGGCATAAACCGCCGGGCTGAAAGGCACGTCGAAGCTCAGGCCGCCGTAGATCTCGAAGGTGTTGCCGCTGCCGAAGAAGTCGTCGGTGGTCTCCGGGTAGGTGTAATAGGTGAATCCGAAATCAGCGCTGATGGTTTCGCTCAGTCCCAAACCATAACCAGCGTAATAGTCGACCTCATTCTGGTCAGTCCCATCCCACTTCATGCTTTCAACTGGAAGCGCAGCCCAAATCCCGGCGTAGAAGTCGCCATAGCTAACGTCAATGGACGGAGCGATGTATTCGTCGGCAAGACGTACACCACGGAAGATATAGTCGGATTCCCAGGCGAAGGTCGAGCTAACGGAGAGCTCGGAGGCCTCAACCAGGGAAGCTGTTGCCATGACACTAGCCAAAATAGCTGTGATCTTTTTCATGTTAGTCATCTCGTTGTAGTTTTCTGTTTTGGTATTTAACCGGTTGAATATGACAAAGCTCTTCAATTTCTTGTCAATCGCTAAAGTCCAGCCAGTTGTGTTCCAATTTCCCGGAGAAGCATGATTTTTGTGGATTTTTTGCCAAACTGGGAACGTTCCGGCACTGCCCGCGGGAAGAGGCCGGCCTCCGACTCCGGCGAATCCGGATTCTTCGTTCCATGGTTGTCAATCGCAGGGTTTTCACCCAAATTACCAACATGAGTTCCGAGAGCACAACCACCGAAAAGACCACGAATCAGCTGGCGCAATTGAAGCAATACACGACCGTGGTGGCAGATACCGGCGACTTTGGCTCCATCAAGGCCTACGAACCGCAGGATGCGACGACCAACCCGACCCTGATCTACAAGGCCGTCCAGATGGAAGCTTATTCCCACTTGCTGGAAAAAGCTGCGGAAATGGCCGAACGCGAAGGCAGTCATGGAACCAACCTGGTGGAAAGTGTCCTCGACCACTTGCTGGTCCTGTTCGGCAGGGAAATCCTCAGCATCATACCCGGACGGGTTTCAACCGAGGTCGATGCCCGGTTTTCCTTTGACGTGGAAAGGACGGTGGAAAAGGCGCGTCACATCATTAAGCTATACGACAACCAGGGTATCGACCGGGAACGGATCCTGATCAAGATCGCCTCCACCTGGGAAGGCCTTGAGGCCGCCCGGCAACTGGAGGAGGAAGGCATCCACTGTAACCTGACCCTGCTTTTTTCCCTGGTTCAGGCCATCAGGGCGGCCGAGAACAACTGCACCCTGATCAGCCCCTTCGTCGGGCGCATCCTGGACTGGTACAAGGCCCAGACCGGCGGCGACTACACGCCGCAGGATGATCCCGGGGTACAATCGGTGACCCAGATCTACCACTATCTGAAGCACTTCGACTTGAAGACCCAGGTCATGGGCGCCAGTTTCCGCAACATTGGGGAAATCCAGGCCCTTGCCGGATGCGACCTGCTGACCATCAGCCCGGACTTGCTGGAGGAACTGAAAAGTTCCCATGAGCCGCTGGAACAACAGCTCTCGGTGGCCCGGGCCAAGGCAGAGCCCATCCAGCGACTGGAAGCCGATGAAAAGACTTTCCGCTGGCATATG
This sequence comes from uncultured Opitutales bacterium, assembly GCA_913056355.1. Taxonomy (GTDB): domain Bacteria; phylum Verrucomicrobiota; class Verrucomicrobiia; order Opitutales; family Oceanipulchritudinaceae; genus Oceanipulchritudo. The sequence goes on from CAJXMX010000081.1 coordinate 9,060, forward strand.
AACGCCGATCCCATGGCAACCGACAAGCTGGCTGAGGGTATACGCAAGTTCGCCGCTGACACGGAGGACCTGATCGACCTCATCGAGCGTGAAATCATCGATTGATCCTTGCAACAGGCATGATCACACACCTGGTCTTTTTCAAAATGCAACCCGAAGCCGACGGGCATACCGGGGCGGAAAATGCCCGCATTCTGGTCGAAAAGCTCAAGGACCTGCCGGCCTCCATTCCGGAATTGGTTAAATTGGAGGCAGGACTGGACTTCAGCCGCAGCCCGGCTTCCTACGAGGTCGGATTGATGACCCAATTCAAATCCAGGGACGACCTGGAAGCGTACAGGGTCCACCCGGAACACCGGAAAGTGATCGAATTCGTCCAGAAGACGACTTCAGACCGGGCCGTGGTGGATTTCGAAAGCCAGGGTTAGGCGATAACCTGGAGAATATGGGCCGGACTCTTGCGTGGGTCCAGATGGACAAAGTTCCGGGCGCCCCGCCAGTCGAAGACAGCTTGACCGGGATCATTGAGGTCGCGCACCTGAAAGGCCCGGTCCGACCCGATTCCCATCTCCTGCAAGGGAAGCAAGAGGTTGCCCATCTGGGCGTGGTGCCAATCGAAGTTGATCACCACGATCAGCTGGTCCCGCCGGTCCGCAGTCTGCTTCAGGAAGGCCAGGATCCGCGGATTGTCGGTCTCGACAAAGCGGATGTTGTTGGTGCGCTGCAGGGCCTTGTGGGTGTTGCGAAGATGGTTCACCCGGGCGATGTCATCCTTCAGGTTCCCCGGCCGGTCCCAATCCCAGTTTTTCAGCTCGTACTTCTCGTTGTGGTTGTACTCCTCCTTTCCGGGAAACGGCTCGCTTTCCATTAATTCGAAGGCGGGGCCGTAGATACCGATATTGGCGCAGGACGTGGCGGCCAGGATGTAGCGTCCCAAAAAGGTGGCCCGGTTCCCGTTCTGCAGGTCCTCGTGCAGGATATCGGGCGTGTTGGGCCAGAAATTGGGAATGAAGTAGTCCTTGACCTCGGACTGGCTCAGCTCGGTCAGGTACTCGCGGACCTCGTGCGGGTGGTTACGCCAGGTGAAATAGGTATACCCCTGGGTGAAACCGGCCTTGGCCAGACGGTACTTGCGTTTGGGACGGGTAAAAGCCTCCGAAAGAAAAAGAACCTCCGGATGCTCGTGCTTGATCTCCCCGATGCACCAGCGCCAGAACTCCATGGGCTTGGTGTGCGGATTATCGACCCGGAATATCTTCACACCGGCCCCGATCCAGAAATCAAAGACGCTCTTCAGTTCCTTCCACAGGTTCTTCCAGTCATCCGTCTCGAAATCAAAGGGCAGGATGTCCTGGTATTTCTTGGGGGGATTTTCCGCATACTGGACCGTACCGTCCGGCCGCCACTTGAACCACTGGGGATGCTCCTTGACGTATGGGTGGTCGGGGGCGCACTGAAAGGCGATGTCGATGGCCACCTCCAGCCCGTAGCCTTCGGCTTCCCGCAGAAGGTCCTGGAAATCCTCCATGGTCCCCAATTGGGGATGGATGGACTTGTGGCCGCCTTCCTCCGATCCGACCGCCCATGGGCTGCCGACATCGTCCTCGTGGGCCTCCAGCGCGTTGTTGCGTCCCTTGCGGAAGACTCGACCGATGGGATGGATCGGCGGAAAGTAGACGATGTTGAATCCCATCCGGGCAATTTCCGGAAAGCGCTTCGCGGCATCCTTGAAGGTGCCGTGACGGCTGGCGTCGCCGGCGCAGGACCGGGGGAAATATTCATACCAGGAACTGAAAAAGGCTTTTTCCCGCTCGACCAGCAGCTGGAAGGCCTCACTGGTCGTCTCCCGGGACCGGTCCGGATATTTGCGGACCAGGTGATAGAAATCGGATGACCGCGCGAGGGAGATTTTTTGCATCAGGTCCCGGCTGTGGTCACCGATAAAGCCGGCCCATGCTTTCAGCTGTTTGGCATCTCCCCCCTTGGCCCTGGTGGCCGCTTCCTCGACCAGGCGGGCCCCGATATCGAGTTCCACACCGATCTTGGCATCGCCACTGTCGGATTTCTTCACAAACCCGATGTGCCAGTTCCGAAAGGGATCCGCCCAGCCGACGACCCGGTATTCATAAAAGCCTATCCCCTCGGGATTGATGCTGGCCGAAAACTCGTCGTTGCCGAGGTCCTGCATGGGAACCTCGATCCATTTTCCGGTGCAGCCCTGACGATAGGCCAAGACCACATCGAGGTGATCGTGACCGTCCGCTATGACGTGGGTAAGGACGTTGAAAGCTTCACCCAGCGGTCGCTTCACGGCGAAGATCCCGCCCCCGATGGAAGGAGCGACGTGGTCGACAACAACGCGGGCCGGGCCGCCGAATTTATCCATGGATTTCATGCTGGTTGCGATTTGAGGTTAAGGTGGCGTCACTTGGCCAGGGAAGCGTAGAGATCGGCGGTCTGGCGGGCGATACTGGCCCAGCTGAAGGTGTCCACCGCCCGCTTCCGGCCAGCCTTGCCAAAGGCTTCCCGGCGATCGGGATGGGACATCAGGCGGTTGATCTGGTGGGCCAGGTCCTTGGAAAAATCGTCCGGACGCAAAGGCGTGAAGGGAGACTCATGGAGCTGCGAGACGGGAACCAGGTACCCGGTCTCGTCATGCACGATGACTTCAGGGATTCCGCCCACGCTGGATGCCACCACCGGGGTCTCGCAAGCCATCGCTTCCAGGTTGATGATCCCGAACGGCTCGTAAATGGAAGGGCAGCAGAAAACATCCGCGCCCGAATAGAGCTGGATCACCGTCTTCTTGTCCACCATCTCATCGATCCAGAAGATGCCTTCCCGCTCCTTGCTGGCTGCTTCCACCGCTGATTTCATTTCGGCGGCTATCTCCGGCGTGTCCGGTGCACCGGCACAAAGGACCACCTGGAAACCCGGATCGAGGTGACGGATGGCGTTGACCAGGTAGACAATTCCCTTCTGGCGGGTAATGCGTCCGACAAATAGGACGAAGGGTTTCTGTGGATCGATCCCGTACTTTTTCAAGGCGGGGGACGGATCCACCTTCTGGTACTCGGTCGGGTCAATTCCGTTGTAGATGATATGCACCTTGGCCGGATCCACATGAAACAGCTTGAGTACATCATTTTTGGTCCCCTCGGAGACGGCGATCACGGCATCGGCCATCTCGATTGCGGTCTTCTCCACCCAGCAGCTGAAATCATAGCCGCCCCCCAGCTGTTCCCGTTTCCAGGGACGCAGGGGTTCCAGGGAATGGACGGTAATGACCAGCGGAATTCCGTAATTGAGCTTGGCCATGATTCCACCCAGGTGGGTGTACCAGGTGTGACAATGGACAACATCGGCATCAACGTCCCGGGTATTGAAATTGAGGCAGCGCTGGGCGGAGCCAAAGACACTGGCCAGGTTCTTGGGGCAGGTGTATCCACCCATGTCGATTTGGGTGCCAAATACGGAAAGGTCGGGATTCTCCACCTTCTGGTCCCCGAAACAGCGGACCTCGACCGGCATCAGACGGCTTAATTCACGACTCAAATACTCGACGTGGACGCCGGCACCGCCGTAGGTGTAGGGAGGGTACTCATTGGTCAGAAGCAGTGTTTTCATGGGGTAAATCGGTTGGGAGTTCATATTCCAGGCGAATACTGAAAAGTTTAACCAGGATCAGCAGGCAGACAACCGTCAATCCGAGAACCACCCAGCCCGTGAAATCATGAACATTGCCAAGATCCAGCCCGGCGATGGTGACATGGTGGTCCAGCCCTTCCGGTCCCTTGGCGTAAGCCCAAGCGGTCAGGAAGAGGCTGCGAAGGATGTTGTTGAGAAAGGCAAAGAGCATCGCTGTACCGACAAGAAACACTTTCTTCCAGAGCCGGTCAAAATAAACCGCCCCGAGGAAAGAGCCGGCGAAAAGGCAGGCGGTCAACGACCGGATGCCCGAACAGGCATCCTCCACCCCGACGTCTCCAAGCGGCAGCCGGAGCACGCTCCCCTCCCTCACCACGGCATATCCCAGGAGATCGAAGACGTGATAGACGACTATCGCCACCTTGTTCATGAGGAAGGTGCTGATGGTCTTGTGGAGGGCATGGAACATCGGCACCGAGAGCATCCAGATCAGCGCCGGGAAAAGGAAGAGCAGGGCCAGGTGCCAGCGCTCCGGGAAGGGAATGGGCTCTCCGCTGTTCCGTTTGTCGAAGTAAAGATAAGCCGCCCCCAATAGAAGGATGGCATAGCCGAAGGCGAGAAGGTTGGATGTAATCAGGTTCTGCCCTTCCATGGCCCGGTAGACAACGCCCAGGAGAAAGCTGCAAAGCCCCCCCAGGACCATCAGGAGCGCCATGACCTGGACGAGGTTCCCCGGCAGAGGCCGGTCATGCTGGAAACGGTCGCCTCCCAGCTTGTTTTCCCCGCTCAGGGAACCAGCGATCCGGGGCCAGCGCTCGTACAGGACATAGGCCACAAAGAGGGGGACGATAAAGCCGAAGGCGTACTCGTCCCGGAGCTTCCACCAATAGTGCTGGTCCCAGATGAGGAACAAAGTCAGGCCGGCAAGGGCCGGGCCGGCCAACCTCAGGGATGCGGGAAAATTACGAAAATTCATCAGGAGCGGAAGATGGGTGGACGTTGGCAAATGGCCTATGCAAACTCAAGAAAGAACGCCGGGGCTTTCCCGCCTGCCGCGAAGGCACTTTTTTCTTGCCATGGAATTTCAATATGCCTTCTTTGGGCCGCTTATGACAACCGAGGAACAACGCCAGAAGAACCCGCTTGAACTCACGTGCACCGACGTTGAGATCCTTTCCCGCTACGTAACCGATACCGGAAAAATCCTTCCGCGCCGCATCACCGGCCTGACAGCCGTGCAACAGCGCCACGTGACCAAAATTATCAAGCAGGCCCGGAACCTTCTTCTGATGAAGTAAGGTCCCGGAAGACTGCCCAAACACGGTTCTCGTGTCCGCAGACAGTCCAGATTCCGAACAGAAGGCTCCCCCGGACAAGGGAGCCTCTTCTTTTGTCTATCCGGCAACGGCGGCCAACCTTGAGTTTTTTGCGGGTATTCTCCGGTCCGGCGGAATGGTTGCCATTCCGACCGAGACCGTTTACGGGCTGGCGGGACTGGCCCTCAGCGAGCCTGCCTGCCGCAGGATCTTCTCGGTCAAGGGCCGTCCGCTGGTGGATCCGCTCATTGTCCATGTGACGGGCATTGAGATGGCCCGCAACCTGGCTGAAACGACCCCGGCCTTCATCCGGCTGGCGGAACATTTCTGGCCCGGGCCCCTGACGATTATCCTCCGCAAGAAACCGGTCGTGCCGGATATCGTCACCGCCGGGAAATCAACCGTGGCCCTGCGCATGCCCCGCCACGCGGCCACCCAGGAGCTGCTCCGGCGGACCGCCGCGCCTCTTGCAGCCCCCAGCGCCAATCCATTCGGATATATCTCCCCCTCCAGGGCCGGCCATGTCGCCGAGTCCTTCGGTGACCGGGTCCCCTACATCCTGGATGGAGGTCCCTGTGAAGTCGGCCTGGAATCGACCATCCTGGATATCTCCTCTCCGGACAATCCTACGATCCTGCGCCCGGGTGCGGTCACCGCGGAAGCGATCGGTAAACTCCTCGGTCGTCCGGTCTCCATCCGCTCCTCCAAGGCGGCGGAAAATGTTCCCGCCGCCGCTCCCGGCACCTTTGCCCGTCACTACAGCCCGTCAACGCCGCTCCTTCTCTTCGAACAAACCCGGCGTCCCAATCCGCCGGAGGACGAGGCCGTCCTCCTGCTGCAACGCCCCGACGGGACGGAATTCTCGCCCAATGTCTTTTGGCTCTCGGAAGACGGCAACCTGGAGGAGGTCGGAAGATCCCTCTTTGCCGTCCTGCGGAAACTGGATAAAGGTTCCTTCAAGGCCATTCACTGCGAATTCCCGGCGGAATCGCCAAACGGCCTGTCCCGCGCCTTGCGGGACCGGATGACCCGGGCCGCCGCCAAATAAAAAACGGGCGGCTCCTGTTGGAACCGCCCGTGGGGGAAAGGCCTGATTATCTGAGGCAGGCTGGATCAGCCACCGAAGTTACGGCGCGGGAGAGCCGTGTCCCCTTCGGGATTGGCTTGCTCCTCGAG